>NC_006513.1:3032076-3348115 GCF_000025965.1 Aromatoleum aromaticum EbN1
CTTTGCTGCCCCGACGCCGCTTGTAGCCGTCGTAGCCGGCACGCGGCCCGCTCTCGCAGCTGCTTTGCAGCGTTCGCCCATCGAGGATCACGGCACTGGGTTGGCCCGGGCGACCGTCGCTGACGCGGATGATCGAACGCATGTCGCTCACCATCGCCTCGAAACAGCCCGCATCGTTCCAGCGGCGAAACTGCTGATACACCATCTGCCAGGGCGGAAAATCATTCGGCAACAGTCGCCACGGCGCCCCCGCCCGGGCGAGCCAGCGCAACGCATTGAACACTTCGCGCAAGGGGTAGCTGCGCTGCGGCGCCTGCTCGCTCATCAGCGTCAGATACGGCGCCACGAAATGCCACTCCTCTTCACTGACATCGCTCGGGTAGGGTTTTCTGCTCACAGTGATCAAAAAACATCAACTATATCAATTGCATAAGTTCATAACACGCTCTAGGTCGGCGCGGACGTGTCGAAGGCCCTCCGGACTCTGACATAGTCTTACACTTTATTACAGAGCCGTGCGAGAGAAGCTCGACAGGCGGCACGTACAGCGCGATGACTGGCAGCGGCGTATCGACTGGGGATATTAAGGTGTCGCAAGCGGGCAGGGCGGTTGGCTCGCCGCCCGGCGCGACGATGCAATTTCGAGGTATGACAGCATGGGTTATGCGGGCTCCGGCAACAGCGTGAGGCTCCCCGATTTCCGCAATCTGGGAGTGATGTTGCGGATTTTGGTCATCGCGGAGTTTGCGAGCCTTGTCGCGCTGGTGGCTCATGCACCGGAGGGTTTCGCCGCGCTGCTGCGCGTCACGGAGTCGGGGCTGTTGTTCGAGTCCTCGCTGTTGCTCGTCGTGCTGCTGCTTTTTCTGCTCTCGCCGTTGCTGGGTCGTTTGCCCTACAGGAGGGGGGTGTGGGCGGTGGCAGGTGTTGCAGCGGTGGTCTCCGGAGCGCTCGACCTGGGCGTGCGCGCTTGGGTCGGCGGCGCCCCTACGGGAGGGGCGCTGAAGGCGGCGGTATTCGCGGCCATGCTGGCCGGGCTGCTACTGGCGTATTTCAACTGGCGGCAGCGTGTGCTTTCTCCCGCGTTGCCAGAGGCCCGATTGATGGCGCTGCAGTCACGCATCCGGCCGCACTTCCTGTTCAACAGCCTCAATACCGCTGTGTCGCTCGTTCGGCGCGACGCGCGCCTCGCCGAGCAGGTCCTGCTCGACATGTCCGACCTGTTCCGGGTGTTGCTCGCGGAGCCTCGTTCGCTGGTGCCGCTTGCCGAGGAGATCCGCCTTGCACGCTCTTACCTGGAGATCGAACAGCTTCGCCTCGGTGAACGTCTTCATGTGACTTGGGACTGCGAAGGCGCCCCGCAGGGAGCCCCTGTGCCCGTGCTGCTGCTGCAACCGTTGCTGGAGAACGCGGTGAGGCATGGCGTGGAGCCGTCCGAAAACGGTGGCGAGATCCGCGTGCGGATCGGGCGCCGGGGCAGGGTTCTCGATATCGAAGTGCAGAACACGATGACGGGTTCAACGAGCGGAACCCCTGCGGGAAACCGGATCGCGCTGGCAAACATAGCGGAGCGTCTGGCTTTGCATTTTGATGCGGAAGCGCAGCTGCGAACCTGGCAGCAGGAAGACAGCTTTATCGTGCGCGTGCAGCTTCCGCTGCTCAAGCATCAGGGGGATGCGAGTCGCTCGTGATGCATCGCTGATTCAGCAGGGAGGATGCCCGGCCACTTTCCCTACTGCTGTTTTCGGCGAGCAGGTCCGGATTCGGCCGACGTTGCTGACAATCACTTTGATTTCCTTGCCGCCGGGTGACTGCAGCGAGATGGTGACGTTCGTGCCGAGCGTCGTGCCCGAAATCGGGTCGAACCGGGTTGCATTGCGGTTTGCGCTGGCGGCGATGCCACGGAACTGTGCCCCGTCGAGCACCGTGAGCGCTCTGCCGCCGCTGGAGGGAATGGTGCATGCGTCGGGTTGTGCCGGGTCTGACAATGACGTGTCGCACTGGCTGTGATCGTGAATGCCCATCCTCCAATTGACCGTGTCTTTCATCGAGTACGTTACGAACATGGGCGCGCTCTGTTGTATCGCCTCCGTTCTCGCGTAGTGCAGTTGCGTGACGAGGAGGTCGGCCGCACCGCTGATGCGACTGGCTTCGAGGAAGCTGGCGAGGAGCGGCGGCGCAATTGAATAAAGGATCGCAGCCACCGCGATCGTCACAATGAGTTCAACGAGGGAGAGCCCATGCATTTTCAGAGTCATGACAAATATATAATTCAGCAGGCCTGATTATGCAAATCGTGTTTTTCGCGCCGCCACAAGCTTCGCCCAAGTTGGGGATCAGCCTGCCGTGCTGGTGCAATCGGGTATTCGTCGGTAACCTCTCCGGGTTGTCTCGAGAGCGGTTCGCAGGGCCGGTTCGAGGTGCAATTTCTTCTTCGAAGGTCATCGATGCGGCAGATTTCCAAGCTGTGCCGGGTTGCGGTGGCGTCTCTCGGGACGGCTTTCGCCGCGGCGTCGTTCGGCGCGGAGGTCGAGCTGGTCGGCGTGTTCGGCGCGAAGGCGGTGCTGATCGTCGATGGCGGGGCGCCGAAGACGCTGGCTGTCGGGGAACGCACGCGCGAGGGAGTCAGGTTGATCGAAGTCCGGGGCGAGACGGCGGTCGTCGAGGTGGATCGCACCCTGCGCCGGATTGCGCTCGGGCAGGCGGTGCTGCGCGCCGACGGGCCGCAAGCGGCGTCGGCGACCGTCAGTCTTTTTGCCGATTCCTCCGGCCATCACTTCGCGAACGGCATGATCAACGGGGCCGCGGTGCGTTTTCTCGTCGACACCGGCGCGAGCATGGTGTCGATCGGGTTGTCGGACGCGCGGCGCGCCGGCATCGACTACCGTCGCGGCATACCGGCCCGCACGCAGACCGCAAGCGGGCCGGCGATGGTGTGGAAAGTGCGGCTCGATACCTTGCGCGTCGGCGATATCACGGTGCACGGCGTCGATGGCCTGGTGCATGAAAACGACCTGCCGTTCGTGCTGCTCGGGATGAGTTTTCTCGGCCGCATGGACATGCAGCGGGACGGTGACCGGCTCGTGCTGCGCAAGCGCTACTGAACGCCCCCGGGAAACGGCATTGCCGTTTCAGTCCGCGAACGGGGCAAGAAAATCGGGGACCGCCGGGCGTTTTCTGGAGAGGTACGACGAGTGATCGAAAAGAAGCTCATGGAAGCGGCATTCGATGCCGAGGGGCTGCGGCGCAGGTTTGTCGATGCGCCGGAAATGGCGCCGGTGCGCGAAGAGGGGGCACAGCGCGGGGAGTTCCGCCCGGCCGCGGTGCTGGTGCCGGTGGTCCTGCGCCCGGAACGGCTCGCGGTGCTGCTGACGCGCCGCACCGATCATCTGCATCATCATCCGGGCCAGATCAGCTTTCCCGGCGGGCGGGTCGAGAAGGCGGACGTCTCGGCGGTGATGACGGCGTTGCGCGAGACGGAGGAGGAGACCGGTCTCGATCCGGAACGCATCGAGCTGCTCGGCGAGCTGCCCGAGTACTTCACCGGGACCGGCTTCAGGATCACGCCGGTGGTCGGGCTCGTGCATCCGCCATTCGAGCTCAAGCTCGACACGTTCGAAGTTGCCGAAGCGTTCGAAGTGCCGCTGGCGCATTTCCTCGATCCGGCGAACCACGAGCGCCACACCATGGAGTACCAGGGCCGGATGCGACAGTATTACGCGATGCCGTACGAAGGGTATTTCATCTGGGGTGCGACGGCGGGAATCCTGGTGTCGCTGTACCGGTTCCTGGGCGGATCGTGAACGGGGACTGCGTGAATCGGCGCCCCGTTGCCGGGGGGTGGCGGTTCAGATCAGGAAGGGGCCAAGAGGTCGGTGATCGTATGGCGGAGGGTAGATAGTTTCGCTTCGACGACGCCCCATACGAGCTTGTCGTCGACCGAATCAGGGTGCATAGACCGTTTCTCGCGTCTGCAGGACACGATCCCGGAAATAAGGGTTGGTCATCGCGCTGCTCGTGACGAGATCGATCGGGCGCCCGAACAGCAGTTCCAGTTCTTCGTGCAGGGTAAGCCACGCCTCAGCGTACTTGGCAGGGGGACTATCGTTGAACTCAACCAGGAAGTCGAGATCGCTGCTGGACGGCGAATAGTCGCCGCGAACCCCTGAGCCGAAAAGATCCAGGCGCTGAACCCCGAGCGATCGGCAAAGTTCGGCGATTCGTGCGCGTTGTGACTCGACGAGAGCAATCACTGTCGTCTTCATGAGGGCCTGGGGATCGAATGAAGTTTAGCCTATGCGCGTCAGTCGCTGGTGCGATAGACGAACTGCTGCGTGGGAAGGGGTGGAAAATCCATCGGTATCGGCTTGCCAGTTGACGTTGACGTCAACGGACATTATGTTGCGCCCTCGTACGCCCGCGTCCGGGCGGCATTCACGGAGAGTCTCGCAATGAAGATCGAAAATGGCGTGTTCGTCGTCACCGGGGGCGGATCGGGGCTGGGGGCGGCGACTGCGCGGATGCTGGTCGGGGCCGGAGGCAAAGTGGTGCTGGCCGACGTGAATCGTGACGCGGGCGAGGCGCTGGCGGCCGAGCTGGGCGCCGCGGCGGCGTTCGTCGCGACCGACGTGACCGACGAGGCGAGCGCGAAGGCGGCGATCGATCGCGCGGTGTCCGGCTTCGGCGCACTGCACGGGCTGGTCAATTGCGCCGGCATCGCTCCGGCCGAAAAAGTCGTCGGCCGCGAGGGACCGCATCGGCTCGAGTCGTTCGCGCGCACGATCACCGTCAACCTCATCGGCAGCTTCAACATGATGCGCCTCGCGGCGGACGTGATGACGAAGGCGGCGCCGAACGACGAAGGCGAGCGGGGCGTGATCGTCAGCACCGCGTCGGTCGCCGCCTATGACGGCCAGATCGGCCAGGCCGCGTATGCGGCGTCGAAGGCGGGCGTCGTCGGGCTGACGTTGCCGGTGGCGCGCGAACTGGCGCGCTTCGGCGTACGGGTGATGACGATCGCGCCGGGGATCATGGAGACGCCGATGCTGATGGGCATGCCGCAGGAAGTGCAGGATTCCCTCGGCAGGACCGTGCCGTTCCCGTCGCGCATGGGACGGCCCGCGGAATACGCCGCGCTGGTGCGCCACATCATCGAGAACGCCTACCTCAACGGCGAGACGATCCGCCTCGACGGCGCGATTCGCATGACCGCGAAATGAACTGAAGCGGACGGCGTCGCGGCGACGGTGAGCGGCGTGCGCGACGATTGCGGCTCTTCGGGAGCTGACGTGCCGCAAGTTTTGCTGCACTGCAATAGCGGCGGGACGTCAAGTGTGCTAAAAGACGTTTCGCTGCCTGACCGGACGGAGGGGGCCGCCCGCTCGCCGCCCTTGCCGCCCTCGGTGTTTCCCTGATGAGCGCTTCCGAAATCGAGTCTGTCCGAGCATCGTTGCCTGAGCAGGACTGCTATCACTGCGGCCTGCCGGTCCCGCCCGACACGCACCATTACGTGACAATCGACGGCGCGTCGCGGCGCATGTGCTGCGTCGGCTGCGAGGCCGTCGCCGAGTCGATCGTCGCGAACGGACTCACTGATTACTACCGCCATCGCGACGCGATGCCCGAGCCGCAGAAGGAGGCGCTGCCCGCTGAACTGCAGGAACTCGGGCTGTTCGATCATCCCGATTTCCAGAAAACCTTCGTCCAGCCGATCGGCGAGCACGAGCGCGAAGCGGCGCTGATCCTCGAAGGCATCACCTGCGCCGCGTGCGTGTGGCTGAACGAACAGCATGTCGCGCGCCAGCCGGGCGTTTCGCTGGTCGAAGTCAACTATGCGACCCGGCGTGCGCGGGTGCGTTGGGACGAACGGCGCGTCAAGCTGTCCGAGATCCTCTCCGCAATCCAGGCGATCGGCTACCGCGCGTATCCGTACGACGCGGAGCGCTCGGAGCAGATCGGCAAGCGCGAGCGGCGCTCGATGCTGTGGCGCGTCTTTGTCGCCGGCTTCGGCATGATGCAGGTGATGATGTACGCGTTCCCGGCGTACATCGCCCCGGAAGGCGACCTCGCGCCGGACATTGCGCAGCTGATGCGCTGGGCGAGCCTGCTGTTGACGCTGCCGGTCGTGCTGTATTCCGCGGCGCCGTTTTTCCAGCGGGCGTTGCGCGACCTGAAGCTGCGCCGCCTCGGCATGGACGTGCCGGTGGCGCTCGGAGTCGGCAGTGCGTTCGCGGCAAGCCTGTGGGCGACGCTCGTCGGGGGCGGCGAAGTGTATTTCGACTCGGTGACGATGTTCGTGTTCTTCCTGCTGTGCGGGCGCTATCTGGAGATGGTGGCGCGCCAGAAAGCGGTGCGCGGCGTCGAGGAGCTCGGCAAGGTACTGCCGGCGTTTGCCGAGCTCCTGCCCGCTTGGCCGGCGCCCGACGGCGAGCGCGTGCCGGTGTCGCAACTGGTGCCGGGCAACTTCGTGCGGGTGCGTCCCGGTGAAGTCATGCCCGCCGACGGCGTCGTCGTCGACGGACGCAGCGAGGCGAACGAGGCGCTGCTGACGGGCGAGAGCCTGCCGGTGCCGAAGTTTGCCGGGAGCCCGGTCACCGGCGGCAGTATCAACATCTCGAGCCCGCTGACGGTGCGCGTCGAGCAGGTCGGCGACTCGACCCGTCTCGCGGCGATCCGCCGCCTGATGGAGCGCGGTGCGAGCGAAAAGCCTCGCCTCGCGCAGCAGTCGGACCGCTTCGCGGTCGTGTTCATCGTCGCGCTGCTGGTGCTGGCGTTCGCGACGGGTCTCGCGTGGTACTTCATCGAACCGGGGCGGGCGCTGTGGGTGTTCGTGTCGGTGCTGGTGGTCGCGTGTCCTTGTGCGCTGTCGCTGGCGACGCCGACGGCGCTGACGGTGGCGACCGACGCGCTGGCCCGAATGGGAGTGCTGGTGACGCGCGGCCACGCGATCGAGACGCTCGGGCGCGTGAACCACTTCGTCTTCGACAAGACCGGCACGCTGACGCGGGGGCGGATGAGCCTCGAGGAAGTCCTGCCGCTCGGCGAGCTTGGCGAAGCCGAATTGCGCGTGCTGGCAGCGGCGCTCGAGCGCGATTCCGAACATCCGGTCGGCGAGGCACTGCGCCGCGCCGGGGGTGACGACGTGCTGCCCGCGGTCGATGAGGTCGTCGCGCAAACCGGGCAAGGCATTGCCGGGCGAATCGATGGCGTGCGCCATGCGATCGGGCGGACGGCCTACGTCGCGGCGCAACTGGACCTCCCCGAGCCGGCGCGCTGCGGGGAGTTTGAAGGGCGGGGCGGCTCGATGATCGCGCTCGGCAGGACGGGCGAATGGCTCGGTCTGTTCCGCCTCGCGGACGTGCCGCGCGAGGAAGCCGCGCAGCTGACGACGAAGCTTCTCGCAGAGAAAGTGCGCATGACGGTGCTGAGCGGCGATTCGCCCGGCGCGGTCGATGCGGTCGCGCAGGGTCTCGGCATCGACGACGCGCACGGCGCGCTGACGCCGCAGGGCAAGCAGCAGTTCCTGGCGAAGCTGCAGCGTGCTCCCGGGGCAGTGGTGGCGATGGTCGGCGACGGCGTCAATGATGCGCCGGTGCTTGCCCAGGCCCACGTGTCGGTGGCGATGGGCGGCGGCACCGAACTCGCCCGCAACGAAGCCGACATCGTGCTGTTGAGCGAAAATCTCGCCGGGCTGGGGCGCGGGCTCGACCTTTCGCGCCGCACGCTGCGGATCATCCGGCAGAACCTGTGGTGGTCGTTCGCGTACAACTTCACTTCGGTGCCGCTCGCGATGGCCGGCCTGGTCACGCCATGGATGGCGGGCATCGGCATGGCCGGAAGCTCGCTGCTCGTCGTTCTCAACGCGCTGCGCCTGCAGCGCCAACCGCGCAGCGGGGTTCGCTGATGGAAAGCCTTTACATCCTGATTCCGCTCTCGGTCGTGCTGGTTTTCGTGATCGGCGTGATTTTCTGGTGGTCGCTCAAGTCAGGGCAGTACGACGATATGGAAGGGCCGGCGTACCGGGTGCTGATGGACGACCGCGATGCGCCGCCGCCTGCCGAGAAGCAGCCGGACGGCACCGACCGCGAGCAGCCGAAGTGAGCCGGCACATCACGGGGCTGCAGGGACATCCTTTGTTGACCTTGATCAAAACTTCATCCGGGCGAGATGGGCATACTTTTCCCATGGTTTTTACGGTTGTCGCCGCGAGGTTTCGGGCGGCATTCCGGCAACTGGTATTCATGTCTCTCTGTTGGGGTTGGGGGTGCGTTCGATACGCACCCTTTTTTTTGCCTGCGATTTTCACCATGTTGCGAACATGGTTTTTTTGCACGATTGGCGCTCCATGTGCTTCCGCCCGATTGCGCGGTGCAATATAATGTTGACCTAAGTCAACGGCCGGTCAGTGGGGTTGTGCATTGACGCGTTCGCCCGGGCAGCTGGTGCGTGGATGATTGCAGACCGGGGCAAAGGTTTTTCATCAAGGGGGCAGTTACATGCAATCGCAAGCGACTTACAACTACAAAGTCGTGCGCCAGTTCTCCATCATGACAGTGGTGTGGGGAATCGTGGGCATGCTGGTCGGCGTGATCATTGCGGCACAGCTTGTATGGCCGGAACTCAACGTCGGGGAATGGTTCCACTTCGGCAGGTTGCGTCCGCTTCACACGAACGCGGTGATCTTCGCGTTCGGCGGCTGTGCGCTCTTTGCGACGTCGTATTTCGTCGTCCAGCGCACCTGCCATACCACGCTGTTTGCGCCGCGCCTTGCAGCTTTCACGTTCTGGGGCTGGCAACTGGTCATCGTGCTGGCCGCGATCACGCTGCCGCTCGGCATCACGAGCAGCAAGGAGTACGCCGAGCTCGAATGGCCGATCGACATCCTGATCGCGGTGGTGTGGGTGTCCTACGCGGTCGTGTTCTTCGGCACCATCGCCAAGCGCAAGACCTCGCACATCTACGTCGCGAACTGGTTCTTCGGCGCGTTCATCCTGACCGTCGCGCTGCTGCATATCGTCAATAGCGCAGCGCTTCCGGTGACGCTCACCAAGTCCTATTCGGCGTACGCCGGCGTGCAGGACGCGATGGTGCAGTGGTGGTACGGCCACAACGCGGTGGGCTTCTTCCTGACCGCCGGCTTCCTCGGCATGATGTATTACTTCGTGCCGAAGCAGGCCGAGCGCCCGGTGTATTCGTACCGCCTGTCGGTGGTGCACTTCTGGGCGCTGATCTTCACCTACATGTGGGCGGGCCCGCACCATCTGCACTACACCGCGCTGCCCGACTGGACCCAGTCGGTCGGCATGGTGTTCTCGCTGATCCTGCTGGCGCCGTCGTGGGGCGGCATGATCAACGGCATCATGACGTTGTCCGGCGCGTGGCACAAACTGCGCACCGACCCGATCCTGAAGTTCCTGATCACCGCGTTGTCGTTCTATGGCATGTCGACCTTCGAAGGCCCGATGATGTCGATCAAGACGGTGAACGCGCTGTCGCACTACACGGACTGGACTGTCGGTCACGTCCATTCGGGCGCGCTCGGCTGGGTCGCGATGATCTCGATCGGCTCGATGTATTACCTCCTGCCGCGCATGTACGGCCGGACCGAGATGTATTCGACGGGCCTGATCAATGCCCACTTCTGGATCGCGACGATCGGCATCGTGCTGTATATCGCGTCGATGTGGATTGCCGGCGTGATGCAGGGGCTGATGTGGCGCGCGACGAATCCGGACGGCACCCTTACGTACTCGTTCGTCGAGAGCGTCAAGGCGAGCTACCCGTTCTGGTCGATTCGCCTGGCAGGGGGAGTGCTCTTCCTGACCGGCATGCTCATCATGTTCTACAACATGGTCAAAACGATGGCCGGCCACCGCGCGTACGACGCTCCCGTCGTGCTTCCCGCCGCTGCGCACGCCTGATCGGAGAAACGTGACATGGCCAAATCCAAATCGAATCACGATTTCATCGAGCGCAGCGTTGGCTGGCTGATCGTGCTCACGCTGCTGACGGTGAGCGTCGGTGGTCTCGTCGAGATCGTCCCGCTGTTCTTCCAGAAGTCGACGACGATGCCGATCGATCGCCAGGGCAACCCGCTGAACGTCAAGCCGTACGATCCGGTCCGGCTCGTCGGGCGCGACATCTACGTCCGCGAAGGCTGCTACAACTGCCACTCGCAGATGATTCGCCCGTTCCGCGCCGAGACCGAACGCTACGGCCACTACTCGGTCGCCGGCGAATTCATCTATGACCGGCCGTTCCAGTGGGGCTCGAAGCGGACCGGCCCCGACCTGCAGCGCGTCGGCGGTCGCTACTCGGACGAGTGGCACCGGGTGCATCTAAACAATCCGCGCGATGTCGTGCCGGAATCGAACATGCCTGCGTTCTCGTGGCTCGAACGCCCGGTCGAGGCGGACGACATCGAGCAGAAGATGCAGGTGCTGCGCACCCTCGGCCATCCGTATTCCGATGAGGAAATCGCGGGGGCCCGGGCAGCGCTCGAAGGCAAGACCGAGATGGAAGCGCTGATCGCGTACCTGCAGGGGCTGGGTACCGCGCTTTCGAACTTCAAGTGACGAGCAGGAGAAGCGCCGTGGATATCAACGATTTGCGATCCCTCATCACCGTACTCGGCATGGCCTGCTTCCTGGGTATCTGTTTCTGGGCTTACAGCAAGCGTGCCCGGGCCGGATTCGATGAAGCGGCGCTGCTTCCCTTCACCGACGATGATGCGCCGGTGCCACATGCTGCCCGGCAAGCCAAGGAAGGATGAAAAATGGCTGACTTTGTTAGCGGCTTCTGGAACATGTATGTGATGGGCCTGGTGGCCCTGAGCCTGCTGTTCTGCCTGTTCGTGCTGATGTCGAACAACAAGCGTGAGACCGGTCCGGTCGAGTTGCACGGCCACGTCTGGGACGAAAACCTCGCCGAATACAACAACCCGCTGCCGCGCTGGTGGTTGTACCTGTTCTGGCTGACGCTGGTTTTCGCAGTGGTCTACCTGATCCTGTATCCGGGATTCGGCAACACGAAAGGCGTGCTCGGATGGGCGTCGGTCGGGCAGTACGAAACGGAAACCCGGAAGGCGGAAGAGCGGTACGCGCCGATCTTCGCCAAGTACCAGGGCATGGATGTGGCGGCAGTGGCGGCGGACCCGGAGTCCCGCGGGATGGGACAGCGGCTGTTCGTGACCTACTGCGCCCAGTGTCACGGCTCGGACGCGCGCGGGGCGAAAGGCTTTCCGAACCTGACTGACAAGGCCTGGCATTGGGGCGGTGATCCCGAGACGATCAAGGCCACTGTCACCAACGGGCGAATCGGCGTGATGCCCCCTCTCGGTCCGACGCTCGGCGCGGACGGCGTGAAGAATGTCGCGAACTACGTGCGCTCGCTGTCCGGCCTCGCACACGACTCGTTGCGCGCGCAGCGCGGTGCCGAACTGTTCCAGCAGAACTGCGCGGCGTGTCACGGCGCAGAGGCGAAAGGGACGCCGGCGATGGGCGCTCCTGATCTTTCCGATGACGCATGGCTTTACGGCTCTTCGGAGGCGACGATCATGGAAACGGTCACGAAGGGCCGGATGAACCGGATGCCGGGATTCGGCGAATTCCTCGGCGAGGCGAAAGTGCATCTGCTGACGGCGTACGTGTACGGCCTCTCGAACAAGCCGGCGCAGTAAACCGTTTCGGGCAGCAGCGATTCCCCGGGGGCGACCCGGGGAATTCAAGCCCGGGAAATTAGAATTTACGGATATAGCGATATATGACCGCCCCGATACCTCTCCGGAAGTTTCCTTCCCCCCGTGACAAGTCGGCTGCCGAGTCCGACGAACTCTATGCTGCGCGGAAGAAGCTCCACGTGCGTTCGGTGAGCGGTCGCTTTGCGACCTGGCGCTGGATCCTCGTGTGGTTTACGCAGATCCTCTATTACGGCCTGCCCTGGCTCACGTGGAACGACCGGCAGGCAGTGCTGTTCCACCTGACCGAGCGCAAGTTCTACATCTTCGGCTGGGTGTTCTGGCCGCAGGACGTGTTCTACCTCGCGATCCTGCTGATCATCTCCGCTTTTGCGCTGTTCTTCTTCACCGCGATCGCGGGGCGGCTGTGGTGCGGGTACGCGTGTCCGCAGACCGTGTACACCGAAATATTCATGTGGATCGAGGAGAAGATCGAAGGGGATCATCTCAAGCGCAAGAAGCTGGACAGTGCGCCGTTGGGAGCGCGAAAGCTCGCGATCCGCTCGGCGAAGTACGGCGCATGGATTCTTCTGTCGCTGTGGACCGGCTTCACGCTGGTGGCGTATTTCACGCCGCTCGACGAGTTGCTCCAGGCGGCGAAGACGCTGAGTTTCGGACCGTGGGAAATGTTCTGGATCCTGTTCTACGGCGGCTTCACCTACCTTTTTGCCGGAGTGATGCGCGAGCAGGTCTGCAAGTACATGTGCCCCTATGCGCGCTTTCAGAGCGTGATGTTCGATGCCGACACCCTCGTCATAACTTATGACCAGGAGCGCGGCGAGCCGCGGGGCTCGCGCAGAAAGGGCGTCGCACCGCGCTCGTCCGGGTTGGGAGACTGCGTGGACTGCGGGATCTGCGTCCAGGTGTGCCCGACCGGAATCGACATCCGGCAGGGCTTGCAGTACGAGTGCATCGGTTGCGCGGCGTGTATCGACGGCTGCGACCAAGTGATGGACCGGATGGGCTATCCGCGTGGACTGATCCGTTATTCCACCGACAATGCGATCAAGCAGCACTGGAAGCGAAAGGAAATCATCGCGCACGTGCTGCGGCCGAGAACGCTGATCTACAGCGCGATCCTGACATCCGCCTGCATCGCGCTGCTGTGGGGCCTGGCGGCCCGTTCGGACCTGCGGGTGGACGTGATCCGCGATCGGGCGACGCTGGCGCGGGAGGTCGAAGACGGCTTGATCGAAAACGTCTACCAGCTGCAGATCATGAACATGCTCGAGACGCCCCGCGTGTTCGACATCGCAGTGTCGGGTCTGGAAGGGATTCGCATCGACGGTATCCGGCAGGTGAGGATCGCTCCGGCGTCGACCGAATCCGTGACCGTGCATGTCAGAGTGCCGCCCGAATCGGGTGCGCCGGGTTCGCACGAAATTGTCTTCGACGTCGACCTGAACGGTGATCCGTCCGTGTCGGTGCAGGAAGACACGACTTTCCATTTGCCTCGCTGAAACGGGATAGATCGAATGCGTACAGTGACCTTGTCGAAAAACATTCAGCCGTGGTACCAGCAGGGCTGGCCATGGTTCCTGATCGCAATCCCGGCGACCGCCGTCGTTGCGGGTGCGGTGACCTTGTGGCTGGCGATCAGCAGCTGGGACGGGCTGGTGGTGGACGATTACTACCAGCAGGGCAAGACAATCGAAAAAACCATCGGGCGCTCGATCCGCGCCCGCGAAATGGGCCTCGTCGCCGATTTCCGGCTTCGTGCCGAGGAGGTCAGCGTTCGGCTGGGCGCCGCTCAGGGAATCCCCTTGCCTCCGACGGTGGTGCTGACGATCGCCCATCCCACACGGGCGGGGCAGGATCAGAAGCTCCTGCTGAAGGGGCGCGATGGGACGTTCGCCGGTGCTGTCGTCCCGCTATCGACAGGTCGCTGGCTGATTCAGCTCGAGGACGAGGCGCAGACGTGGCGTCTCAGTGAAACCATCCTCGTGCCGACGGGCGCGGAGATCCGGATAGTGCCCGCGGATTCGTAACTGACTGGCGAAGGGGGTGTGAATTGCTGAAATGGATCCAGGTCCTGTGGCTTTCGTTTCTCGTCGCAGGCATTGCCGAGGCGGTTTTCTTTACGGTTGTCGATCCCAAGACCCTGTATTTTCTCGGCGAACCTGTTGAATATTCGCTGACGGCCACTTATTCGATCGGGTTTTTCGGTTTCTGGATCGTCTGTGCCGTCTCCAGCCTGGCAACGCTGTTTCTGCTGCGCAGTCCGGAAGAACTGAACCGGCAACAGCCCTAGCTGACTGCAGCGAGACCCGCGGCCGGCGGGCTTCGCCTGCCGGCTGTCGATCTCAGCGGTACACGAGTACGGGAATATTGCTGTGGGTAAGCACTTTCTGCGTCTCGCTGCCCAGCAACAGGCCGGCAATCCCGCGGCGCCCGTGTGAAGCCATGAAGATCAGGTCGCAGCCGTGCCGCTTCGCCGCGTCGATGACTGCTTCGTACGGCACCTCGTTCACGATCGTATCGGTGTCGGCAGCGACACCTTCGCTATCTGCCACTGCTTTGGCCTTGCCGAGGATCTTCCTCGCTTCCTCTTCGGCCGATTTCGCGAACTGATCTGGCGTGGTCGGATCGATCAGCGCGCCCTCGCCGTAGATCGGCATCGGAAAATCGGGCTGCGCATAAAAGAATGTGATCCGCGCGCCGGCATCCTTGGCGAACAAAACTGCCCGTGCGACAGTGCCTTCCGACAGCGGCGAGCCGTCGGTGGGGACGAGAATGTGCTTGAACATCGCGCTGCTCCCTCGGTTTTTGAATGGACGGTTGATTATAGCCACGTCGGACGCGATGACGCGCTGCGGGCAGCGGCGGACGATTGACACAGGTCAACCAGCATGAAGGGATATGAGAACAAGCTATCCGCATTGCGGGAGGTGTTATGGACCTGACATTTTTCGGCGCCGCCGGCGAGGTTACCGGATCGTGCGCAAGAGTGCACCACGCGGGTGGCATGTTCCTCGTGGATTGCGGCATGTTCCAGGGTGGCCGCGATGCGACGCGAAAGAACCTGCAGGCACTCGATTTCGACCTCCGTGAAGTCGATTTCGTCATCTTGACCCACGCCCATCTCGATCATTCGGGGCTTGTGCCGCGGCTGGTTTCGCTCGGTTACCGGGGAAAAATCTATGCCACTGCCGCCACTGTCGACCTTCTCGGCGTGATGCTGCTCGATTCGGCGCACATACAGGAGAAGGAGGCGGAGTGGGCGGTCCGCAACAACCGTCGAAAGAACGTGCGGCACGGCTGGTCGACCGCGCCGCTATATACCGTCAACCAGGCGCTCGAGAGCCTCGCGAGCCTGCACAAGGTTGCCTACGACGAAGAGATCGTTCCGCACTCCGCCGTGCGCTGCCGGTTCCGCGATGCAGGCCACATCCTGGGTTCGGCGATCATCGAAATCGATGTCGAAACGGCCGGGACTTCACGCAGGCTGGTTTTCAGCGGCGACCTGGGGCGACCGATGCGACCCGTGCTGCGGGATCCGGTGAAAATCCTGCGGGCGGATTATCTGTGCATCGAGTCGACGTATGGCAATCGTTCCCATCGTCCGATCGAGGCTACCGAGTCGGAACTCGTCCACGTCCTGCGCGACACGCTGGAGCAAAGGCGCGGCAACGTGATCATTCCGGCCTTTGCCGTAGGGCGCACGCAGGAGGTGATCTTTGTTCTTGCCGATCTTGTCAGGGCGGGGAAGATCCCGCGGCTCGAAGTCGTCGTCGATTCTCCGATGGCCTCGGCCGTGACGAAGCTGACCCTGCAGTACGATGAGCTGTGGGACGAGGAAACCCGATCCCTGCTCGTCTGGATTCGCGCCCATCCGGAAAGGATCAGCGTGCGCTTCGTCCAGGACGTCGAAGACTCGATCGCATTGAACGCACAGGCCTCAGGGCTGGTCATCATCTCGGCAAGCGGCATGTGCGAAGCCGGGCGTATCCGTCATCACCTCAAGTACAACGTCGGCCGCAGCGAATGCAGCATCGTGATCTGCGGCTTTCAGGCGGCAGGGACGCTGGGTCGCCGGCTGGTCGACGGGGTACGCACGATCACGCTGTTCGGTGAGTCCATCGCAGTGCGTGCGCAGATTCATACCATCGGAGGACTCTCGGCCCATGCAGACCAGCCGGGGCTGCTCGAGTGGCTCGGGCACATCGAAGAGGCGCCGCGTCGAACGTTCGTTGTTCACGGCGAACAGGAAGCCGCGTCGGCGTTTGCCGATGCGCTCGCCTCGCGGTTGCACTGGGCCGGGATTACGATTCCCTCGGCGGGACAGACCTACGCGCTCGATTGAGCACGATTTTTTCGGCTGCGCGATTGCAGCATCGGGCGATTCGCTCCATAGAACGACGAGATGATGAGCATGGATTCAGTCAGAAACGCAAAGCCCTCCGGTCCCCTCACGCCGCCGCAGGCAGTGCGGCGGACGCTGCACGAGATTCACGGCCACGTCGAAGGCACTGTCGATCCCCTCGGCGTCGCAGCGCCGATCGTGCATGCGCAACTCGCCTGGTTTGCGCATCCGCAGGAATTTGCGGAAAGGGTTGCCGGCCTGTCATCCGAGCTTTGGCGTCTGCAGGAGCACTCGTGGCGCCGCCTTATGGGGCTGGCGAATCCCGATCCGGTCAGCCCGAATGCCGACGACGAACGCTTTGCCGACCCGGTATGGACCGATGTAGCGTCCTGGGACCTGGTCAAGGAGTGGTATTTGGCAGTTACCCACCACATGCAGGACATGCTCTACGATTCGCCCGGAATGTCCGGCAAGGAGCGCCGCAGGGCTGCTTTCTGGTGGCGACAGTGGATCAATGCGGTGGCGCCGACGAACTTCTATGCGACGAACCCCGTCGCGATGCGCAAGGCTACGCAGACCTGCGGCGCGAGCCTCTTGCGCGGATACGGCATTTTTCTCGGCGACCTGCGGGCGGGGAACGTGCGCATGACCGATCCGCACGATTTCGACGTCGGCAGGAACTTGGCGACGACGCCCGGCGCGGTCGTCTTTCGCAACGATCTGCTGGAAATCATTCATTACGCCCCGACTCGGGCCAAAGTGCATGCCGAGCCGGTCGTGATCGTCACGCCCTGGATCAACAAGTTCTACATCCTCGACCTGGCCCCGAGGAAAAGCATGATCCGCTTCCTCCTCGACCAGGGGCTGGATGTGTTCATCACGAGCTGGAAGAACCCGGACGCCGGGATGCACGATGTGGGGTTCGACGGTTACCTGCAGGACGGGGTTCACGCGGTTGTCGAGACCGCCCGGCGCTTTACCGGTGCCGCGCGGGTGCACGCCGTGGGCTACTGCATCGGCGGGACAGCACTGTCGATGTACATGGCGTGGGCCAATCGGCGTTTCCCGCCGGAAGACGTTCCGGTGGCGGACTGGACGTTGCTGGCGACGCTGGTGGATTTTCGCAAACCCGGCGACATCGAAGTCTTCATCGACGAGGGAAGCATCCGCTATCTGACCGCCAGCATGGCGCGCAAGGGGTTCCTCGACGGCAAGGAGATGGCTTCCGCGTTCCGCCTGTTGCGCTCCAACAGTCTCATCTGGCACTACGTCGTCCACGGCTGGCTGTATGGCGAGGCGCCGCCGCCGTTCGACGTGCTGTACTGGAACATGGACACGACGCGGATGCCGTGTGCGATGCATTCATGGTATTTGCGCGAACTCTACCTGCACAACCGGCTGATCGAGCCGAATGCGCTGACGGTGGCGGGCGAGCCGATCGATCTCGCCTGCATCACGCAGCCGCTGTACGCCGTCGCCACAGAGGACGACCACATCGCGCCGTGGCACGAGGCTTATCGCGTGAACAACTTCGTCACCGGACCGAAGCGCTATGTGTTGTCGAGCTCGGGGCACATCCTCGGTATCGTCAATCCTCCCGTGACTCCGCCGAAGCGCAAGTACCGTGTCGCCGACGCGCACCGGTCTGACGCTGCGGAAGCGTGGCACGCGAAAGCTGTGGAAGAGGTTGGCAGCTGGTGGACCGACTGGATGAACTGGCTCACGCCGCGATGCGGAGAGCTGGTCGAGGCGCGGGCGGCGGCATCGGAAGCATATCCCCGCCTCGAGGATGCGCCCGGGAGCTATGTTCTCGAGCATTGAGCTGGATCCGTCCCGCGGTTTTTCCGGTTGCCGCCGCCTGTTCACGGGCTTCTTTATGCAATTGACCCGAGTCAAGGTGAGCACTTCGGGCGCTGGGGAGAATACTTCGGGCGTGCAAGCCCGCCAGCTTTTGCGATCAGCCCTGGTAATGGGCGAGGCCGACGGGATCGTGCAAGGCGATGTGCTTGCCGTGGACGGTGATCAGTCCTGCATTTACGAGGTCGTGAAAAATTCGCGAGAGTGTTTCGGGAGTCAGGTTCAGACGCGAGGCAATGACCTGCTTGCTGGTCGGCAGCTGGATGTCGCGAGCGCCGGTGGCGCCGTCCTGCTCGACTTGCTGCAGCAGATAGCCGATCACGCGCTGGGTGCTCGAGCGTAACGAATAGATTTCGACGTCCTGGATCATGCTGTGCAACCGGATGGCCATGCCCGCCAGCAATTTGCGTGCAAAGCTGGAGTCCTGGTCGATCAGATCCGAGACGACGGCTTGCCCGATGTGCAGGAGGCGGGTGGCCACGAGTCCTTCGGCGAAAACGGGATACGGGCGGTTCAGGAACATCACCGCTTCACCAAAGCTGTTCATCGGGCTGATGATCTCGACCACCTTCTCGTTGCCCTGGGCCGACGAAACCGCGAGTTTCATCTGCCCGGAAACGACGAAAAAGAAACCATGGACCGGGTCGCCGCGCTGGAACAGGACTTCACCTTTTTCCAGCGTGCGTTCCCGGGTGTAGCGGGCAACCCGGTCGATGTCGTCGGCGGAAAGTTCGCTGAAGAACGAAATCTGACGCAGCAGGGTGGGGATGTCGGCAGTGGGGTTGGGCATCTTGGCCTCCAGCGGAAACAACTGGGCATTCTACCGTGTCGGACCCTTGGCCCCGGAATTCCCGGCAGTAACGGCCCGGATAGGAATTCACTGAAGGAACGCAGCACCATGCAGACTCAAACCAAGGCCGCGTCCGCGCCGCCGATTCTTTTCGCAGCGCCGCACCGGGCGATGTTCTTTTCCGGTGGTGTGATGTTGCTCGTGGCCTTCGTGTTGTGGGCATTCGAGCTCGTGAGCCGCGTTGGTGCGGTGGCGCCGCTGGCGTGGACGCTTCCGCCGGGCTGGATGCACGCGTTACTGGTCCTCGCCGGTGTGTTCCCGTTGTTCATGTTCGGTTTTCTCCTCACCGCGATGCCCCGCTGGCAGGGCGCGCAGGACGTGCCCGTGACAGTCTGGCTGCCACCGTGGCGTCTGCTCGTCGCCGGGTGGGCGGTCGCAATCATCGGATTGTGGATTCCCGGCCTGCTCGCGGTCGGCCTGCTGCTGGTGCTGGCCGGGTGGGGCGGTGTTTTGCGGGTGCTGTGGGGTGTGGCATTCAACGACAATCCCGATTCGCTGCACGCCCGACTGGTGACCACGGCGCTCGCGGCAGGTGCCTTCGGAGTGCTCGCCTGGTTCGTTTTCGCGATCACCGGTGACGGCGTCTGGGGGCGTGTGGCCATCGGCCTCGGAGTGTGGTGGTGCCTGCTGCCGGTGTTCTTTACGGTCTGTCACCGCATGATTCCGTTTTTTTCCAGCAACATCGTCAAGGATTACGTCGTTGTCCGTCCGCGCTGGGCGCTCGGCATCGTGCTGGGGGCGAGTGTCATCCACGGCGCGCTGGCGATGGCGGGATTCGGTGCGATGACGTGGATCGTCGATGCGCCGGCGGCGGCGACTGCGCTGTGGCTGTCGGTGCAATGGCGCCTCATCCCGGCGTTGCGCGTGCCCCTCTTGGGGATGCTGCACATCGGTTTCGCGTGGCTCGGGATCGCTTTCCTGCTGTCGACGCTGCAGGGCGTCGCTGCGCTGTTCGGCCATGCATGGCTCGGCCTCGCGCCGCTGCACGCGCTGGGTGTCGGATTCTTCGGCTCGGTGCTGCTGGGAATGGTGTCGAGAGTGACTTTGGGACATTCGGGCGGCAAGCTCGTGGCGGACAAGCTGACGTGGTCGCTGTTCCTCGGGCTCGAACTCGTCGTGGTGGTGCGCGTGGCCGGCGAACTGGTGCCGCCTTCCTGGTCGAGCGGCGTGATGCTCGCGGCGGCGCTCGGCTGGATCGGCGTGTTCGGCTTGTGGGGAACCCGCTATCTGCCCGTTTATCTGCGCCCGCGCAGTGACGGCCGGCCGGGGTGAAGTGCGGTGTACGCTGCGATCAAACACCTGCACATCCTATGTGCGATGCTGAGCGGGTCGGGATTCCTGCTGCAGGGGATCTGGATGATGCGGCGCAGCCCGCTGCTCGATCACCGCGCGACCCGCGTTGTGCCGCACGTGGTCGATACCGTGTTTCTCGCCAGCGCGATCACGCTCGCCGTGCTGAGCGCGCAGTACCCGTTCGTCGCTCCGTGGGTCACGGCGAAGGTGATCGGGCTGGTCGTCTACGTGGTGCTCGGCTACATAGCGCTGCGCGGTGGCGCGACGATGGGCATACGCATCTTCGCGCTGATCTGCGCATTGCTCGTCTTTTCATGGATCGTGTCGGTCGCGTTGACGAAGAATGCGGCCGGCTTTCTTGTTCTTACCGGAGCTTTCTGATGGCTGATTCCCTGATACCCGTTGCTCCCGGCCTGGAAACGCCGCTCGAAATGCTCGAAGCCTGCCACGGGCGTCTGCAGGCGCAGCTCACGACACTGTCGCGCCTCGCGGCGTGGCTGCCCGAGCATGGCGCCGACCGACAGGCACAACAGGCAGCAGCCAACGTGATGCGTTACTTCGACCTGGCTGCCGTCAATCATCATCTCGACGAGGAAGACGACCTGTTCCCGGTTCTGCGCGCGCGTGTCGATGGCGGGCGCCGGGAAGCGCTCCACGAGCTGATCGACTGGATACTGGCGGACCACCAGGAAATGTTCGCGGCGTGGGCGGCAATCCGGGCGAAGCTCGATCCGATTTCCCGCGGCGAGCCGGCGCAACTGTCGGCTGCGGAGGTCGAGCAGTTCACGGCTCGTTACCGACGCCACATGGAGCGCGAAGAGGGCGAACTGCTCCCCTATGCGCGCGAGTTGTTGACGGAGCAGGACGTTGCCGCCCTGACTGCGACGATGACCGCGCGACGGCGGCAGGACGCGCCGCCGCGCAGTTCCTGATGCGGGTCAGCCCCGCGGCGACGGGTGGTGGATCAGCTTTTTCAGGCCGCAGATATTGAGAATGCGGATGTGCTTTTGCTGGACGGCGATCAGTCCCTCTTCCTGGAACTTCGAGAACGCCCGTGACACGGTCTCCAGCTTCAGCCCCAGATACGAGCCGATTTCCTCGCGCGTCATCCGCAGGTGGAATTCCGCCGCTGAGAAGCCGCGCGCGGTGAAGCGCTGCGACATGTTCAGCAGGAACGCCGCCAGGCGCTCTTCAGCGCGCATCGAACCGAGCAGCGTCATGACGCCATGGTCACGGACGATCTCGCGGCTCATCACCTTGTGGAACTGATGCTGCAGACCTTCGACGACGCGCGACAGCTCTTCGAGCTTGCCGTAAGCGATCACGCAAACTTCGCTGTCCTCGAGCGCGATTGCATTGCACGAATGCAGTTCCGTGCTGATGCCGTCGAGCCCGAGCATCTCCCCGGTCATCTGGAAACCGGTGACCTGCTCGCGTCCGTCTTCAAGCAGCACGTTCGTCTTGAACGAACCCGCGCGGATCGCGTAGATCGCCTCGAAAGGGTCGCCCGCGCGATAGAGGTGGTGCTGGCGCTTGATCTTGCGACGCGCTCCGACGAGTTCGTCGAGGCGGTCGATCTCGTTTTCGGACATGCCGAACGGCAGACACAGCTCGACCAGGTTGCACTGGGAACACGCGACTTTCAGACTGGCTACCGTAATTGGCACCGTGGCCTTCATTTGCACGATAATAATGCCCTCTGTTCAAGTCCGATTTACGATTGCCAGGGAAGTCCGTTGATCCACGTCAACCCCCACGGCGCTGCTTTTTGCGATCGTACGAAACGCACCCGAGCGATACAACCATGACCAGCCAGAACGATCTTGTATTCGACCCGCAGCTGATACGCCGCTTCGATATCAACGGGCCGCGCTATACGTCGTATCCGACCGCCGATCGCTTCGTCGAAGCCTTCGATCACCGCGCCCTCCGGGACTGGCTTGCCCAGCGTGCAGTGGGCGGGGTAAGCAAGCCTCTTTCATTATACTTCCACATCCCATTTTGTAACACGATTTGCTACTACTGCGCGTGTAACAAGATCATCACGAAAGATCATGCCCGTTCCGCCAAGTACCTGAAATACCTGGATAAAGAAATCGGCATGCAGGCCGAGGCGCTGGGCGGCAGCCATCAGGTCACCCAGTTGCACCTCGGCGGAGGAACGCCGACTTTCCTTTCGCACGACGAGCTGCGCCAGCTCATGGATTCGGTCCGCTCACGCTTCACTCTGGTGCCGAACGGCGAATATTCGATTGAAGTGGACCCGCGCAAGGTCGACTTCGAAACCGTCAAGCTGCTTGCCGACCTGGGTTTCAACCGCATGAGCGTCGGGGTCCAGGACTTCAACGAAGACGTTCAGGTCGCGGTCAATCGCGTGCAGAGCTTCGACGAAACCAAGCTGGTCATCGACTCGGCCCGGGCAACCGGTTTCAAGTCGATCAGCCTGGATCTGATCTACGGGTTGCCGAAACAGAACATCATCAGCTTCAACCGTACGCTCGAACAGGTCCTTGCGCTGTCCCCGGATCGCGTTTCGCTTTACAGCTATGCGCATCTGCCGGGACTGTTCAAGCCGCAACGGCGCATCACCGTCGTCGATATGCCCACTTCGGACACGAAGCTGCAGATCCTGCAGCTGGCGATCCGCCGGCTGACCGAAGCGGGCTACGTGTATATCGGCATGGATCACTTCGCGAAGCCGGACGACGAGTTGACCGTCGCGCAGCGCCAGGGCCGGCTGCACCGGAACTTCCAGGGCTATTCGACGCAGGCCGAATGCGACCTGCTTGCGTTCGGCGTGTCCGCGATCGGCAAGATCGGACCGGTATATTCGCAAAATTTCAAGTCGCTCGATGAATATTACGACGCGCTCGATCGCGACGAACTGCCGGTGCTGCGCGGTATCGAGCTGACAGCCGACGACCTGCTGCGCCGTTCGATCATCCAGGCTCTGATGTGTCATTTCGAACTTTCGATCGATTCGATCGAAATCGCGCACCTGATCCAGTTCAACGAATATTTCGCCGAGGAATTGCAGGACCTTCGTGCGATGGAAGAGGCAGGACTTGTCGAGGTTACCGACAAGTGGATCAGCGTCATGCCGGCGGGGCGTCTCCTGGTGCGCGGCATCGCGATGGTGTTCGACCGGTATCTGCGGGCCGATCGGGAGCGCCCCCGCTACTCCAAGGTGATCTGACCGCACCCCGGCCGGAGCCCGGCCGGGGGAGTGTTAGAATAGAAGCGTTTTCTGTGACGCGGGTTCCGCGTCGCTTTCGCTTGTATTCGACGCTACCTGATGCCTGAAACCGGTTATATCGCAGTTTTCCTCATCGGCCTGCTCGGCGGAACCCATTGCGTAAGCATGTGCGGGGGAATCGTCGGGGCGATGACCTCGGTGCGCATGCCGGGCGATACGCGTCGGCAGTGGCCGATCCACCTCGCCTACAATCTCGGGCGCATCGCCACCTACACCTTGCTGGGCGCGGTGCTCGGCGCGCTCGGCACGGTCGGGCTGCTGTTCAACGACGTGCTGCCGGTCCAGCTTGGCCTCTACGTACTGGCGAACCTGATGCTCATCGCGCTCGGCTTGTACCTGACAGGCTTCACGCGTCTATTGACTCCGGTGGAGCGGGTGGGGCTGCGGCTGTGGCGGGTGGTTCAACCCCTGACGCGGCGCTTCCTGCCGGCACGTTCGGCGGCTCAGGCGCTGCCGCTTGGCCTGCTGTGGGGGTTCCTGCCATGCGGCCTCGTTTACAGCGTGCTGACCACTGCGCTCGTCACCGGCTCGGCGGAGCGCGGTGCCGGCCTGATGCTCGCCTTCGGGCTCGGGACGCTGCCGAACCTGATGCTGGCTGGAATGCTCTTCAAACGCTTCAGGGATGTCACGCGCAACGGCAAGGTTCGCTTCGCCGCCGGTTTGCTGGTGCTCGGGTTCGGAGTATTCGGGCTGTTCAACGCGCCGACGCTCGGGGGCAAGCTATGGAGCGGGGTGGTCTGCGAAGTCTGAATGCAGTCGTCGGGCGGGCTGTTTCTTTATTGCGATACCGGTTCGTCGATCGGAGTTGCTGCCCGGGATGCGTGCGATAGGGTGTGAGCCGCTAGACATCCACGGGGCCGCTGATCTTCGACATGTGGAGTCGACCAATGAACAATCCCGTGATGGATCCGCGCCACGCTGCGATCGAACTGCCGGTGTCGGGCATGACCTGCGCCGCTTGCGCTGCACGGATCGAGAAAGTGCTGAACCGCCTGCCCGGCGTCAGTGCGAACGTGAATCTCGCAGCCGAGAAAGCGCGCGTCAACTTCTCTGCCGCCGAGGCAGGCCCGGCGGAGGTCGTCGCGGCGATCCGCAAGGCGGGTTTCGATGTTCCGGCGGCGACGCTCGAGCTGGCGATTTCAGGCATGACTTGCGCCGCATGCGCCGCCCGGCTCGAAAAAGTCCTCAACCGGCTGCCGGGCGTCGAGGCGGCGGTGAATTTCGCGACCGAGCGCGCCACTGTGCGTTACCAGCCCGGTCTGGTAACGACCGAGGCGCTGAAGGATGCCGTCCAGCGCGCCGGTTTTGCTGCGGCGGAAACCGGACTTGCGGACAGGGAACAGGTGCGTCTGCGGCAGGCGGCGGTGTGGAAAGCCGAGCTGCGGCACTTCTGGATCGCTGTGCTGCTGACGCTGCCGCTCGCCGCCCAGATGCCCGCGATGTTCGGTGGGGGGTGGGCGGCTGACGCACACCATGAGTTCCTGCCGCGCTGGCTGCAGTTGATGCTCGCGACGCCGGTGCAGTTCTGGATCGGCGCGCGCTTTTACCGCGGCGCCTGGTCCTCGGTGCGAGGCGGCGGGGCGAACATGGACGTGCTGGTCGTGCTCGGCACGAGCATGGCCTGGAGCTACAGCGCCATCGTCACGCTGTTCGGCCGCCATGACCTGCATGTGTATTACGAAGCGTCCGCGATGATCATCACGCTGATTCTGCTCGGCAAGCTGCTGGAGGCGCGCGCGAAAGCCCGCACCACCGCTGCGCTCGATGCACTGCTGCGCCTGCAGCCCAGGGTCGCGCATGTCGAGCGCGGCGGCGAACTGGTCGCGGTTCCCGTCGACAGCCTGAAGCCGGCGGACCTGTTCGTGGTGCGGCCGGGAGATGCCGTGCCTGTCGATGGCGAAGTCGTGTCCGGAGCGTCGGCGCTCAACGAGGCGATGCTGACCGGCGAGAGCATGCCGATCGACAAGCGGGCCGGTGACAAGGTGTTCGCCGCGACGCTCAACGGGGAAGGCGTGTTGCGCTGTCGAGCGACCGGCGTCGGCGCCCACACGCTGCTCGCCGGCATCATCCGCATGGTCGAGCAGGCGCAAGGCTCGAAAGCGCCGGTGCAGCGCCTCGCCGACCGCATCGCGGCAGTGTTCGTGCCGGTGGTGGTCGGCATCGCCGTCGTCACGTTCGTCTCGTGGTGGTGGCTCGGCGGGGACTTCGCGCAGGCGCTGATCAGCGCAGTTGCCGTGCTCGTGATCGCATGCCCGTGCGCGCTGGGGCTCGCGACGCCGACGGCGATCATGGTCGGAACAGGGCAGGGCGCGCGTGCGGGCATGCTGGTAAAGAACGCCGAAGCGCTCGAACTGGCCGAGAAAATCCGCGTGCTGGTGGTGGACAAGACGGGCACGCTGACCGAAGGCACGCCGGCGGTCAGCGATGTCGTGCCGGCTGACGGATGGGACCGCGCCGGCCTGCTCGGCATTGCGGCAGCGCTGGAGCAGGCGAGCGCACACCCGATCGCTACAGCGGTCGTTGCGGAGGCGCGGGCGATGGGCGCGATGATTGCGTCGGCCGGGGACAGCCTCGCCGAGCCGGGCAAGGGACTGTCAGGCCGGGTCGATGGACGGGACGTCGTGCTCGGTACTCCCGCTTTCCTCGCCGAGCGCGGCATCGACATGGCGGGCGTCTCCTGGGAGAGCCTCGCAGCGGCCGGCAAGACGATGGTCGCGGTCGCAGTCGACGGCCGGTGCGCAGGCGTGATCGCGGTCGCCGATCGCGTGCGGCAGGATTCGGCGAGCGCCGTGGCGCGCTTGAAGGCCCGCGGCCTGCGGGTCGTGATGCTGACCGGCGATCACGCTGCCACGGCGGCCGCAATCGCTCGCGAAACCGGTGTCGACGAGTGGCAGGCAGGCGTGATGCCGGCAGACAAGGCGGCCGCGGTGCAGACTTTCGCTCAGGGCGGTGAACGGGTCGGGATGGCCGGCGACGGCATCAACGACGCGCCGGCGCTCGCCGCAGCGGATGTGTCGTTCGCGATCGGGGTCGGGGCGGACGTTGCGGTCGAAGCGGCCGACATCACGCTGGTGAGGAACAGCCTGCACGGTGTCGCCGACGCGATCGACTTGTCGCGCGCGACCTTGTCCAAGATCCGGCAGAATCTCTTTTTCGCGTTCATCTACAACATACTCGGCATCCCGCTCGCTGCGTTCGGATTGCTCAATCCGGTGATCGCCGGTGCGGCGATGGCGATGAGTTCGGTGTCGGTCGTCACCAATTCACTGTTGCTCAAACGGTGGCGGCCAGGTCGGTGATTTTCTGTGGAGAGGAGAACTCGTGATGGTTGAAACGGTAATCAGGGTCGAAGGGATGAGCTGTGGCGGGTGCGTGAACAGCGTCACGGCGGCGCTGAAGTCGCTCCCCGGCGTCACGGACGCCAACGTGTCGCTGGATTCGGCGCAGGCGCGCGTGCAGTACGACCCGGCGACGGTTTCCGAGCAGCAGCTGCGCGAGGCGGTCGAAGAGGCCGGTTTCGACGCGCCAGCGTAATCGGATTGCTGGCGCCACGCACTGCTGGCGCATTCAATCGTCGAGACGGAACACGATCGGAACGCGCAGCCAGCTGTCGACCGGCGCCTCTCCGCGCTGCGCGGGTACGAAACGCCAGTTGCGCACGGCTTCGCGCGCCGCATCGTCGAGGCGCGAATGGCCGCTGCTTTCCGCCACTTCGACCGCGTCGGCGCTGCCGTCGCCGAGTACATGCACCCTGAGGATGACTTTTCCTTCGTCGCCGCGTCGTCGCGACGATCGCGGATAGGTCGGCGCCGGGTTATGCAGATAGGCGGCATCGAAACTTGCGGGAGTCATTGCAACGGCTGTCGCTTGCGGAGCCGGTGGCGTGGTTGCCGGAGAGGGCGGGGCGGGAGCCGCTGCACTGCCGGAAGGTGCCAAGGAGGGCGCGCCGTCGGTAACGGGCGGCGGATCGTCGGGACGTGGAGATGCCTCGGCAGGGGGGACGGGCGCCGGGGACGGGCGGGGCAGCGTTGCCTGGGGTGCGGGCGTGCGGGGCGCAGTTCGCGTTGCCGGTTTTGCGGCGGTGCTGCGTGGTGCGACCTTGGCAGGGGGAGACGCTTCCGGAGACACAGGTGCCACGGAAGGGGAGATCACCGGCGCCGACGGGGCAATCAGCCGTACGCTGAGGGTTGCCGGCGCGGAGGGCGGAACCTGTGCCGGCGCGGAGCCGCCGAGCCCCGACAGCGCGAGCAGTCCGGCCGCATGGGCGCCAGCGACGAAAGCCAGCATTCCCCAGTGGACCGACGAAAACCGCTGCCGGGCGACATTGTCGCCGGACCAGGCGGATCGAGAATCGGGTGAGCCCATTGAATCCCGCGCAAAGGTTGTCGAATGCGGGGCTGGCACGGGCACGAGGCACGTGCTGCGCGGCCGGCCCGCAACGCAGTCACCATCAGGAAGGCCGGTCTCCGGGCTTTGCGCAAGGCGCGCATCTACCGTTGCGGGGGCAGCGCAGGAATTTCACCTGCTTCCCGATTCTCCGCGACAGCGATCGTCGCGGCACCTTCGAGCGGTGCCGATTATATCGCTTCCGGCGGGCGTTTTCCGCCCTGGTATACGACGAAGCGCGGTGATGCGACGCCGATTCGCGAGGCGTATGTCAAGCTGCCGGCGCTGCCGAAGTGGTGTCAGTGGAACAACTTTCTGCGGAGTCACGACGAG
This sequence comes from Aromatoleum aromaticum EbN1, assembly GCF_000025965.1. Lineage (NCBI taxonomy): Bacteria > Pseudomonadati > Pseudomonadota > Betaproteobacteria > Rhodocyclales > Rhodocyclaceae > Aromatoleum > Aromatoleum aromaticum. The sequence goes on from NC_006513.1 coordinate 3,060,086, forward strand.
CTCGACCTGGGCCGGCTGACCGATGCCGAGCGCGAGGAAGTGTTCCGCGCTTTCGGTCCCGACGAGGACATGCAGCTCTACGGACGCGGCATCCGGCGGCGCCTCGCGCCGATGCTTGGCAACGACCGCAGCCGGATCGAGCTCGCGCACAGCCTGCTGCTGACGCTGCCCGGCACGCCGGTGCTGCGCTACGGCGACGAGATCGGCATGGGCGACGACCTGTCGCTGCCGGCACGCGAGAGCGTGCGCACACCGATGCAATGGAACGACGAGTCGAACTGCGGCTTCTCGTTCGCGGCGCCCGATCGCCTCGCGCTGCCGCCGATTGCCGACGGCCAGTTCGGTTATCGCACGGTCAACGTCCAGGCGCAGCGGCGCGACCCCGACTCGCTGCTGAACTGGCTTCAACGCGCGCTGCGCCGGCGCAAGGAGTGCCCCGAGTTCGCGCTCGGCGAATGCACGTGGATCGACACCGACCCGCCGCAAATGCTCGCGCAGCGCTTCGAGCTCGGCGATTCGACATGCTTCACAATCTCGGTTCGAAGCGCGTGAAGTTCCTAGCAGGCCGCCCGGTTCGCGCCGGACCCGGTGTTGCGCAGCGTCTCCGACGGAAGTTCGCCGAACATCGTGCGGTAGTCGGCCGCGAAGTGCGACAGGTGCCAGAAACCCCATTGCGCCGCGATGTCCGCGACTGCGGCATGGCCGTGCTCGGCGCTCTTGAGCGCGCGACGCACACCGTTCAGGCGCAGGGCGCGCAAGAAGCTGACCGGGTTGAGGTTGAGAATGTCCTGGAAGCTGTATTGCAGCGTGCGCCGCGATACCTCGAGCTCGGTGCACAGGTCCGCGACCGTGATCGGCTCGTCGATGTGGGCGCTCATGTATTCTCGCGCGCGGTCCACGATGAGTTGCCGGCCGCGCCCGGGCGTGGACGCGCGCGCGGCGTCCAGCGAACCGTTGATGGCGGTGAGGAGGCTGGCGTAAATCGCCTGCTCGAGGCCTTTGCGCATCTGCGGGTGCCGAAGCAGTTCCGGCGTCGCTTCGAGGCTGGAGATCACCGTCAGCAGGAAGGATCGGAGCGTCGTAGCCTGTTCGGGCGTCGCGGCGATGACGCGGCGATTGCCGATTTCGGCTTCGATGTCGCGGTGTTCGACCTGTGTCGCGTAGTCGCTGAACGCCTGGGTGTCGGTCGTGACCGCGACGACGTCGTGCACGCGCGGCGTGCGGTAGTCGAGATCGTCGCCGCCGCGCAGCGTGATCAGCGAATCCACTCCGCAGGCCTCGCCGCAGTACCAGCCTGTGCCGTCCAGCGCGACCGGCACGCCCACTGTGCGCGAGCCTTCCCACGCGCTGCCGATTTCGTGGATGACCTGATTCGTGCGCTCGCGAAAGACCTGGACGTTGCCGAACCAGAACTCCTCGAACTTGCCGGAGAATAACCCGGCCGACAACTGGTCGTAGCGCTGGCGCCAATGCTGAAGGCACGATGCGTGGTCATCGGCGTCGCGCGTGTCGAGCTGGACGACGGAAAAGGCGTCGTCGCCGGCAAGCGCCGAGTCGCCGCTTTCCGCCGTCATTGCAAGAGCTTCCATTCGGTCTGTCTCCTGACCGGAAAGTGTTCTGATGATGTTTTCTTTATATCTTTCAGACTAATCCCAAACCCACACGGCGAACAAGCGTTTTCGGTTGCTTCGTGTATCGCGATTCATGCGCGTCGCCCGGACTGGGACGGCGGTTCGTCGCCGACCGTACAGGTGACTGCCCGTTTCGGCGGGAGAGGGGGGTGAGCGAGGGAATTGCATTTGCCGATTTCGGATAACACCCGCTGAAGGCTCGTTCATACAATCCACGAAGCTAGCAGCACAACACGTCATCGAGAACGTGAAGGCAGCAGAAGTACCGGCAACACACACAAAAAGCGAGGAGACGAACGTGACCAGAACGACCATCAAACCGCCCCGCCTGGGCCTTATCTGTCTCGCCGTGGCGGCCCTCGTCGGCAGCTCGGTTGTGCAGGCGGCCGCTAGCGACGCGGAAGCTGCCGCACTCGGCAAGAACCTGACGCCGATCGGCGCCGAAGCCGCGGCCAACCAGGAGGGCTCGATTCCCGCCTGGACCGGCGGCATGACGAAAGCGCCCGCAGGCTGGAAGCCGGGCCATCTCGACCCGTTCAAGGACGACAAGCCGCTCTATTCGATCGATGCGTCGAACGTCGACAAATACGCCGACAAGCTGTCGGCCGGGCAGATTGCGCTGATCAAGGCGTACCAGGGCTACCGGATGGACGTGTATCCGAGCCGCCGCAGTTGTCCGGTGCCCGACTTCGTCGCGGAGCAGACGAAGAAGAATGCGACGGCCGCGAAGCTCGGCGGCGACGGCTGGCAGCTCGAAAAAGTGTTCGGCGCCGGCATTCCGTTCCCGATTCCGAAAACCGGTGCCGAAGCGATGTGGAACTTCAAGCTGCGCTACACCGGCCTGGGCCGGCGCGCGCAGATCGCGGCGCTGATGCCGGAGAAGGACGGCTCCTACGTCGAGAACAAGCAGTGGGCGTACGAGATGTATCCGTTCAACGACCCTGCGGTAACCGGCCCGGCGGACGTCGGCAGCGTCGAGGCGAAGCTGCTGTACGACGTGCTGACCCCGCCGTCGCGCGCCGGCGAAGGCTACCTCGTCCATACGTACGTGGACAAGCCGCAGGACGCGTGGATCTACTTCCCGGGACAGCGCCGCGTGCGCCGTTCGCCGACCTTCGCGTACGACAACCAGGTCGCTGGCTTCGACAACCTGTACTTCGTCGACCAGATCAACATGTTCACCGGCGCGCTCGACCGCTATGACTACAAGCTGGTCGGCAAGAAGGAGATGTTCGTCCCGTACAACTCGTACAAGCTGATCGACAAGTCGCAGAAGTTCAAGGACATGCTCGGGCCGGAATACGTCGACCGCGACCTCATTCGCTATGAACCGCATCGCGTGTGGGTCGTCGAGGCGACGGTGAAGCCGGACAAGCGCCATTCCTTCGCCAAGCGCGTGTTCCACTTCGACGAGGATTCGTGGGCGCTGCTGCAGGTCGACATGTATGACGCCAAGGGCAACCTGTGGCGCGTGCAGGAAGGCAGCCTGTGGGCGGCGCCGGAAGTCGGTGCGTGCATCACCTACGAGACGCAGATGTACGACCTCGTCGCGCGCCGCTACGTCGTCGACAACTGGACTGCGGAAGGCGAAGTGCTCGACCTGACCGCCGCGAAGGACGGCCGGATTACAGCTGCGAACTTCACGCAGAGCGAAATGCGTCGCCGCGGCGAACGCTGACCGCCGCCCACTCGAGGGAGAAAACAAATGAAAACAAAGACGATTTTGCATCGTCGGGGTATGTTCGCGCCGTCGATCCTGGCCGTGTCGGTGGCGGCGGCCTGCTGGGCGCCGGATAGCCAGGCGTTTCGCTTCGGCTCCCAGGAAGGGCTGTCGGGCAGCCTGGACAGCACGATCTCGTTCGGCGTCGCGAGCCGGCTCGAATCGCCGAGCTGCTCGGTAATCAGCAACGACAGCGGCGGCTGCAACAACACGACGAACAACGAGCTGCACACCAAGCAGGCCGGAAACGGCTACGCGAATGCCGACTTCAACTACACGAACTTCGACGACGGCAACCTCAACTACGACGAGGACGACATCGTTTCCGCCGCGTTGAAGGGCACGCACGACCTGTCGCTGAAGTACCCCGGTGGTTGGAGCGCGCTTGCCCGGGTGAACTGGTTCCACGACTGGAAAGCGGACGACACCGAGCGCACCGATGTCGCGAGCGAGGCGACCGACGATGCGACGCTGCTCGACCTGTGGGTCGCGAAGACGTTCAGCCTCGGCGACCGTCGCGGCAAGGTGAAAGTCGGCAACCAGGTGCTGTCGTGGGGCGAAGACATTTTCATCGTCGGTGGCGTGAACCAGATCAACGCAATCGACCTGCAGAAATTCCACGTTCCGGGCACGCAGCTGAAGGAGATTTTCATCCCGGCGCAGATGATTTCCGCTTCGATGGATCTGACCGAGCAGCTCGGTGTCGAGGGGTACTACCAGTGGCGCTGGAACAGCTTCAAGTTCGACCCGTCCGGCACGTTCTTCTCGACGGTCGACGTGCTCGGCAAGGGGCGGCGTATCGCGTACGTGCCGACGAGCATCATCGAGGATTTTGCCGGACCCGGCGCGTGCGCGGACCTGCCGAACGGACGCTGCGGCGACAATCCCGGGCTCCCCGATGCCGATCTCGTCGCCGCCGGGATCGCGACGCCGTATCTCGGCCAGGACGAGCCGAAGAAAGGCGGCCAGTACGGCGTGAATTTCCGCTACAACGCCGCGGAGATCGACACCGAGTTCGCGTTCACCTACCAGCGCTACCACGACAAGCTGCCGTTCCTCGGCTTCACCGGCAGCCCGGAAGGCGCGGTCACCGGCTATTTCCTTGCGTACGGCGAGGACAAGGACCTGTACGCGATCTCGGCGAACTCCAAGCTGATGAACGTTGCCGTCGGCGCGGAATTGTCGTACCGCCCTGACGACAGCGTCGGCGTCGACCCGACGGTGCCGTTCGCGGGGAGGTTCAGCAGCTACGAGAACGGCAGTCATCCCGGTTTCGTCGAGGAGGAGAAATACCAGTTCCACCTCACCGGCTTCTACACGTTCTCGCACAACGACCCGCTCGGCGGCATCGCGAAGGCGCTCGGCGCGGTGGACGGCTTCATCCTCGCCGAGGCTGCGGTCGCGCATTACCCGGGCCTCGACCGCAGCGGCGTGACGCCTTACTTCCTGCCCGACTATTCGCTGCCGGACAAGACCTCGTGGGGCTACGTCGTCGAGGCCGCGCTGAACTACCCGAACGCGTGGGGCACCGGAGTCACGCTGACGCCGCAGATCGACTGGTACCACGACGTCAATGGCACGACGCCGAACGGGCTGCCGTTCGTCGAAGGTCGCAAGGCGCTGACGCTGTCGCTGTTCGCAAACTACCGCGACGACTGGAAAGGCGGAATCCAGTGGGTCAACTTCTCCGGCGGCGGCGCGAACAACCTGATGCGCGACCGCGACTTCCTTTCCGCGAGCATTTCGCGTTCGTTCTGACTGAGAGCGCCGGCGCGGCGGAAGCTTTCCGCCGTGCCGGCCTGACGGATACCCAACATGATCGAAACACTGGTGCGTGCGTTGCAGCAGGCGTGCTTCCGGCACCGCCCGATGATCCTGCTCTCGCTGCTTGGCTTCACCGTGGTGATGGCGGTGTTCGCTTCCCGCCTCGAAATGAGCGCGGGCTTCGACAAGCAGCTGCCGCAGGACCACGAATACATCCAGACTTTCAACCAGTACCGCGACGTGCTGTTCGGTGCCAACCGCATCATCGTCACCGTCGAGGCGAAGAACGGCGACATCTGGAACGAGAAGGCGCTGACGAAACTCTACGACGTCACCCAGGCGGTGTTCTTCATGAAGGGCGTCGACCGCCGCACGGTGACGTCCCTGTGGACCCCGAACGCGCGGGCGGTGCAGATCACCGAGGAGGGCATGCGGGCCGAGGACGTGATCGGCGGCGACGTGACTGTCAAGGCGCTCACCGACGACAACATCGCGGCGATCCGCGAGCGCACGATCGTCGGCGGCTTCGTCGGCAGCCTCGTCGCGAACGACTCGTCGTCCGCGATGGTCGTTGCCGAGCTTGCCGATCCCGATCCGCAGACGGGTGAACGGCTGAATTACCAGGAATTCAGCGAGCGCCTCGAGCGCGAAATCCGCGACGCCTTCACCGACGACGACATCCGCATCCGCATCATCGGCTTCGCGAAGCAGATGGGGGATATCTCGGAAGGGGCGACCAGCGTCATCGAGTTCTTCGCACTCGCGTTCCTGCTGACTGCCGCGGCGGTTTACTGGTACACGCGCTCGTGGCTGCTGACTTTCCTGCCGCTCGCCTGTTCGCTGGTGTCGGTCGTATGGCAGTTCGGCACGATCACGCTGCTCGGCTTCGGCCTCGACCCGCTCGCGATCCTGGTGCCGTTCCTGGTGTTCGCGATCGGCGTGTCGCACGGCATCCAGCAGGTGAACTACATCGCCAAGGAAGTCATCAACGGCGCCGACGGCTACACCGCCGCGAGCCGCAGTTTCACCGGGCTCCTCGTGCCCGGCACGCTTGCGCTGATCACCGCGTTCGTCGGCTTCGCGACGCTGGTGCTGGTGCCGATCCCGATGATCCGCGAGCTCGCGATCACCGCGTCGGTCGGCGTCGCGTACAAGATCGTCACGAACCTGATCATGCTGCCGGTGGTCGCGAGCTATTTCCGCTTCGACGACGCTTTCGTGCTGCGCGCAGGCAAGGTCGAGGCGATGCGCAACCGCATGATGTCGACGCTCGGAGTGCATATCGCGAATCCGCGCAATGCCGCGATCGGCACGCTGGTGTGCGTCGTGCTGATGGGCATCGCAGTATGGCAGAGCCAGGGCCGCCACGTCGGCCACGTGCTGCCGGGCGCCCCGGAACTGCACGACGATTCGCGCTACAACCAGGACGTCGAAGCAGTCGTCGGGCGCTACGGGCTCGGTCTGGATCTGCTGACGGTGGTCGTCGAATCGCCTGCGGACGGGTGCTACCGCCACGACGTCATGAGCCATGTCGACCGCTTGACGTGGTATCTCGCGAACGTGCCCGGGGTGCTGTCGGCGCAGTCGCTGCCGAGCATGACGAAGCTCGCCGCCTCCGGAGTCAACGAGGGCAACCCGAAATGGGCCGCGCTGCCGCGCGAGGAGCTGACGCTCGGCGAGGCGGTGCGCCAGGTGCCTGAAGGCATGCGGCTTTTCAACGCCGACTGCACGCTGCTGCCGGTCAATCTTTATCTGGCGGACCACAAGGCCTCGACGATCGAAGGAGTCGTCGCCGCGGTGAAGCATTTCCGCACGATGCAGCCGTTCGACGGCATTACCGTGCGACTGGCGAGCGGCAACGCCGGCGTGCAGGCGGCGACGAACGAAGTCGTCGAGCATTCCGAACTCCCGATGATGCTCTATGTGTACGCGACGATCCTCGTGCTGGTGTTCGCGGTGTATCGCGACTGGCGGGCGATGGTGGCGTGCTGCGTGCCGCTGACGCTGGCGACCTTCCTCGGCTACTGGTTCATGAAGGAGCTCGACATCGGGCTCACGGTGGCGACCTTGCCGGTGATGGTGCTGGCGGTCGGGATCGGTGTCGACTACGCGTTCTACATCTACAACCGGCTGCAGATGCACCTCGCGCATGGCGACGACATCGTCACGGCGTTCAAGCAGGCGCTGCGCGAGATCGGCGTGGCGACGGTATTCACCGCGGTGACGCTGTCGATCGGCGTCGCGACGTGGTCGTTCTCGGCGCTCAAGTTCCAGGCCGACATGGGGATGCTGCTGACCTTCATGTTCATGATGAACATGATCATGGCGATCACGCTGCTGCCGGCGCTGGCGGTCACGATCGACATGCTGATCCCGCGCCGCGGCCCGGTTCGCGCGCCGCTGATGGCTCATTGAGGAGATGCCGGTGAAAAGATCGAACCGATTCGCGCGCGGCATCATGGCACTGGGCCTTGCGATTGGCGCCCTGGCGTGCGCTGCCGCCCCGGCCGCCCCGGAGAGCATCACGGCGACCGTGCCGGCGATGAAGGCAAGGCTCGCGGCGAAAGTGCCGCTGACCGGCATCGCCCGCGCCCGCAACGCGCTCGTCGCGGTCGGCGACTACGGCATGATCGTGCGCTCGACCGACGGCGGCAATATCTGGCAGCAGGCCGAGGCGCCGGTCAGCGCGCTGCTGACGGCGGTCCATTTCGTCGATGAGCGGCATGGCTGGGCGGTCGGCCACGGTGGCGTGATCCTCGGCAGCGACGATGGCGGCGCGAGCTGGAAGCTGCTCGAGGTGCTCGACGAGCGCCCGGTGCTGCTGTCGGTGCATTTCCTCGACGCGGAGCGGGGCTACGTGACGGGTGCGTACGGCGTGGCGTTCCGCACCGCCGACGGCGGGCGCAGCTGGACGCCGATGGCGGTGGGCAGCGGCCAGGATGCCGACTTCCACCTCAACCACCTGTTCTCGGTGCGCGACGGCACGCTGTTCATTGCGGGCGAAAGCGGCCTGGCGTTCCGCTCGACCGATCGCGGCGCGAGCTGGACGAAGCTCGATACCGGCGTGTCCGGCTCGTTATGGAGCGGATTCGAGCTCGGCGGCGGCGAAGTCGTGCTGCTCGGCATGAGCGGCAAGGTCATCACGAGCCGGGACAGCGGCGATACCTGGCAGGCGCGCGACACCGGCACCGAGCAGTCCCTGACTGCCGGCATCACGACGACCGATGGCGGCGTGATCGTCGTCGGGGCGGGTGGCGTGGTGCTGCGCGGCAAAGGCAGCGGCCCGCTGCAGCTGGAAATCCGGCCCGACCGGCAGAACCTCGCCGCAGTGATGACCGCCCCGGACAGCGGTGGCGTCGTCGTGGCCGGGCAACTCGGCGTCGAGCGGCTCGTGCCGGCGCGCTGATTCAGAACATTCCGTGGAGACCTCCGCATGCTGACAAAACTGATGGCGCTGCTGTCCGGCGAACTCCAGCCCGAAGGACTGGAAACCGGGCCGTTCGAGCGACGCCATATTGCCGTCGCGGTCCTGCTGCTCGAAGCGATGTACATCGATCACCGCGCCACCGAGCGCGAACACGCCGCCGTCGGCCGCCTGCTGCACCAGCATTTCGGCCTGACGGAGGACGTCGCACGCCAGCTCGTCGCCATCGCCGACGAACGTTTCGCCGAAGTGCTCGACGACTGGGAGTTCGCCGAAGCGGTGCGCGCGGGCTTCGACGCGGCCGAGCGGCAAGAGGTGCTGACGATGTTGTGGGAGGTGGCCTATGCGGACGGTGATCTCGTCCGTCTCGAGGACCGCCTGATGAACCGGCTCGCGAAGCAGCTCGAAATCGGGCCGCAGGCCGCGGATGCGGCACGGGCTGCCGCGGTGGCGCGCGCCGGGCTGCTCGATGATGGTGCCAGCGGAACCTGACGGGGACGAGAGGCGCAACGATGAGCATTCCTCAAAATGAAGAACCACTTGGGTGGAAACGGAGGGCGATGTGAAGGCGCAAATGAGCGAGGCGTTTCGCGAAGGGATTCGCGACGGGATTCGCGACGCAATGCAGTGTGGGGCAAGGATCGCCGGCGTTCTGGCCGTCGCGACGGGCGTGGCCGGTGTGGCGCACGCGGCGAACGGTGACGTCGCGGCGCAGCAGCTGCTCGAGGCGAAGTGCGGCGCCTGTCACCTCGACAACGGCAAGCTGAACCGCATCTCGGAGATCCGCAAGAGCCCGGAAGGCTGGGACATGACGGTCGTGCGCATGGGCATCTGGCACAAGGTCGAGCTGACGCCCGGCGAGCGGCAGACGATCGTCAAGTACCTCGCCGACCGGCAGGGCCTCGCGCCGTCGGAGAGTGCGCCCTACCGTCCGCTCACCGAACGCCAGCCGAACATGCAGGACACTGCGCCCGACGAGGAACTCGCGCAGATGTGCGGACGCTGCCACAGCTATGGACGCGTCGCGCTGCAGCGGCGTGACGAAGGCGAATGGCGCAAGCTGATGCACACTCACCTGGGCCAGTTCCCGAGCGCGGAATATTCCGCGATGGGCCGCGACCGCAACTGGTGGGAGATCGCCCGCGACCAGTTGCCGCCTCGGCTGGCGGCGCTGTACCCCAAGGACACGCCGGTCTGGCGCGAATGGCGCAGCGCGCAGCACCGCCCTGCGACGGGGAGCTGGGTCGTCGCTGGCGAGCGCCCGGGCTGGGGGGCGTACACGGGCACGATGACGGCGCGTGCCGCCGGGCCGGATCGCTACGAAGTGAGCTACGAGCTGCGCTTTGGCGTCGGCAACACGGTGCGCGGGCAGGGCGACGCGATCGTCTACACCGGGTACGAATGGCGCGGCTCGGCGAAGCTCGGCAACGAGGACACGCGTTCGATCTTCGCGCTGAGCCCGGATGGTTCCCGCATGTCGGGACGGTGGTTCCTCAAGGGGGCCGACGAAATCGGGGCCCGCTTCGAAGCGGTGCGCGCGGACAACGCGGTGAAGAACGAACTCGTCGCAATTACGCCGCGGATGCTGCGCAACGACGCGACGACGGACTTGACGCTCGCCGGCGTCGCGCTCGATGCGAATGTCGACTTCGGCCCCGGCATCGAAGTCGTCGAATGGCTCGGCACATCGCCCGGCGGGCTGAAAGTGCGCGTCCGCGTCGCGGTCGATGCGCCGGAAGGAGTGCGTACGGTTGTCGTCGGCGGCCGCGAGTCCGCGCAGACCGTCGCGGTGTTCAATCGCTTCGACACGGTGCGCGTCGAGCCGGCGTTCGCGGTCGCGCGGCTCGGCGGCGGCACCGTCGCACCGATGAGCGCGCAGTTCGACGCCATCGCCTTCCTCAACGGCGCGGACGGCAAACCGGGCACCGACGACGATATCCGCCTCGGCAGCGTGCCCGCGACATGGTCGACCGAGCCGTTCGACGAGCGGGCGCGTCACGACGAGGACGCACGCTACGCGGGTCACATGGCGTCGCACGGCCAGTTCGTGCCTTCCTTTGCCGGCCCCAACCCGCTGCGACGCGGCGGCATCAACAACGTCGGCAACCTGTCGGTCATCGCGACGGTTGCCGACGGCGACCAGACCCTTAACGGCAAAGGCCAGCTGATGGTGGTTGCGCAGCGCTGGAACCCGACACCGCTGCGCTGAAGGAGACATCCCGTGACGACATTACAGGTGCAGGCGCACAACTATCGTTCGATCCGCTCCGGCGGCCGGCATGTCCTGCTGCATGTGCCGACGACGTCGATCTTCGAGCTCGATCCGGCCGCGACCGACCTGCTCGGGCTGTTCGAGTCGACGCCCGCGGTCGCCGCCGACGACATCCAGGCGCGCTTTGACGGGCGCTATTCGCCGGGCGAGCTATGCGACAGCCTCAGCGATTTCATCGAGCTGGGGATCGTCGCACCGCAGCCGAAGCACTACGAGATCCCGCCGCGGCTGGTCGAGCGCTCGCCGCTGAAGACGCTCGTGCTGACGCTGACGACCGGCTGCAACCTCGGCTGCAGCTACTGCTATCGCGAGGACCTGACTTCGCCGAAGAACTCATCGGTGATGGACTACCAGACCGGCACGCGCTCGATCGACCTGCTGCTCGCCGAAGCGAGCGAGAACGAGCGTGTCGCGGTGGTGTTCTTCGGCGGCGAGCCGCTGACGCGCATCGCGGTGATCCGCGACCTCGTCGAATACGCCGAACAGAAGGCCGCGGCCGCCGGCAAGGACGTCGAGTTCTCGCTGACGACCAACGCGACGCTGCTCACCGACGACGTCATCGATTTCCTCGATGCGCACCGCTTCGGCATCACCGTCAGCATCGACGGCGGCGAAGCGCAGCACGACCGGCATCGCCGCACGATCGCCGGCGGCGGCACTTACAAGACCGTCGCGATGCGCGTGCAGCGCCTGCTCGAACGCTACAAGTCGCGCCCGGTCGGCGCCCGCGTGACGCTCGCCTCGGGCAACATCGATGTCGCCGGCATCTACCGGCACCTGCACGACGAGCTCGGCTTCTTCGAAGTCGGCTTCGCGCCGGCGACCGCGGGACCGGATTCCCCGGTCGGGCTGTCGCCGCAGGAGCTCGACGAAGTGTTCGCGGCGATGCAGGCGCTCGGCCGCGAATACGTCGGCGAAGCCAAGCGCGGCCGGCGCCACGGCTTCGGCAACATGCACCAGCTGATGACCGACCTGTGGATGGGTACGCGCAAGGTGCTGCCGTGCGGCGCCGGCGTCGGCCTGCTCGCGGTCGGGACGACCGGCAAGATCTCGCTGTGCCACCGCTTCACCGGCTCCGACTCCGACCTCGCCGGTTTCGGCGACGTGACGAGCGGCATCGCGCGCGAGTCGCTGTCCGGTTTCGTCAGCGCCGCGCAGAACCCGCACGCCGCGTGCCGCACGTGCCCGGCGCGAAGCCTGTGCGCGGGCGGCTGCTACCACGAATCGTATTCCCGCTACGGCGACCCGTTCCTGCCGACTTTCGAGTACTGCGAGCAGATCCGTGCCTGGATCGCGTTCGGCCTCGAAGCCTTCGGCGAGATCGCGATCGCCAATCCGGCGTATTTCAACGCCTCCAACGCACAAAGGAGTGCCAGACAATGAAACGCTTGCGAGCCCTCAACCACAAGGCACAGCTGCTCGAACACGCCGTGCAGGAAGGCCACAGCGAGGAAGTGCAGCTGATGAGCAGCGTCGTCGGCTGCACGACGACTTTCGATCCGGGCTGGGAAATCGACGCTTTCGGCGGACTGGCCAGCCTGTGCCAGCCGATGGAGGCGGATCTCTACGGCTGCACCGATCCATGCTGGTGGCCGGCGCAGCTCGCCGACGGCCTGAACAGCGCACGCGACTGGACCGACGGCAAGAACTCGGCGCTGCGCGACTGGCGCGAGCTGCAGACCCTGTTCCCGGGAGATTGAGCATCATGAAGAAACTGCTCGTTGCGCTGTGCTGCGTTGCGGCATCGGCGTCCGCGGTCGCCGCGGAATACCTGCTGACGGTGACGCGGCCGAACACCCTGCACGTCATCGACCCGGCCAAGCGCGAAGTGGTGCGTTCGATCGCGATCCCCGGTGACGGCGTGCCGGGCACGATCACGGTGCCGAAAGACGGCAAAGTTGCCTACGTGCTGACCAACCGCATGGAAAGCGTCGTCGGCATCGACCTCGACAGCGGCAACCAGGTGTTCCGCGCCGACTTCTCGAGTCCCGGCAGGCGCGTCAAGGGCTTCTTTGCCGCCGCTGTCAGCGAGGACGGGCGCGAGCTGTACGTGCACCAGGCGCCGGTCATGCTCGGGCGCTCCGAGTACCAGGTCGAGGACACTTACATCGCGGTGTTCGACACCGCCGACGGCGTGGGCGCGAAACCTCGCCGCACATTCCCGGCGCCGCGCCGCATCAGCCTGCTGGCGCCGACCGGCAACAAGGATCACCTGCTCGCGCTCGGCTGGGACATGTACCTGTTCAACACCCGCAGCGGGACGATCGAGAAGACTTTCCCGATCCGCCACTGGGACCGTCCCGGCCTGGGCGAGCCGGACGTCCTGGCGATGTGGGGAACGTTCGAGCAGGCGCGCGCGTTGAGCACGCCGTACTTCGTCCCCAAGACCGATGTAGCGCCTGATTCGGCCGAGGCGTTCAAGGCCGGCATCGCGGTGTTCGACCTCGACGCCGAGACGCTGAAGACGATCGAGTTCGAAAATGCGCAGACGGCGATGTTCTCGTCGGTGATCAATCCGGCCGCTCGCAACGAAGCGTTCCTCGTCATGAACCAGCTGTCGAAAGTCGATACCGAAACCGGCAAGCTGATCAAGCGCGTCGACCTCGAGCAGACGTTCTACGCCGTCAATATCTCGGGCGACGGCAAGGAAGTCTATATCGGCGGGGCGCTCGACAAGATTGCCATCCACGACGCCGAAACGCTCGAGAAAACCGGCGAGATCATGATGCCGGGCGGCGCGGACCAGTCGATCGGATGGTTGCGGGTCGTCAAGCGCTGACGAGCGTCTCCGCGTGATCGCGCTGCGAAAAAAAGGATCGCTGCCGCTGCAGGCGCTCGCATGGGCGTGGCCCACCGTGCGCGGGCGCGCGGGCGCCGCAGCCGGCATCGTCGTGCTGTCCTTCCTCGCGTCGGGCGCCGCGTTGCTGCCGCCGTATCTCACCCAGCGCCTCGTCGATGACGGCATCGTCGGCGGGCGCATGGACGTGGTGCTGCAGCTATGCGGCGCGTTCCTCGCGCTGCTCGTCGCCGGCGTCGCGGTCGAAGCCGTTTCCCGCCTCGCATATCTGAAACTGTCCGCGCACGTGCTGTTCGGCCTGCGCGAACAGATTTACCGCCACCTCCAGACGCTTGCGCCGACGTACTACGCGCGCACTCGCGGCGGCGAGATCCTGTCGCGGCTCGACGGTGATGTCGCCGAGGTGCAGCGTTTTGCGATCGACGCGCCGATGGGTCTCCTCAACGCGGCGTTCTCGCTGGTCGTCGCGCTGGCGCTGATGCTGTCGCTGAGCCCGCTGCTGACGGCGCTGGTGTTCGCGCTCGTGCCGCTGCATGTCGCGGCGCTGCTCGGGTCGCGGGGATGGCTCGAGCGCAGCGCCCAGGCGGTGCGGCAGCAGAGCGCGGCGATGTCGAGTTTTTTTGTCGAATCGCTGCGCGCGATGAAGTTCATCCAGGCGACGAATGCCGGCGCGCGGCAGGAGGCCGAGCTGCGCGCGCATCATGGCGACTATTTCGCCGCGCTGCGGCGCTCGCAGCTCGCTTCGCTCGGCGCCGGGGGCGTGCAGCGCATCCTGTCCGGGCTCGGCGTGCTGCTGGTGTTCGCGGTCGGCGGCAGCCTCGCGGCGGCGGGCGAGCTGACGGTCGGCGTCGTCGTCGCGTTCATCGCCTACACGACTCGCGCAGCCGGTCCGCTGCAGACCGCGGCGGGCGTTTTCATGGGCTGGCAGCGGGCGAAAGTCAGCCTGCAGCGCATCCGCGAACTGGCCGCTGAATTGCCGACGGTCACGTCGCCGGCGCAGCCGGTCGCGCTCGCGCAGCCGGTGCGCGGCGACCTCCGCCTCGTCGACGTGTATTTCGGCTACGGCGAGACGCGCGTGCTCGACGGCGCGTCGCTCGACATCCCGGCTGGCCGCAAGCTCGCCTTGGTCGGCGCGTCCGGCGCCGGCAAATCGACGCTGATCGATTTGCTGCAGCGTCATTACGATCCGGCCGCCGGGCACATCCTGCTCGACGGCGTGCGGCTCGATCGGCTCGACCTTGCCGAGTTGCGGCGGCGCGTCGTGGTCGTCGACCAGGACCCGGTGCTGATGCCCGGCAGCGTGCGCGACAACCTGCGCTTCGTTGCGCCGGATGCCGATGAGGCGGCGCTGCTGCGCGCGCTCGACCTCGCCGGTCTCGCGCACTTCGCCCACGCCCGCGGGCTGGACAAGGAGGTCGGTGCATCGGCATCGGCGCTGTCGCGCGGCGAACGGCTGCGCATCGCGCTCGCCCGCGCGATCCTGCAGGACCCGGCGGTGCTGATCCTCGATGAGACGACCTCCGGGCTCGATCTGCCCGTGGCCCAGGCGATTGTCATCGCGGTCGACCGCGTGTTCGCCGGCCGCACCCGCATCGTCATCACGCACAACCTCGCGTCCGTCGGAGAGCTCGACGGCGTCGTCGAACTGCGTGACGGCATGCTGGTCGAGCAGCCGCCGGTGCGAGCGCCGGCGCCGCTGCTGAGGGCCGTATGAAACTGCGCGTCGGCATCGTCGATGGCGGTTTTGTGCGCGTAGCGCCCGCAGCGCTGCACGCAGCTGCGCAGTTCGCCAGCGGCGAGTTCGATGGCGGCGAGTTCGATGGCGCCAAGTCCGATGGGGTCGTGCGCTGCGAAGCGCCGCACGGACCTGCGCTGCCGCACGGCGAATGCGTCGCCGCGCTGGTCCTCGACGCGGCGCCGACCGCTTGCCTGCTCGACGCACGCGTCGCCACGGTCGGCCGGCCCGCGACGCCGCGCCTCGTCGCCGCCGCGATCGACTGGTGCGTCGCCGAAGGGGCTCGTGTCGTCAACCTGAGCCTCGGCCTCGCCGACGATCGTCGCGTGCTGCGCGAAGCTTGCGAGCGGGCCGTGGGGCAGGGCGTGCTGCTCGTCGCCGCAGCGCCGGCACGCGGTTCGCCAGTCTATCCGGCGCATTATCCCGGCGTGCTCGCGGTGAGCGGTGATGCGCGCTGCGCTCCTGACCAATGGTCGCGGCTCGATCCGGCGAGCGCAGCCGGCGCCGCGTGGGGAACCTGTCCCGACGCGCCCGGCGGACGCCCCGGTGGCGCGAGCATGGCTGCAGCGCGCTTTGCCGGCATCGTCGCGAATCACCTCGTGCAGCACCCCGACGCGGGCCTTCGCGGGCTCGTCGACCACCTCGCGGCCTTTGCCATCTGGCACGGGCGCGAAAACAGAAGAATCGCGGAGACCGATTCATGACATCGACCTTGCCCCCAGCGCCGACCCCTTCCATTTCGCCAAAACCTCCTGCGGGCCCGATCGAGCTCGGCTTCGCGCTCGTCGATGAGCGCGAGCTCGCCGCGTTCGTGCGCCTTGGGCGTGTCACGCGCGACGACTATCTCGAACAGCTCGGCGACGCGCGACAGTGCGTGACGCTGCCCGACGACGCCGAGCCGACGCATTTCTTCCTCGGCAGCGAGTTCTGCGAGCACCTGCTGCCGAGTGTGGAAGCGATCGATCGCGCCGTGGCCCTGTGCGAGCGCTGGGGAGTCACGTTCGGCCTCGTCACGCCGATCGCCTGTGACAGCCTGTTCGAGCCGCTTCGCGCCGCGTTCGCGCGCCTGCCTGCAGGCGCCGAAGTGACCGTCAACGACTGGGGCGTCGCGCGCGTCGTGCAGCGCGAATTCCCCGATCTGCGGCCGGTCGCCGGGCGGCTGCTCGGGAAGATGCTGAAGGACCCGCGGCTGCCGTCCGCGACGTGGGCGCGCATGTACCCGAACGGCCTGCGCGCCGGCCCGTTCCGCGAAATCCTCGACAATCTCGGCATCGGCCGCCTGGAACTCGACTTCCCGCCGTTCGGCGCTGCCGACATGTATGCCGGCATCGATTTCCCGGTCGGCGTACGCGCGCCGTATGGCTACATCGCGAAGGGCCGCATCTGCAAGCTCGGTTCGCTCGCGCTCGATGTGCCGGAAAAATTCTCGCCGGGCCACCGGTGCCGCCGCGAATGCCTCGGCTTCTCCGAAGTCGGTGCCCGGCCCGGCACGCGCGAGCTGCAGACGTCGCAGCGCGGCAACACGATGTATTACCGCCACGCCCCCGGCATGACCGCGGCGATCGCCGAGGCGGTGGCGAATGGCTGGGTCAGCCGTATCGTCCTGTCGGGAGCCTGAAATGAAGCCCCCACGCTCGCTTTGTTCGCTGCCCCCCGAGGGGGTTGAGGCCTCCCTTGGGGGTGGCCCTACGGGAGTCCTATGAAAATCACTGCACCGATCAGCACGCCTGCCGAAGTCGAACCGCTGGTGCGGGCTGGCGCGCGCGAACTGTATTGCGGCGTCGTGCCGCCGGAGTGGATCCGGCGTTTCAACACTTCGGGCGTCAATCGCCGCGTGTTCGGCAACCTCAACGGCTATGCCGACCTCGAGCGCGTCATCGACAACGCGCATGCGCTCGACGCCGAAGTGTTCCTCGTCCTCAACGCGCAGCAATACGGCGAGCAGCACCTCGACGCGCTGACCGAAATCGCCGCCCACTTTCGCAGCATCGGCGGTAACGCCGCGATCGTCGCCGATATCTCGCTGATCGCCTCGCTCGCGGCGAACGTCCCGGATCTCGCGATCCACGTCAGTTCGGTCGCGACCTGCCGCAACGTCGAATCGGCGCGCTTTTTCGCGCAGCTCGGCGCGCGCCGCATCATCCTGCCGCGCGACGTCACCGTCGCCGAGATCTCCGCGATCGCGACCGAACTCCCCGAGCTCGACATCGAAGCGTTCGTGCTCAACGACGGCTGCGTGTTCGAGGAGGGCACGTGCCACACCGTGCATCTGCCGATGAACAAGGGCGGCCCGATCTGCATCGACAACTACCAGTTCGAATACCGCGCGGCGAATGGCGAAGCACCTGCCGAACGGGCGCTGCGGCGGCTGGAAAAGAACGACCAGGACTACAAGCGCTGGCTGTGGTATCGCTTCGGCAACGGTTTTTCGGTCGCGCCGAACGGCTACCCGTGGGGCCCGTGCGGCCTGTGCGCGATGCCGGCGATGCACGCGGCGGGCGTGCATTCGGTGAAGATCGCCGGGCGCGAAGGGGCGAGCGAGCGCAAGGTGAAGAGCGTCGAACTCGTTCATGAGGTGTTGCGCCGCATCGAGGACGGCGAACCGGAGTCGAAAGTCCGCGAATGCGCGGTCGGACTGCGCGACGCGCCGAGCCACTGCGCGAGCGGTTACATGTGCTATTACCCCGAGAAGCGCAGCCGGCCGGAGATTGCCGCTCACGCACGGCCGGGCTGAAGTCGCCGCCGGATCAATCCGTCGGATCGCCGATTATGTAACTATATGTTTCATCTCCTGTTTAGGGTCGTGAAACAGACTGCATAACGCGTAGGCGTAATGCCGGCTGAAGTCTGGCAGCCGGGGCCGCTGCACAAGCCGCCCTGCGCGAACGTCATCGTGCTGGCCAGGCGCGCGAAAGTTGCTCGCGGATGGCTGCTGGGAAAGAATGCTTCACCGCACAAAAATACTGCCTGTGCGGTAACAATAATCGAGGGTGCAGCGGGACGGTCACAACCGTTCGCTGCGCTCGAAGCTGAACCCGGCGGTTCGCGCCGCCACATTGCAGGCCCTGCCCGGACCCTCCGACGGTCCTATTCGGGGCTGAATCCCGGATCGTCGATGAAGCTATTCTCTGCGTGGCCCCGCTGGGTCCAAATCCTTTTTTCCGTCGCCCTTTTTACCTCCGTCGTCGCCGGCTGGATCGCGTTCGACTACCACAGCCACGCGCCGAGCACGGCTGGCAAGACCGAACTCGCACGCGAGTTCGAGTCCGGCCCCCACATGTGGCTGGACCGTCCGCTCGACGCATCGGTTTTCGCGGACAAGCTTCGACAGGGCGAGATCGCCGCGGTCGGGGTCGACGGCCAGCGCGTGCTGGCGACGACCCGCAGCGGTGAGCAATTCAGCACCGAGCTCGTCGCGGGCGAGGAAGGACTGCTGGCCGGCCTCGAAACCGCGAGCCGGGAGCAGGGTTTCGCGCTGACCCGCATCAGCGTGGACGCGCGCACGGTCGGCGAACGCATCGTCGCCAGCACGGGCAGCGTGCTCGAGCGACTCTTCACGCTGTTGACGGTCGCCGCAATGGTGGTGCTCGGCGTCTATCTGCTGCGGCAAGGTGCAATGGGCGGCGGCGCGAAAGCCAGGCTCGCCGAGAAGCCGCAGACGAGTTTCGTCGACGTGGTCGGCGCGTCGGATGCGAAAACCTCGCTGCAGCAGGTGACTGCCTTCATGCGCGACCCGCAGAAATATCTCGCGCTCGGGGCCAAGCCGCCGCGCGGCGTGCTTCTCGAAGGCCCGCCGGGAACCGGAAAAACCTTGCTCGCGCGCGCACTCGCCGGCGAATGCAAGGCGAACTTCATCGCCGTCGATGGCTCGCATTTTTCGAGCATGTTCTACGGCCAGGGCATCGCGAAAGTCCGCGAACTCTTCGCGACCGCCCGCAAGAATGCGCCCTGTATCATTTTCATCGACGAGTTCGACGGCATCGGCAAGCGCGCGAGTGGTGCGAAAGTCGAGGGCGGGCAGTCCGAAGAGAACCGCATCATCAACAAGCTGCTCGTCGAGATGGACGGTTTCTCGACCTCCGACAACATCATCGTCATCGGCGCGACGAACCACGTCGGCAACGTCGACGAAGCGCTGCGCCGCCCCGGTCGTTTCGACCTCGTCGCGCGCGTCAACCTGCCCACCGTGCACGATCGCCGCGAACTGTTCGAGCTGTGTCTCGCCCGCGTCCGGGCCGAGTCCGGGCAGATCGACGCGGAGGCGCTCGCGCGCGCGAGCAGCGGCCTGTCGCACGCCGACATCACGAACATCGTCAATCGCGCGACGGTACTGGCGGCGGAGTCGGGCAGCGCTTCGGTGACCCAGGCTCACCTGCACCGCGCGCTCGAAACGCACCAGCTCGGCGGCGAAGTCTCGAGCCTGAAGGCCGCGTTCACCGAAACGCACCGCGAGCGCATTGCGGTGCACGAAGCGGGCCACGCGCTGGTCGCCCATGCGCTGAAAGCGGGCCGCGTCGAGCGCATCAGCATCGAGCCGCGCGGCCAGGCGCTCGGCGTGACCTTCGTCAGCCGCGAGGACGAAGTGCCGCTGTATGGCGAGCGCGAACTGAAGGCGCGGCTGTCGATGCTGCTGGCCGGGCGCGAGGCCGAACTGATGAATTACGGCAACACGACGTCGGGCGCGGCCGATGACCTCAAGCGGGCCTCGGAACTGGCAATCGAAATGGTCAGCTCGATGGGGTTTTCGAGCCAGTTCGGGCTGCTGAGCCTCGCCGGTGTGCCCGATGCGCTGGTCGGACCACATATCCAGGAGCGGGCGCTGGGCGAAGCGCGCGCGATGCTCGAAGCGGCCCAGCGCGCGTGCCGCGAGACGCTCGAACGCCATTGTCACGTGCTGCACGCGGTGACCGCAGCGCTGCTGAAGGACGACACGGTTTCCGGCGCGTTGCTGCGCGAGATGTTGCCGGCGCATGATTTCCACGCCGACGCGGCGAACGACGCGGCAGCACTGCGTGTTGCGATGGAAACGGTTCCCGGGCCGGTGTAAAGGATGGTCCCGGGGCTGGCGCTGGGTCGCGGCGGGGGTCAGAGACGCTTCGTCGCGACGATTGCTCCCCGGATCTCGCCTTCCTTGTAACCGGTGGCGCGGTCGTCGGGATAATGCTCGTCGATAACCGCCCTGACTTCAGGCTTGAGCTGGTCGCGTGGGCCGTGGCAGCTCAGGCATAGCGCCTGGGTCGGCAGGGCCTTCGCGTAGCGATAGACGTGCCCGCCGGCGGCCTCGACCACTTCCCCTTTCTCGAGACCGGTAGGGTTCTCGCCTGCGGCGGCGCGTCGGTCGAATTCTTCCAGCGCGGCTTTTTCCCACGCGTCCGGCGTCGCGCGCTGCGCGTTGCGCGGCTTCAGGCTCACGCGCTTGAGCTGCCACCCGGTGCTCGCCGCGACTTCTTTCGCCATGGCCGGCGCCATGTCCTTGCACACCGGGATCGCCCCTTCGGGACCCACCTCGGCGATTTTCTCGTTCAGCGCGGCCAGCAGCCTCGGCGGTAGTGTGGATGCCGCTGCGCGCGCTTCCACGAGCATCGCGTCATCGGCGGCGAGCGCGGAAAACGACAGGCAGGCACAGCCGAGCGCAACGGCCACGGGGGTGGGGAGGCACTTGAGGGCGGGCATGAGCTTCATCGGAATCTCCTTGGCTGTCGTATAAAAGTGAATGCTAATATTACGCTCGATTTCCTTTGGGTGCGATCGGCACGATGCACTTCACGTCCGGCCGCGACCTGGACGGGTCGCAGTGCAGCAAGTCACCCGCTTCGTATGGGTAAAAAAGCGCTATCGCGGGCTGTTCCGCAAACCGGATCGGAGGCCGGGAAACCGCCGCTGGAGCGCCGGCGATGCAGTGCCCGGCTTATTCCGTGGTGCACAATAGGCTGGGCCTTGTGGTATCTTGGCCAAAAATAAATGGTTTGCAGATTTTTTTACCCCGACCTCCCCTGAATGACGCTTTTCTCGCTGATCGTTGCGCTGCTCATCGAGCAGCTGCGCCCGCTGCCGGTCCGGCAGGTGGTTCTGGATCCCCTTAGACGGTTTTCCGGCGTACTTGTTGACCGCTTCAACGACGGCCGGGCGCGGAACGGAACGCTCGCGTGGTGGTTGCTGATGCTTCTCGCGGTTTTGGGAGGCGCGTTGGTCTTCGTCCTGCTGTGGCTGATCCACCCGGCGCTCGCGTTCGCGTTCAATATCGCCGTACTGTATCTGACGATGGGCTTTCGTCAGGAGAGCCATTACTTCACCGACATCCACCTCGCGCTGCGCATGGACGAACTTGCCCGCGCCCGCACGCTCCTCGGCGAATGGCGCGGCGGACAGTATTCCGAGGCGAGTTCGAGCGAGGTGGCGCGGCTCGCGATCGAGAAAGCGCTCGTCGCGGCGCACCGCAACGTGTTCGGTGTGGTGTTCTGGTTCATCGTCATGCCCGGGCCGACAGGCGCGATTTTGTATCGCCTGGCGCGCTTCCTCGGTGAAGAATGGGGGCAGCGCCGTGATGCCGAATTCGGCGAGTTCGGCCGCTTCGCGAGAAAAGCATTCGCGGTCATTGACTGGGTGCCGGCCCGCCTGACCGCAGCGTCGTTTTCGGTCGTCGGCGACTTCGAGGACGCGCTGTTCTGCTGGCGTACCCAGGCGATGCTTTGGGGCGAAAGGGCGTCCGGTATACTGATTGCCGCGGGTGCGGGAGCGCTGGGAGTGCGTCTGGGAATGCCCGTGCACGAATCCGGCGAGATCGTCGAGCGGCCGGAAATGGGCGTCGGCGCGGAAGCCGATGCCGAATACATGCAGAGTACCGTGGGCCTGGTATGGCGAGCGCTGGTGCTTTGCCTGTTAATGCTCGCTTTGGTTGTGATAGCCGGTTGGGTTGGTCGTTGATTTTTGAGGAGGGAGCACTGAGATGGCGAATCGTGAAGTAGTGGTTTTGAGTGCGGTACGTTCGGCGGTCGGCGGTTTCGGCGGTTCGCTGAAGGACATGGAACCGGCTGAACTCGGCGCTGTGGTCGTCAAGGAAGCGATTGCCCGCTCCGGCGTGGACGCGAAGCAGATCAGCTTCGCCGCGGTCGGCAACTGCATCCCGACCGAGTCGCGCTACCCTTACGTCGCGCGCCTGGCGACGGTGCAGGGCGGCATGTCGATGGATTCGGTCGCCTTCGCGGTCAACCGCCTGTGCGGATCGGCGCAGCAGGCAATCGTCAATTCGGCGCAGGCCATCATGCTCGGCGACGCGGATTTCGCGATCGGCGGCGGCGTCGAAGTGATGTCGCGCGGCGCGTACCTGCTGCCGGCGCTGCGCAGCGGCGCTCGCATGGGAGACACCAAGGCGATCGACGCGATGGTTGCAGTCCTGACCGATCCGTTCGGGGTCGGACACATGGGTGTGACCGCAGAAAACCTGACGACGAAGTGGAACATCAGCCGCGAGGAGCAGGACGCATTCGCGCTGGAGTCGCAGAACCGTGCGGCGGCGGCGATCGCCGATGGCCGTTTCAAGAGCCAGATCGTGCCCATCACGTTCGAGACGCGCAAAGGACCGGTCGTCTTCGACACCGACGAGCATCCGCGCATGACGACGATGGAAGCGCTGGGGAAGATGAAGCCGGCCTTCAAGAAGGACGGTTCGGTGACTGCTGGCAACGCTTCGGGCATCAACGACGCGGCGAGCTTCCTGGTCCTGGCCGAGGCGGGCAAGGCTGCGGCCGCAGGGCACAAGCCGATCGCACGCCTGGTCGCTTACGCGATCGCCGGCGTGCCGAACGACCTGATGGGCGAAGGCCCGATCCCCGCTTCGAAGCTCGCGCTGCAGCGCGCCGGGCTGACGCTGGACAAGATCGATGTCATCGAATCGAACGAAGCGTTTGCCGCTCAGTCGATCGCTGTCAACCGTGGCCTCGACCTCGACCCGAAGAAGACGAACCCGAACGGCGGCGCTATCGCGCTCGGCCATCCGGTCGGTGCGACCGGCGGGGTGATCATCACCAAGCTGCTGCACGAGCTGATCCGCGTCAATGGCCGCTACGGCATGGCGACGATGTGCATCGGCGGCGGCCAGGGCATCACGACGATCTGGGAACGCGTCTGACCGCGTCTCGCGACCGGTACGAAAAAACCCCGCTGCGGCGGGGTTTTTTTTGCCAGTAATTCCGCCCGGCCCGGAGGGTGGTGGAACGAATCACCAGCCCTGCGTTTGCCGTTTTGCGTGGGTGATCTCTTCGCGAATGACGCGGAAATGCTCGAAGCGTCGCGCATCGATCGCGTCCGCTGCAATCGCCGCCCGCAGCGCGCATCCCGGTTCGGACTCGTGCAGGCAGTCGCGGAAGCGGCATTTTCCGAGGTGCGGCGCGAACTCGACGAAGCTTGCCGCCAGTTCGTCGGCAGTCAGGTGCGCGAGGCCGAAGGCTTGCAGGCCGGGGCTGTCGATCAGCCAGCCACCGTCAAGCGCATAAAGGCGCGCGAACGTTGTCGTGTGCTTGCCGCTGTTCAGCGCTTCCGAAATCTCGCGCGTCGCCGCCTGCGCCTCGGGGATCAGGGCGTTCGTCAGGGTCGATTTGCCCATGCCCGACTGGCCCACCAGGATGCTCCGTTCGCCGGCGAGGAAAGGACGCAGCGCTCCGGCGCCTTCGCGGGCACTGAGTTCGACGATGCGGTAGTCCAGTTTCTCGAACGGCGCGAGGATTCGCCGGGCGGCCGGCAACTGATCACGCAGATCGGCCTTGTTCAGCACGATCAGGGTGCTGATCTGCTGGCTTTCGGCGGCGGCGATGCAGCGCGAGATCAACAGGTCCGAGAAACCCGGTTCGGTCGCGACGACGACCACGACCTGCGTGAGGTTCGCGGCGATGAGCTTTTCGCGGAACGCGTCCGAACGCCACAGCAGGTTGCGGCGCGGGTGCAAGCGGTTGATGACGCCCTGTCCGCTGCCGGTAGGGCTGACTTCGACTTCGTCGCCGCACGCAAAGACGCTTTTCTTGCCGCGCGGATAGCACTTCAGCCGCGGCTGCCCCGGCGCGGCGCCGCTTGCAGCGTGATGGGCGGCGATATCGACTTCATAGTGACGGCCGAACGCTGCGGTGATGACGCCGTTCAGGCTTGCGCCGCTGTCGGGCGATGGGGAGGCAGTCAATTGGTTTCCCAAGCGTCACGTGCCTGCGCGCAGGCGCGAAACCCGCAGCGAAGCTGGCGGGTGGGAATCGAAAAAGCGCGAATACAGCGGATCAGGCGTCAGCGTCGACGCATTGTCGCGATACAGCTTGACCAGCGCCGCGGCGAGATCGGTTGCGCTCGCTTGGCGGGCCGCGTATGCGTCGGCCTGAAACTCGTGCACCCGCGACCAGTGGCTCATCAGCGGTCCGAGCGGAAACGCGAACACCGGCAGGACAAGCGCGAACAGCGCCAGGGCGACGGCGGTGCCGCCGGCTCCGTCGTCGATGCCGAGTCCGGCGAAGAACCACGACTGTCCCATCAGCCACGCGAGCAGCCAGAGCAGCGCGAGGCTCGTGGCGGCGACCACCGCGAGCCGCTTCCAGATGTGCCGATGATGGAAGTGCCCGAGTTCGTGCGCGAGCACGGCCTCGACTTCGGCGGGGCTGAGCTTGTCGAGCAGCGTATCGAAGAACACGATGCGCTTGGCCGCACCGAAACCCGTGAAGTAGGCGTTGCCGTGCGCCGAACGACGCGAACCGTCCATGACGAACAGTCCGCGCGAGCGGAAACCGCAGCGCGCCAGAAGGTTTTCGACGCGCTTTCGCAGCGCCTCGTCGGCGAGCGGGGTGAACTTGTTGAACAGCGGGGCGATGAACGTCGGCCAGACGAACAGTCCGAGCAGGTTGAATGCAAACCAGAACAGCCACACCCACAGCCACCAGTGCTCGCCCATCGCGCCCATCAGCCACAGCACCGCGGCGAGCACCGGCAGGCCGATGAGCGCGGCAAGGAGCGCTTCGCGCGCGACGTCGGCGACGTAGAGTGCCGGAGTCATCCTGTTGAAGCCGAAACGTTTTTCGATGACGAAAGTGCGGTATAGCACGAACGGCAATTCGATGAGCCAGCCGAGGACGCCGAGCGCGGCGAGCAGCGCAATGCCATGGGCGAGCCCGTCAGGGTCGAACCATCCCGCAAGGACGCGGTGCATCGCCTGCAGGCCCCCGCCGAGCGTCAGTGCCAGCACGAAAGCCGCCCCGACCGTGGCGTCGACGACGCCCAGTGCCATTCGTGCGCAGGTGTAATCGGCAGCCTTGCGATGCGATTCGAGACCGATCGAATCCGCGAACGGTGCAGGCACCTGTTCCCGCCGCCCCCGCACGTGATGCCTCTGGCGCACCATCAGCGCGACCTTGATGAACAGGGTGGCGAGAAGTGCGGCAACGAACAGGTTCGAGAAAGTGTCGGGTGCCATGCAGGAGGGGGTGGAAGGCGGCGGGGCGGGGATTTATGCCACAATCTGCGCTTTGTTAAAGCGGGCCGAAGGATTATGGCACAGGATCAGAACCACCTCATCTGGCTGGACATGGAGATGACCGGCCTCCAGCCCGATTCCGACCGCATCATCGAGATCGCGATCGTGATCACCGACTCCCAGCTCAACACCGTCGCCGAAGCGCCGGTGATCGCCGTGCACCAGCCCGACAGCGTGCTCGACGCAATGGACGAGTGGAACCGGAACACGCACGGCAAATCGGGTCTGACCGATCGCGTCAAGGCGTCGCTGATCGGTGAAGCCGACGCGGAGGCGCAGATGCTCGCGTTCCTGCAGCAACACGTGCCGGCGCACACGTCGCCGATGTGCGGCAACTCGATATGCCAGGACCGCCGCTTCATGGCACGCTACATGCCGCACCTCGAAGCCTGGTTCCACTATCGCAACCTCGACGTGTCGACACTGAAGGAACTCGCCAAACGCTGGCGGCCCGAGGTGTACAAGGGGGTCGAGAAAAAGGGCAAGCACGAAGCGCTCGCCGACATTCGCGAGTCGATCGCCGAACTGCGCCACTACCGGGACAATTTCCTGCGCCTCGTGCCGTGATTTTCGGCCAGGGCGGCGATCAGCTGCGGTCGGGAGTGCGCCGCATCGCCTCGGCTGCCGCCATCAGGCCTGCAGTGGACGCATCGTGATTCTCGCCCGACCCTGCTGAAAGACTGCGCGCCATCTCCTTGCCCAGCTCGACGCCGTACTGGTCGAAACTGTTGATTCCCCAGATCCAGCCTTGCACGAACACCTTGTGCTCGTACAGGGCCATCAGCTGGCCGAGCGAGAACGCGTCGAGCGCGGGCAGCAGCACCGTCGTGCTCGGCTGGTTGCCCGGACAGACCAGATGCGGCGCGAGCACTGCCGCTTCGCTTTCCGCAAGTCCTTTCGCGCGCAGGCTGGCGAGCGCCGTGTCGAGGTCGCGCCCGCTCATCAGCGCGGCCGACTGAGCGAACGCATTCTCGACCAGGGAGCGCTGGGAGACGTCGTCAGCCGCCGCGACCGGGACGATGAAATCGAGTGCGACGCGACGCGTGCCCTGGTAAAACAGCTGGTGGAATGCATGCTGGCCGACGGTGCCGACGCCGCCCCACACGATCGGCGAAGTGTGGATGACGCTCCCGGAGCCGTCGCGCAGGCAACGCTTGCCGTTGCTTTCCATTTCGAGCTGCTGCAGCCACGCGGCGAAACTGCGCAGGCCGTGCGCATAGGGCAGCAGCGCGAGACTTTCGATGCCAAGAAAATCGGTATTCCACAGGCCTGCCAGGCCCATCAGGACCGGAAGATTTTCGCCCGGCGGCGCGGTGCGGAAGTGTTCGTCCATCGCCCGGGCGCCGGCCAGGAATGCGTCGAACTCGCTCGCGCCGATCGCGATCATCAGTGGCAGCCCGATCGTCGACCACACGGAATAGCGTCCTCCGACCCATTCGGGCAGCGGGAAGACGCGTTCCGCGGGAATTCCGAATGCGGCCGCAGCGTCGGTCGCATTGCTGACTGCAGTGAAATGCAGCGCCGGATCGCACCCGGCTCCCAGGCCTGCCTGCAGCCACGCCCGGGCTGCCTGCGCATTGGCCAGGGTTTCGGCGGTCGCAAAGCTTTTCGAGGAGACGACGAACAACGTGCTGGCCGGGTCTGCGTCGGCGAGCGCTTCGTCGAGCTCGCGCCGATCGATGTTCGCGACAAAGCGGACTTCCGGTGTCGCGCGCAACCCGGTCGGTACGAGTGCCTGTGCCGCCATGCGGGGGCCGAGGTCGGAGCCGCCGATGCCGAGGTTGACGACCAGGCGGATCGGTTTTCCTGTCGCACCGGTCATCGTTCCGCTGCGCAGCGCCACGGTGAACGCACGCATGCGCTGTTGTGATTGCGCGAGGGTCGCGGCGTCTTCGAGCGGGGCTGCGCAGGCGCCACGCAGTGCCATGTGCAGCACCGCGCGGTCTTCGGTGAAATTCAGATGCTCGCCGGCGAAAAGCGCTTCGATGCCGTCCGGCAAGCGAGCCTGGCCAGCGAGATCGACGAGCGCAGCGAGTGCCGGCGCGTCGATCGATTGCTTCGACAGGTCGAGCAGCAGGCCGCGGTGGCCGAAGGACAAGGTCGCGAAGCGCGCGGCGTCATGCTCGAACAGTTCCGCGATGCGCATGGTGCGCAACCGGGCAGCGTGGTTTTCGAGCGTGCTCCAGGCGGACAGCCGGTGCGGAGGGGTAAAAGGTTCAGTCACGGCGATAAAGACGGAATGTTTCGAGTTGTTTGCCACCTCCACGGCGATACTCCCAGATCTGCTGCCATTCCTGGGCTGGCCGGAGCGCGGCAGGGTTGCGGCTATCGTACACCAGCAAAAAGCTGCAGACCGTTTCATTGCCGGAAACCCTTTCGGGTCGCACGCCGGCGAAATAGTGGAACGAGGCGCGCTGGCTTGGCGACAGCTCGAGCATCGCGACGCAGTCGCTCCTTTCCCCCGCCAGCGCGATGGCCAGCGACGTAGCAACCGGCCGGTAGCTGCGGTCGTAGTCGAACCACGGCATCAGCAGCACGACGGCGAGGCACCACAACGTCGTCATGCCCATCGCCCAGCTTGCCGGGCCGCGATTGAAGGAGCGTGGCAATCGCCACATCAACACGATCCAGGTCACACAGATGCCGAGCCCGGCAAGCGCCTGCGACACGCTTCCTTTGAGTTCGAACCCCGGGGCGACTCTCGCGACGTGGCGCGCAAGCCCGGGAGGCCAGGAAACGGCTTGGGCCGTCCACGCGATCCAGACCAGCAGCGCGAAGACGATGAAGGTCATCACCGCAAACCAGTCGAAAGCGTTGGCTGCGCCGCGGCGCAGCGTCGGAATACCCGCTGCGGCGAGCAACGCGAGCGGAGGGATCAGCGGAAGCATCGTTGCCTGCGCGAGGCTGCCGTTGGCGATGACCCAGCTGCCGGCGAGCAGCGCTGACGCGATCGGCAGGAGCCAGGAAATCCGCATCAGCTGGCGGCGCGCCCGCCACAACGACCACAGCGCGATCGGCCACAATGGCCAGGCGAACCAGCCGAACAGTTCGACCAGCCGGGAAAACTCGTCGCGCCGCAGCGGGTCCGCACCGAACTCGAGCCATTCCCTGCGCCACCACAGCGCGAGCAGTTCGGGAGCCTGGTAGTGAAGAACCAGCGGCCACAGCGCGCCGGCTCCCACGGCGAGGCTCAGTCCGAGAATCAGGCCGCCGCTGGCGCGCGGGTTGCGGCACTCGGGGCACGCAATGACGACGACGAGAAACAGCGGCAGCGTCAGCATCACGCCGGGCAGGCCGCCGGCGAGAAATGCGAGCACCGAGCCCGCAGCGGCCTGGAGGCTGCCGAGGGCGGGCCGCGTCGGGATCAGCGACAGGCCGGCAAGGGTCATCGCGACGAACGACATCACGGCGATCATCGGCTGGGTTTCGTGCGCGTGGAGCACCAGTCCCAGCGTGCCCAGCGTCAACAGCGCAGCCGGAGTGCGCGTGTGCTTGCCGTACAGCCGCGCCGAAGCACGGGCGATCCAGAAGATCGCGAGCGCCGTGTATAGCGTGGTGGCGAGGCGCGCCGCATCGTGGGGCGGCAGCAGCCAGCCGAACAGCAGCGCAAACACCGAACCCGTCCAGTAATACAGCGGCGGGAAACTTGTCGACGGTTCGCCGGCGATCAGCGGGAACAGAAGGCCGTTGCCCTGCAGCATCTCGAAGATCGGGCCGAAATGCCGGGCGTCGTCGCCACGCCACGGGACGTGGCCGGTCAGCCCGACAAGAAGATACAGCCCGACGAGCACGGCCAGCCCGGCCGCTCCGTAGAGGTGCTGTTTCGGCAGGGGAGAGTTGGGGGCGCGAGTCATTCGGGACGGGTGTCGGGCAGCACTTTTTGGTGCGGGGACCAGGACCACCACGGACACGTTTGCGACGCGCCGTCGTCGTCAGGGCGGGATTCTAGCCGGCAAACCATCGGGCGCGCTGCGAGGGGCCGACGGCGCGGCAGTGGTTGAATAAAAAAGGCAGCCGAAGCTGCCTTTTCTAGACTTTGGCCAGGAATCAGCCGAGGCGCTGAACGTTGCCGTATTTTTGGCGGAAACGTTCGACACGACCGGCGGTGTCGACGATCTTCTGCTTGCCCGTGTAGAACGGGTGGCAGGCCGCACACACTTCGACGTGCAGCGCAGGCTTGCCGAGCGTCGAGCGCGTCTCGAAGGTGTTGCCGCAGGAGCAGGTCACCTGGACTTCGGCGTATTTGGGATGGATGTCCGCTTTCATGATGATTCCCTTGTACGAGCGGGCGGTGACTGTGGCCGCCCTGAGAGCTGATTGGAAACGAGGAATTATCGTGGATGAGGGGGGCAAAAGCAAGGATGAAAGCGCGGTAGAGGCGGCGGCGGCCAGTGTTCAGTGATTCGCATAGTGAGCATCAAAATGATGCCCATGTAGGGCTGAGACTGCTACTATCCATGACGCCGTTCTCACCCCAGAATCGTCGCTATGCCGCTGCCACTTTCCCACTCGCAACGCGAGCGTCTCGCGTACCTCGAATTGCGAGCGTACTTTGTGGGGGAGTTGCGGCGGGGCGATCTGGAGGCACGCTTTTCGATCAAGCCCGCGGCGGCGACCCGCGATCTCAATGCCTACCGCGAGCAAGCGCCAGACAATCTGATCTACGACCGCTATGTGAAGGCGTACGTGCCGACTGCACGCTTTCGCCCCGTCTTTGGATTTTCTGCGGATCGAGTGCTTTCGTGGCTGCTGAACGGCTTCGGCGATGGGCAGGCATTGAAGATCAGCCGCACGATTCCATGCGAGGGAGCAGGCAATCTCGTTCAGCCCGATTTCGCAGTGCTGGCCGAACTCACCCGGGCGATTCATGCCGGACAGGCAATGAAGATTCAGTATCTCTCCTTGAGCTCCGGTGTCGCCAAACGGGTGATTGTTCCGGTGGCACTGGCCGACAACGGTTCTCGATGGCATGTACGCGCCTATGATCGCAAGCGAAGCCATTTTTCCGACTTCGTGCTGACGCGTATCACCAAGGTCCGGACGCTGTCAGAACGCGTCGCGGATCATGAGCAGATTCAGGCGGATACAGAGTGGAACCGGATTGTTGACCTGCAACTGGTACCGCATCCCGGACTCTCGCACCCGGAAGCGGTCGTGGCGGATTACGGCATGAAGGATGGGCAATTGCACCTTCAAGTTCGTGCCGCGCTGGCCGGTTACGCAGTGCTGCGCTGGGGGGTAGATTGCTCCGTAGATCACCGCCTGGATCCTTCTCGCCATCACCTTTGGCTTGCGAATCCGCAAACGCTCAATGACGTTGAGAGCGCCGCTCTCGCGCCGGGCTATGGTGGAGCCGGCGATGGCGGAGCGGGACGGTGACAAAATCTCCTGCGCTCTATAACGCCGAAATCTCGGCTGGCTCTCTGATGCTGGTCGAAAGTCGCCGCATTGCCCGCCTGCTGCTCACTCATCCGGATCGCGTTACCTGGGTTGACACCCTCAAGCACGACAACATCCTGCAAAAAAAGTCTCCGGCCACCGCCCGTCGCCAGGCGCGACTCATCCGCAATCGGCTGGAAACGCTGGATGAATTGGGCTGGCAGATGGTGGCCGATGGGGAACAGGAAATCGCGCTGCAGATCCTGCTCGCTGCGGCAATCAAGCACAGCCGGTTGCTCGGGGATTTCATGCGCGATGTGGTGGCCGAGCACTTGCGCCGACTGGAGCACACCTTGTCGCCCGCCAACTGGGACGCCTTTCTGGCTGATTGCGCACAGCGCGACTCCGTAGTGGGGACGTGGTCGCCCGGCACGCAGGCCAAGCTTCTGCAGGTCGTGCTGCGCATGCTGGCCGAAGCGCGCTATCTCGAATCCACCCGCAACCTGCAACTGACGCCCCCGATGTTGCACCCCGAGGTGCTGCGCTACTTGCAGGCGCGATCGGAAACCGCAGTGCTTGCCGCCATGGAACTCAAGCAATGACCGACACTTTCGAGGACCGCCTCAATCAGATCCTGCCTCGCGTCACGTCCGAGGACTTCCTGCAGAACCGTGGCCTTGGCAACGAGATTGGCTTCTGGATTTTCGACTATCCGCCTGATGCGGAAATCGCCATGCGGAATTTCATTTCCAGCGTGATCGAACCCGTTCTCAAGAAACATCAGCCGCCCCTGAGTTTTGCAACGCTCGACCTGTTCGAGCTGGTGGTGAACCTCCTCGAAGATCGCAAGCTGCTGGACAAGGCCATCGACATGCAAGGCAAGCAGGGGGACGACAAGGCGCTCGAATCTCTGCGTCGCGTGCTCAAGGAAGACAAGCTCGCCGAGCGCATCGTGCAGCAACACAATCCGGACGCACTAGACCTCCTGATGCTCACCGGGGTGGGAGCCGCATACCCCATGCTTCGCACACATACGCTGCTCTCCGCGCTACATCCGCACATGAAGCAGACGCCTCTGCTGATGTTCTACCCCGGCCGCTATGACGGCTACTCGCTACGCCTCTTCAACAAGTTGTCGGAAGACCACTACTACCGCGCCTTCCGGCTCGTGCCTTGACCAAACTTCGGATACCGATAATGCAGATCAGGGAACTCTTCACCAAAGCCATCGACCGTCCGATCAACGGCGTGATCAAGGCCGACCAGAAAGACGCCGAAAGCATTTGGCAGGAACTGGACGAATACGTCGTCACCAAGCAGCTCACCGACCACTTCCGCCGTTTCTTCGATGCCTATCTTGCGGCGGCAGACAACCCCAACGACCCGGTGCTGGGGGCACGCATGGGCGTATGGGTGTCCGGCTTCTTCGGCTCGGGCAAGTCGCACTTCATCAAGATCCTCTCCTATTTGCTGGAGAGCCTCCAAGCGACCAACCCAGCCACCGGTGAAAGGAAACGGGCCGCCGCATTCTTCGATGAGCGCAAGATCAAGGATCCGATGCTGCTCGCCGACATTCAGCGCGCGGTGCGCGGCAGTGCGGACGTGATCCTCTTCAATATCGACGCCAAGGCCGACAGCAAAGACGAGCGCGACGTCATCCTGCAGGTCTTCCTGCGGGTATTCAACGAGAAACTCGGTTTTAGCGCGGACGCACCCCACATCGCACACATGGAGCGCTACCTCGTAGAGAAGGACGCCTACGACACGTTCAAATCTGCCTTCGCGCAAAGCAATGGCTCCACGTGGGAAGCTGAACGCGATGCAGTCGATTTTCTGCGCGATGACGTCGTTCATGCCCTTGCCGTAGCCCTCAAACAAAGCGACGAATCGGCCGGCCAGTGGTTCGACCGCGCCCGCGACGAATACCGCATCAACATCGAATCCTTCGCCAGGTTGGTGCGCGACTATCTGGATACCAGGCCTGCCGGCCATCGCATCATCTTCCTGGTGGACGAAGTCGGTCAGTTCATCGGCGACAACACCCAGCTCATGCTCACGCTGCAAACCATCACCGAGCAGCTCGGCACGGCCACGCAGGGCAGGGCATGGGTGATCGTCACCAGTCAGGAAGACATCGACGCCGCCCTGGGCGAGGCAAACAAGGCGAAATCGCAGGATTTCTCCAAGATCCAGGGGCGTTTCCATACCCGGCTGTCGCTGGCCAGTTCGAACACCGACGAGGTGATCGGCGAACGCCTGCTGGCCAAGACCGAGGCCGCCCATGGCGCGTTGCGTGACACCTTCGAAAAGTCCGGCGACATCATCAACAACCAACTCGCCTTTGTCGGCAACTCGGTCAACCTGCGCAGCTACAAGGATGCGGCCGAATTCGTCGGCGTCTATCCCTACGCCCCCTACCAGTTCACGCTGCTGCAGAAGGTGTTCGAATCCATCCGCAAGGTCGGCGCCACCGGCAAGCACCTGTCTCGCGGCGAACGGTCTCTGCTCGACGCCTTCCAGTCAGCGGCCGTGCGCAATGCCGACCATCCCGTCGGTTTGCTGATTCCGCTTTACGACTTCTATCCGTCGATCGAAAGCTTCATCGACACCGTCGCCAAGCGTTCCATCGACGAGGCACCACAAAACGGCGCACTCGAAGCCTATGACGTGCTTCTGCTCAAGGCGCTGTTCCTGATCCGCTACATCGGCGATATCGTCAAACCCAACGTCGACAACCTCGCCACCTTGTGCGTGGATCGCATCGACACCGACAAACTCGCCCTCAAACGCAAGATCCAGGAAAGCCTCGCCCGCCTCGAGGCGCAGCGGCTGGTCAGCCGCAACGGCGACTTGTGGTTCTTCCTCACCAACGAAGAACGCGACGTCGCCCGCGAAATCGGCAATGTCGAAGTCCCCTCGGCCGAAAAGGCCCGGCTGCTGTGTGAATTGCTGTTCGACGACATCCTGCAGGGCGCCACCCGCATCCGTCACCGTGACACCAAGGGCGATTACGACTTCAACCGCCTGCTCGACGGCGTTCCTTACAAGAATGCCACCCACGAACTCAGTGTCGAAATCGTCTCGCCCCTCGGCGACGACTACGAAACCCTGTCCGATGCCAGGGCCGTCCTGCGCAGCAGCGAAGGTCACGGGCGCGCCCTGATCAAGCTCGCGGAAGGCGAGCGCTTCGACATCGAGCTGAACCTCTACCGGCAGATCGAGAAGTACATCGACAGCCCCAAGGCCAGCAACGCCACGCCGTCGCTGCGCACCATCCTCCTCAACCGCAAGGACGAAAACCGCGAACGGCGCACCCGTCTGCGGGAACAGTTGTCCGCCATGCTGCTGGAGGGCGATTGCTACGCCTTGGGCCAGCGCGTCGAACTCAAGGCCGGTAACGCCAGCAGCCTGCTGGACGAGCTTGGCAACTACCTCATCACCAACACCTATACCAAGCTCGGCTACCTGAAGCATCGCAATCCCGACCCCACCGCCGAGATCAAGGCGGTGTTGTTGGCCGACGACATCAGCCAGAAGAAGCTTGCCCTGGGCGGAGACGAGGGTAATCCGCTGGCGCTGGCCGAAATGCGCGAATACCTGCAGCTCAAGGCCAGCGCCAGTCGCGTGATGCTCGATGAGGTCGTCGCCCGCTTTACCGGCATTCCCTGGGGCTGGAAGCCCGAGTGGGAAGTCGTGCTGCTGGTGGCACGGCTCTTCATGGCGGGAGAAATCAAGCTCGTCATGGACAGCGCCGACCTCGTACCCCGCGCGGCCATCGAACCTCTCACCAAGTCGGCGCGCTTCAAGCAGGTTTCCATCCTGAAGCGCAAGGTCGCCGACGTGGAAAGCATCAAGAAGGCGCGCAAGCTGCATCAGGAGCTGTTCTCCAGTCTGCCGCCCGAGGACGAAGACGGCTTTGTGGCCGCCATGCGCACCCGGCTCGCGGGCTGGCACAGCGAGCTCAAGGGCTATGCCCCGCTGGCCGCCACCAAGCACCATCCGGGCAAGACCATCATCGATACCGTCGTCGCCCGCATCGGCAAACAACTGGCCATCGCAGACAGCTTCGAGTTCGTCGAGTCACTGGTGAAGGATCGGGACGCCTGGCTGGATCTTGCCGATGATGCTCACGACGTTACCAGCTTCTACAAGACTCAGCGCCCCACCTGGCAACGCCTGCTCGATGCGCTGGAGCGCTACGCCGACAACCACGACGCGCTGGACAAGAACATCCATGCCGCAGCCGCATTGGGCACTCTGGAAAGCCTCCGCGACAACTCCGCGCCCTGGGGCATGGTGAGCCAGATCGAACCGCTCATCGCCACCGTCGATGCGATCAATGAAGAGCTGGCCCAAGGCAGGCGCGAGCACGCCCTGTTGTCCGTCGACGCCAAGATCGCAGAAGTCGAACAGGCTCTGGATGCGGTCCATGCCGACGCCGCCCTGCGCAATCGCGCCCTGCTCAAGTTGCAGGAGCTCAAGACCAAGGTCGCCGGGCTGACCAGTATCCCGATGATCTTCTACTGCCAGGATCAGGCCGGCGACGCCCTCGATGCGGCGATGGCGATGATCGAAGCCGCCACGCCGAAAACAGCGCCCGGCACCGCGGCCGAGCATGGCAACCAGAACACTGCCACCAAGACCGGCCCGACGGTCGCTCCGCCCAAGCCGAGCAAGGTCGTCCGCGTGGCTGATCTTGCCGGCAAGACCTATCTGGAAACCGAAGCCGAGGTCGACGCTTACCTTGTCCGCCTCAAGTCGGAGCTGCTCAAGATCATTCAAGCCGGCCAGCGTGCCCGGCTGCAATGAGAAAAGCGTGATGCCGGGTTCAGGCCTTCAGCACCTCGGCGCAGAACGCCGTCGGCGTCAGGATGCGGGTGCGCCCCTGGTGGCCGCGCTGCAACAGGCCGGCCCGGCGGTCTCCGGTCACGAGGTAGTCGGCCTTGCCGGCGGCAGCCATGGCCAGCAGAAAGGCGTCGTCCGGGTCGTCGGCGCTGAACTGGTCCGGCAGCTTTTCCAGCAGCACCGCGCGCTGCAGGTTGTTGATCATCACGCCCACCTTGGCAGGCTGCAGCACTGCCTGCAGTTTCGGGTAGCGGCTGGCGCGGCGGATTTCCTCGAGTTGCGTGCGGGACGTCACCAGTTCGAAGCGCGCCGTGCGCCAGGCACGGTAAATCGTGTCCGGTGGCCCGTGCGGCGAGATCAACGCGCTGAACAGAATGTTGGTGTCGAGCACCACCCGCATTACTGCGCCTTGGCCCAGTCAAGCGCCTCTTCGACCATGGCGGAAAGATCCTTCTCGCTCACGTCGGCATTGGCCGCCTTCGCCTCTTCCGCGCTCAATTCCAGAATATGGGCGCGCACCGCTTCCTCGATGAAGCGGGACAAATCGCCCTTGCGTCCGCCGCCCTGGCTGGCGAGAAACATCCGCAGAGCCTGGTCGGTTTCGGTCGAAACCGCCACATTCCAGCGTGTCGTCGGCATCGGGTTCTCCTGATGATCGGTGTTTATGTGTTTATACGCTCAACACGCCCCCTGCGCCACCCCAGAACCCGAACAAGACCTGCCTCATGAACAAATCAAAACTGAAGAGCTACGCCCCCCAGGCCCGCAAGGATTTCATCGCCGCCGTCACGCAACGGGCAAACCTGCTCGGCATCTCAGAAGTTGCAGGCCAGCTGGAGGTGCTGCCCAACGAACGTCGGGGTGACGTGGCGATCATCGCCGGCCGCGAATGGCCGGCGAAGGTGCATGAGCAGCGCGAACAGCTCATCAGACGCATTCGGCGTGACGGTTTCGCCCAGACCATGGAAGCAGTTGCCTACACCTGGTTCAACCGCTTCGCGGCCCTGCGCTACATGGAACTGCACGACTACCTCGGCCACGGCCACCGCGTGCTGTCCAGCGCCACCGCCGGCGGCCTGCCCGACATCGTCGCGCATGCCTCCGACCTCGCCGCGAGCCGCCAATTGCCCGGCCTCGGCGCCGATGTCGTGACGGAACTGAAGCTTGCCGGCAACAAGGACGGCGAGCTCTACCGCCTGCTGCTCGTCGCCCAGTGCAACGCGCTTTCCGCCGCCATGCCCTTCCTCTTCGAGCGCATCGACGACGAAACCGAGCTGCTGCTGCCCGACAACCTGCTGCGCACCGACTCGGTCATCGCCAAGCTGGTCGCCGAGATCGCGGAAGAAGACTGGGCCGAGGTCGAGATCATCGGCTGGCTCTACCAGTTCTACATCAGCGAGAAGAAGGATCAGGTCATCGGCAAGGTGGTCAAGAGCGAGGACATCCCCGCCGCCACCCAGCTCTTCACCCCCAACTGGATCGTGCAATACCTGGTGCAGAACAGCGTCGGCCGCCTGTGGCTGATGGCCAACCCGGCCAGTACGCTCAAGGCCGAGTGGCCGTACTACATCGAACCGGCCGAGCAGACGCCCGAGGTGCAGGCGCAATTGGATGAGTTGATTCGGCAGCGCTGCCTGGAGGGGAGTGGTCAGTGGTCAGTGGTCAGTGGTCAGGAGGGGCGGGATGGCGATTACGCATTATCGGGAACTGATTGTTTGGCAAAAGGCAATGAACTTGGTCGAGCAGGTGTATCAGGCCACCAAGGTGTTTCCGAGAGACGAGGTTTATGGGCTGACGAGTCAAGTACGTCGGGCAGCGGTATCGATTCCTTCCAACATCGCGGAAGGTCAGGCGCGGAAGTCACGGGCGGAGTTTCGCAATTTTCTGTCGATCGCTCAGGGGTCGAAGGCCGAAGTGGAAACGCAGATCCTGATTGCCGTGCGTCTCAAGTATCTGACGCAGGAACAGGCCGCACCGATACTGTCACTGCTGGAGGAGATTTCGAAGATGCTCGCCGCACTGCAGGCACGTCTTCTCTGACCACTAACCACTGGCCACTAACCACTCCGCCTTTAGATCCCGAATCCATCACCGTGCTCGACCCCGCCTGCGGTTCCGGCCACATCCTGGTCGAAGCCTACGCGCTGCTCAAAGGCATCTACCTGGAACGCGGCTACCGCCTGCGCGACATCCCGCGCCTGATCCTGGAAAAGAACCTTTACGGCCTCGACATCGACGACCGCGCCGCCCAACTCGCCGGCTTCGCCCTGCTGATGAAGGCCCGCGCCGACGACCGGCGCCTGTTCAACGACCCGCCCCGGCTCAATGTGCTGAGCCTGCAGGAGAGCAAGGGGCTGGACCTGGACGAACTCGCCACCCACCTCGCATCCTTCGGTATCCAGCGCGGCACCATCAAGGCGCTGCTCGATACCTTCGAACACGCCAAGACCTTCGGCTCGCTGATCCAGATTCCGGACGCGTTGAATGCGCAACTGCCGGCGCTGGCGGAGGCGCTGGGGAAGGCGAACGAGACCGGGGATCTGTATGCGCAGGCGGCGGCGCAGGATTTGCTGCCGCTGGTGGAGCAGGCGAAGGTGCTGGGGCGGAAGTTCGATGCGGTGGTGGCGAATCCGCCGTATATGGGCGGTAAGGGGATGAACGGCGCGCTGAAGGAGTTCGCCAAGGCCGCATTCCCCGATAGCAAGTCCGACCTGTTTGCGATGTTCATCGAGCGCGGTTTTGCTTGGTGCAAGCCCAACGGCTTCAACAGCATGGTGACGATGCAGAGTTGGATGTTCTTGTCGTCCTTTCAATCCATGCGGGAGAAGTTGCTCGAACAGCGAACCATTGAGACGATGGCGCATCTGGGCGCAAGAGCGTTTTCCGAGATTTCTGGCGAAGTCGTACAAACCACGGCCTTCGTTCTGCAAGGTCAGCATTTCTTCGGATTCAAACCCACATTCTTCCGCTTGGTGGATGGGCAGGAGGCGGACAAAGAAGCAGCGTTGCGGAGTAATCAGTGCCGCTTTGATGCCACGGCGCAGGATGATTTCAAGAAAATTCCGGGAAGTCCGGTGGCTTACTGGGTTAGCCGCGCGCTGTTCGATGTTTTCGCAACCCTCGAACCGCTGCAAGAGCGTGCCCATGTACGCAAGGGTCTTGCGACTTGCGATGACCTCCGTTGGGTTCGTCTGTGGCATGAAGTCGACTATTCGCTCAGCAACACTCAACGAGAGCCGTCATCAGAAGAAGTGGGACGGCTAGGTAGATGGTTCCCTTTGCTGAAGGGAGGGTCCTTCAGAAAATGGTATGGCAATACTGCCTACCTAATTAATTGGGAAAACGATGGCCGACTTCTCAAAGCGTCGATTGTCGAACGCTACGGTGGCGGCAGTTACACGAAAGAAGTCAGGAGCGAAGATTACTATTTTCGCCCCTGCAACACTTGGTCGGATATCACGTCCGGGTCATTTGGTGCTAGGTACTGCCCCAACGGGTTTATTACGAGTACGGTTGGGGGCGGGATCTACTCTGCTTCAGATTCTGATGAGTACCAGTTTTGTGCGATGCTCAATTCGAAACCGACCTCCGATTGGCTGCGGATCATCAACCCCACATTGCATGCCAACCCAGGTGATATCGCGCAGTTGCCTTTACCTCCACACGAGGTCCTTACGGGTGTGGAGATTTCTCGCCTCGGCCGAGCAGCCGTCAGTTTAACCAGATCCGACTGGGACGCTTACGAACGCTCCTGGGACTTCCAATCCTTTCCCCTCCTGACCGCCTCCGCCGACCCCGACTCCACCCTTGAGTCCAGCTACACCGCCTGGGTCACCCAGAACCACGACACCATCGTGGAGATGAAGCGTCTTGAAGAGGAGAACAACCGCCTCTTCATCGATGCCTACGGTCTGCAGGATGAACTCACTCCCGACGTCCCCATCGAGCAAATTACGCTCACGGTGAACCCCGCCTACCGCTACGGCGGCAACCTCACCGAAGTTGAGCAATGGACCCGCTTCCGCCAGGACACCATGGAGGAACTGGTCTCCTACGCCATCGGCTGCATGATGGGCCGCTACAGCCTCGACGAACCCGGCCTCATCTACGCCCACGCCGGCAACGTCGGCTTCGATGCCAACCGCTACAAGACCTTCCCGGCCGACGCCGACGGCATCGTGCCGATCACCGACGAATTCTGGTTCGAGGACGACGCCGCCAACCGCGTGCGCGAGTTCCTGCGCGCCGTGTGGGGCGCCGACACGCTGGACGAGAACATGGCCTGGCTCGCCGAGAGCCTGGGCACCAAGGCCAACGAGACGCCGGACGAAACCATCCGCCGCTATCTGGCCGACAAGTTCTTCAAGGACCACCTCCAGACCTACAAGAAGCGCCCCATCTACTGGCTGTTCTCCAGCGGCAAACAGGGCGCCTTCCAGGCGCTGGTCTACCTGCACCGCTACCATGAAGGCACGCTCGCCCGCCTGCGCGCCGAATACGTGGTGCCGCTGACCGGCAAGCTGCAGGCCCGCATCGACATGCTGGAAAAAGACGCCGCCGCCGCCCCCAGCACCGCCACGCGCAACAAGCTCAACAAGCAGATCGAAAAGCTGCGCAAGAAACACGTCGAACTGCTGGCCTACGACGAGAAGCTCCGCCACTACGCCGATATGCGCATCCGCCTGGATCTGGACGAGGGGGTGAAGGTGAACTATGGCAAGTTCGGGGATTTGCTGGCGGAGGTGAAGGCGGTGACGGGTGGGGCGGGGGATGAGTGAGCCGGCGATGGCACGTAAACTTACAACCCTCGTTGTGGTCTTGCGCGGAGCGAAATCCTCATGTTGAACCGTCTCTCACTCGAAGGCGTCGGCCCTGCACAGCAGCTGACCATCGACTTCAAGCCCCGTCTGAACTTTCTGACCGGAGACAACGGCTTGGGCAAGAGCTTTGTGCTCGACATTGCCTGGTGGGCACTGACGCGTACCTGGGCCCGCGGCGTGATGGCAGCCCCTCGGCAAGATGCCGGCGAGTCCAGCGTTGGCTACAGCTACACGGGCAGCACGGGCGACTACGCGGGCAAGCGCCTGTTTGACCATGAAGCCCAGCAGTGGTCGATCAACCAGGGACGACAACCCATCCCCGGTGTGGTGATCTATGCCGGCGTCGATGGCAGCTTCTCGGTATGGGACCCTGCCCGCAATTACTGGAA
Organism: Aromatoleum aromaticum EbN1; assembly: GCF_000025965.1. Classification (NCBI taxonomy): domain Bacteria; kingdom Pseudomonadati; phylum Pseudomonadota; class Betaproteobacteria; order Rhodocyclales; family Rhodocyclaceae; genus Aromatoleum; species Aromatoleum aromaticum. Next base: position 3,101,363 of record NC_006513.1, read on the forward strand.
AGGCGACAAAGGTGAAGCAGCAGCGTCGAATCGCCCTCGCAGCTTCGACTTCACCCCTGACGAGGTTTGGAACGGCCTGCTGGCAAGCGATGGCAAGACTCAGCTGTGCAACGGGCTGCTGCATGACTGGGTGCTGTGGCAAGAGGCCTCCAAACCTGCTTTTGACGACCTGGTGAAGGTACTCGATGCCTTGTCACCATCGGGCGTCGAGAAAATTCGACCGGGTACCCCGATGCGCGTGGGCGACAGCGTGAAGGATCTGCCTTCGCTGCGTATGCCCTACGGTCAGGACGTACCCTTGATTCACGCCTCGGCCGGCATGCGCCGAATCGCCGCGCTGGCGTATCTGCTGGTGTGGACCTGGCGTGAGCACCAACTGGCCTGCGAGCGTTTTCGCGTCAATCCGGCACGTGAAGTCATCTTCCTGATCGACGAGATCGAGTGCCACCTGCACCCGCAGTGGCAGCGGCGTATCGTCCCCGCCTTGTTGAGCGTGATGGATGCGCTGACAGGCACGCGCGACGTGCCCGTGCAGTTGCTGGCGGCCACGCATTCACCCCTGGTGCTGGCATCGGTCGAGCCCGACTTCGACCCTGAAAACGACTGCATCTGGGACTTCGACCTCGTCGATGGCGAAGTGCGTGCGACCCTCTATCCCTGGTCGCGCAAAGGGGATGTGAACAGCTGGCTGGCGTCCGAGGTGTTCAACCTGAAGGAGCCGGTTTCAGTGCAGGCAGAGGAAGCGCTGGGTCTGGCACGCGGTTTTCTGCGCACGGTTGCGATGACACAACAGCCGCTCACCGATGAGCAAAGACAACAGTTGCAGGACATCGACGCCAAATTGCGGGCAAGCCTGAGCGACGTGGATGCGTTCTGGATTCGCTGGAGTGGTTTTCGTGACCAACTGGCGGGCCAGGCATGATCCGGGTGGAGCAAGCCGCAGAGCCGGCGGATTTCGACAGCAAGGTCAGGCAGCCCGGCCTGCGTGCGATTGCCGAGATGACGGGTGCGCCTGGGTTGCCCAAACGCAGGGGCAGGCCCAGGGCGATGATCGCAGCATCACCAGACGAAATTCCGGCCGACAAGTTTCCCTCCCTTTGGACAGAAGCTTTGCCTGAGCTTCTCGAGAGCTACAGCCGTGTCTGCGCTTACATGAGTTTTTACATCGAACGCGTGACCGGGGCTGCGTCGGTGGACCACATGCTACCGAAGTCGGCCGACTGGCAAGAAATCTACGAGTGGCGTAACTACCGGCTGGCGTGCTCGCTGATGAACAGCCGCAAGAACGTCTATCGCGATGTCCTCGACCCCTTCGAGATCGAGGACGGCTGGTTTCGTCTGGAACTGGTCGGGTATCAGGTGATCCCGGCCCCAGATTTGCCGCCGGACATCCGCGAGAAGGTCCAAGCCACGATCGATCGGCTCAAGCTCAATGACTATGAATGCCTGAAACTGCGTGAAGAGTACGCAGAGGAGTTCTACTGCGGCGATATCAGTCAGGATCGTTTGCGCCGCCATGCGCCTTTTCTGGCCAGGGAAATCGAACGAGAGCCGGAGAGACGGAGAGGTTGATGAAGATCAAGGCGCTTTACTTTCAGGACGCCGGCCCATTGGGTGATCAGACCATTAGTCTGGCGAACGATTGGGATGACAGCATTGAGGCCCGGGCGCTGCTTTCGGGGCCCAACGGTTGTGGCAAATCCACCTTGCTGCGGGCAGTTGCCATGCTGTGGGAGGCGTTGGGCTATTGGCTCGACCATCGCAAGGCGCTGCCAAGAAACCACGCGGCGCGGGAATGGCTGCAGCGCTGGGGCGGTTGTGCCGTGGTGCTGGAGGGCTTGCCGACCGCTGGCCAGGAGGTGGGGCTGGTGTTCGGGGAGCTGAGCTGGTGTCACGCTCTGCAGGCGGAACTGGCCGAGGTGGTCTGGATCGGCGAAGGCGTGGCGCGAACGGGCAAGCCGGGCAACCCCAAGCGCGAACTGCTGATGCCCAGACAGCCCTGGCTGCAGACGTGGTCCGAGGCCAGAAAGAAGATGATCCTGAGCTTCGACAAGGTCGACTTCCCCAATGTGATCTTTCTGGATGCGGAGGAGCGGCGCTGGGTGCCTGCACGACGCAATGTGGGGGAGCACATCGCCGAGAATCCGGGGCGACGCTGGCTGACGAAGCACGTGGCGAGTGAGGACTGGAAGGACCAACTTGAAGCCTCGCTGATCACCTTGAAGACCACTCAGCTGCACAAGTATCACGAGGTGATCCGACTGCTGAACGGCTTTCTGTCGGGCAAGGAGATCGAGCCGGATATTCAGCCCGGTGAAGGCCGGCTGCGGGTGAAGCTGAAGGGGCGCAGGGCTCAGTTTCATACCCTGGATGAGTTGAGTGCGGGCGAGCACCAGGTGCTGATCCTCCTTTATCTGCTTTCGCGCTGGGCGGAGAAGGGTGCCGTGGTGCTGATCGACGAGCCGGATCTCTATCTTCACCCGTCTTTGGTGGCTGGCATGTTGTCGAGCTTGGAGAAGCTCGTCAGCGATCTGGGCGGGCAACTGATCATCAGCTCCCATCTGCCCGAGGTATGGCAGCGCTATGAGGCCTCGGGCAAACGCATCGAGCTCGGAGGTGAGCAGTGAGCAAGGTGCAGGAGCGGATCGCGCAGATCCGCACCCAGCTCGTAGGGGAATCGGGGGCTCGGGTCTTGCTCGTCGAAGGCTCGGACGATGTGGATGCCTTCCGCATCTTTCTCGACAAGAAGTTCCCGGCTTGGGAGCAAGCGTGGCATCTTGTGGCGGCGGGCAACAAAAGGATGGTGCAGCAGATTGCCGCTGCTGAGCCGCAATGGCTGGGGCTCGTCGACCGCGATGAATGGACGGAGGATGAGATCCAGCAGCACATGCAGGAGACGCCAAACCTGCTGGTGCTGCCGAGGTTCTGCCTGGAAAGCTATCTGATCGAGCCCGGCGAGCTGTGGGCTGCGTTCCCGCAGAAGCAACGAAACAAGGTTGCCGGTGGCGAGGCTGCGTTCCTCGAGGCTTTCTCGCATGGGCTGGGGCCATGGATTCGCCACGCGGCTTTGTGGCAGGAGATCCGGCCGTTGTGGCAGCGGCTGCGCGGGGCGGGCTTTCCGGATGCGGTGCTTGATGCGCCGAATGTTCCAGACGAGCCGACGCTGCGTGAGAGGCTATTGGGCTGGCGAGATACGCTCGATGTTGAGAATATCGTCGAAACGGTGCGTGCGCTTGAGGCCGCGTTGGCAGAGGAGGGGCTGCATACGCTGTGTACGCAGCGAATCCACGCCAAGAGTTTCTACCCAAAGTATGTTCATCCGCTATTGGACCGGTTACTGGGTCAGAAGGACGCCAGGACACGGCGGATTTCTGTTCTCAGGACCCGCGCGGTCCCGGACGATCTGGGTGTGGTGTGGCAGCGGATGGGGTTTGAGTGATGGAGCGGATTTGTGCGCACAGGATGGCGTCGATTGGAGGGGTGATATCCGATGATTGAGCTGATTGCAGTCCGGAACTTCAAGTCACTGGCTCAGTTCAAGTTACGACTGCACCGGTTCAACTGCCTGGTCGGCATGAACGGCGCGGGCAAGTCCACCGTGCTGCAGGCCATCGACTTCATCGCACAGCTGATGGAAGGGCGCATCGACGAGTGGCAGTGATGGGGCCGGGTGAGGCGTTCGTGGATACGGACCTCAACCTGCTCGCGCAGGAATGCATGACGCTGGATGACGAGGATGCAGCCCGCGAAGCGGCGGAGGCGGGCTGATGCTGTTGTTGCTCAGTGGTGAAGGGCCGAGCGATCTCGGCCGCTGTGCGATGCCGGTTGGGCAGTGTGACGGTGATGCCTTCGAGGCTGGGCCGGTGGCAGTGCTGGTCGACCAGATCGTTCAGAGCGTGCTCAAGTATTCGGTGCTGAGGGATGTGCCCACGAGGTTGCGCTATGTCACCAAGGAATGCCTGGATGATGTGGCTGACAACCTTCGAGGCAATCGGCGAGCAGTTTCCCTTACGGGGAGGAAGCAGGGGCAGGAAACCGGCTACTTCACGAAGATGGCGTAGGCCTATGGAAATCTAGCCTTGCAGATCGAAACGGATGAAGCTGATTTGGCTATAGCGGTCTTCTTTCGGGACACCGACGGCACGCATTCGATACGAGGTGGCGCTTGGGCCGAGAAGTGGCAATCCATTGAACGTGGTTTCAAACGCGCGGGCTTCCAGCGCGGCGTGCCGATGCTGCCCAAACCGACTTCCGAAGCTTGGCTGCTGTGCGCCGCCAGGACGGCGCCGTATCAGAACTGCAGCGCACTCGAAGAGCTGCCGGGCAACCAGGTATCCGAAAGGCATCCGAAGAAGGAGCTGGCGCGCGTGTTCGGCGAAGAGAAGTTCAGCCAGGCACTGCGCGAATGGCTGGAAGAGCATCCCTTCGAACCGGACCGGGCGATGGAGATGAGCAGTTATCGGGCGTTTCGGGAGCGTCTGACAGAGGTGCTGACCACGGTCCGCGGTAGAGCTTGAGCAGCTTGTGGTTATGCTCTGGGAATTTGTGCAAGAGGTTCTTGCACAATTGATCCGGGGCTGTGATCTGGCGACGTGTGGCACAGAGAGGGCAATGAGGCGACGTCAGGTTCGGTTTGTTGTTTGACGATGAATGTGGATGGAGGCCGCCTTGACTGAGCTTGCCCTTGCTGCGCTGCGGATTCCGACCCAACGTGACCGCTGATTCCGAAATAGTGTGACCGGTGAATCCGCGGTCGTGACCGCGGATTCCGATTTGATCGTGACCGATTTCGGCGAGTTGTCGGAATGGGCGGTCACGATGTCGGAATCAATGGTCACGATCAAATCGGAACGGGTTTGTGAGGCCAAGCGTGGCAACGTCGTTTGTCAGGCCGGCTACCCTCGCGCGCTTTGCGCGGAGACCGAGGATGCCGGCGGAGCGGATTGCCATGCACAAGATCAGGGAGCTGTTGCGGCTCAAATACGACTGCGCGCTGTCGCACGAGCGCATTGCCCGCGCGCTGTCGATTTCCAAAGGAGTGGTCGCCAAGTATGTGAAGGCGGCCGAGGAGTGCGGCCGGCCGTGGGCCGAGTTGTCGGCGGCCGACGAGGCCGAGTTGCGCCGGGTGCTGGGGGTCGCCCGGCGTGGACGTGGCGCGAGCGTCGCGAATGTGCCGCCGGATCTGGCGGCGGTGCATCAGGGGCTCAAGCGAAAGAACGTCACGCTGGCGCTGCTGTGGGAAGAGTACGTGCAGACGGCCGACGGGCCGAGCTATCAGTACTCGCGCTTTTGCGACCTGTACCGCGCGTTCGCCCGCACGCTCAAGCGCTCGATGCGCCAGGTGCACCGCGCCGGCGAGAAACTCTTCATCGATTACGCGGGCGACACGGTGCCGATCGTCGACGCCGACACGGGCGAGATTTCGCGCGCGCAGATCTTCGTCGCGGTGCTCGGCGCCTCGAGCTATACGTTCGCCTGCGCCACGGCGACGCAGTCGCAGGCCGACTGGCTGGGCTCGCTCGCCCGGGCGCTGGCCTTCATCGGCGGCGTGCCCGAGCTCGTGGTGCCCGACAATACGCGCTCGCTCGTCGGGCAGGCCGACCGCTACGAGCCGCAACTGCAGCGCACCACCGCCGAGTTCGCCGCGCACTACGGCGTGGCGATCCTGCCCGCGCGCCCCTACAAGCCGCAGGACAAGGCCAAGGTCGAAGTCGGCGTGCAGATCGTGCAGCGCTGGATTCTGGCGCGGCTGCGGCATCAGCGTTTCTTCTCGCTGGGGGAGTTGAACGAGGCGATCGCCGCGTTACTCGAGCCGCTGAACACGCGTGCCTTCCGGCGCCTGCCAGGCTCGCGCCACGAAGCGTTCGAGACGCTCGATCGGCCGGCGCTGCGCCCGTTGCCCGCCACCGCGTTCCAGTTCGCCCAGTGGAAACGGGCCAAGCCCAATATCGATTACCACGTCGAGTTCGACGGGCATTACTACAGCGTGCCGTATGCGCTCGCCGGCCAAGCGGTGGAGTTGCGCATCACCGCGAGCAGCATCGAATGCTTTGCCGCGGGCCGTCGCGTCGCGGTGCATGCGAGAAGCCACCGGCCCGGCGTCTACTCCACGCTCACCGAACACATGCCCGCATCCCATCAGGCGCATCGCCAGTGGTCGCCCGGCAAACTCATCGCCTGGGGCGCCACCGTCGGCCCGCACACCGAGCAGGTGGTCAGCCACCAACTCGAACGCATGCCGCACCCCGAGCAGGGCTACCGGGCGTGCCTCGGGCTGATGCGCCTCGGTCGCCAATACGGCAACGAACGGCTCGAAGCCGCGGCGACCCGCGCCGTCACCCTCGGGGCGATGCGTTACCGCAACGTCGCCTCGATCCTCAAGAGCGGGCTCGACCGCGCACCGCTCCCCGCATCCACTGCGCAGCAAAGCGAGCTCGCGCTACCGGCCGCTCACGAGAACCTGCGCGGTGCGCGCTACTACCACTGATTCCACCCACCGGAGAACATCGATGCTGATGCAACACAGCCTGCAACAACTGCGCACCCTGCGCCTGGAAGGCATGGCCCGCGCCTTCGAGGAGCAGCTCACCCAGCCCGCCATCACCGCGCTCAGCTTCGAGGAGCGTTTCGCCCAGCTCATCGATCGCGAGATCCTGCTGCGCGACGGCAAACGCATCGATCGGCTGCTCAAGGCCGCCCGCATCAAAGCCGCTGCCGCCTGCCTGGAGGACGTCGACTACCGCGCCGGGCGCGGCCTCGAGCGCAGTCAGATCGCCGCGCTCGGAACCGGCCAGTGGATTCGCCATCACCAGAACTGCCTCATCACCGGGCCCACCGGCAGCGGCAAGACCTGGCTCGCCTGCGCGCTCGCCAATGCCGCGTGCCGGCAGGGCCTCGCGGCCTATTACGTGCGTCTGCCGCGGCTCTTCGAAGAGCTGCGCATCGCGCATGCCGACGGCAGCTTCAGCCGACGCCTCATGCAGCTCGCGCGCATGGATCTCATCGTCATCGACGATTGGGGCCTGGCCGCGCCGTCGGCGCAGGAGCGAAGCGACCTGCTGGAGCTGCTCGACGACCGCGTCGGCACGCGTTCGACCGTGATCACCAGCCAGCTGCCGATCGAGCACTGGCACACCTACCTGGGCGACCCGACCTTCGCCGATGCGATCCTCGATCGCGTCGTGCACGCCGCGCACAAGCTCGCCCTCAAGGGCGAGTCGATGAGAAGAAAGGAAAAGGCATGAGGCCGTGCGCGCGAGACGCCTTACCCACAGGCGCCCGCCCGCCAGCGTATGAGGCGCGCTGGCGGCCGCCTGTGGATAAGCCTGCGCCGTGCCTCGAATTGACCGTGATCGTGACCGACGCGGTTAGAATCTGAACACCACGCTTCGCGCGCAGACCCCCCGGTCACGTTCGTCGGTGCAGGCGGTCACGTTCGTCGGAATGCGCAGCTGCGCTTGAGCTTGATCGCAAACTGGATGCCGTGCCGGTGTACTACTACCGGCTGACCTTCGATGACGATCATGAGGACATCAACCCCACACAGTTGACCCGCCGTGGCGCCCGCATGTTGAGCGGTGCCAATGGCTGGTGCGCGGTGACCGATGGCGAGCCCTTGCGGGTGTTGAGTCTTCGGCCCTTGAAGGTGCTCAGGCACGAATGGAATGGGATGTGTTGCACGGCGTCCGATGAGACCGCAGGCACGCTAAAGAGCGCCAACCCGAGCGAGCGGGAAGCGATTCAGCGTTTGCTGAATCAGTGCCTGATGCAGGGTGCCAGAAAGCTCGCATACTCCAGCGATGGTGGTCTCGAGGCCGAGCAGGGTGCGGGGAATCTGGTCCGGCTGACCGCCTGCCAGCCTTCGGAGCGTGTAAGCGCGGGTGGCGATTATCTTGACGCATTTCAGAGCGTGACGCTGATTCCCGATGTGCTGCCCGACGGCACCGCCTTGGTGGGGTTCGATGTAAGGCATCGCTTGCTGCCCCGGCCGCATCTGACCCTTGACTGGGTGATCCGAAAGCGGCCCGAGTGGATGGAGGGTATTCGGCGTGTCCGTCACCGGTATGTGTCCAACGGGCAGTACGGAACTGCCGAGTTGATTGGCATTGCGACTGGCCGGACGGCACTTTCCACCTTTCCGACACCGAAGGGTGAGGTCAGCTTGCTCGGCTATCACGAGAGCAAGGGCAATCTTCCGGAAGGCGAGCGGGAGGCAGTGGCGGCTTCGCATGTGGTGCAGGTGCGCTACGGCAGGGATACGCGTGCAAAGCCTATGGAGCACCTTGCGGCCTTGCTGCAGCCCATGTTCGGTTTCGACACACTGAGTCAGATCGACAGCCGTTTGCTGGAGCGGATTGCCCGCAGTCTGAAATGGCCGGTGGGGGAGCGCTTGAAGGCGGCAATCCGGCTGGTCAAGGGGCTGAAGGTCAGCGAACTGGACGCATGTCTGCAGGCCGTTGAGGATACGCAGCGCTTTGCCCGCGATCTGAAGCCGGAGTTTCGGCTACTCTTTCGCGGTGCTGCGGTAGCAGACAGCGAAAGGGCGGTATTGCGCCACGGCGCCTACCAGGGGATGACGCGAAAGCTGGTTGTGCCCTTGGTCGTAGGGGGTACGGCCTTGGAGCAGGCGGTCGCTGTTCGCCACTTCGAGGCGGTCGAGCGCGTTTGTCGCCAGTGGCATTCCGATCTGCCGTCCTGGAAGACAGCGCCGCCTGCAGGGGATGCCGAAGCATTGAACCAGCGTCTTGCTCAGCGTAAGCCGGAGAACGCCTTGCTGCTGATTGGTCTGGGGCGGGGCGCGGACAAGCGGAAGATTCGTAACGTGGCTTACCGCTACGGACTGGCGACGCAGTTCATGCGGCTCGATCACCCGCCGAGGACCTATCAGTCCACCTACTACAACAACCTGGCGGCCGGCGTGTTCAGCAAGGGGGGCGGCGTGCTGTGCGCGATTGACGACATGCCGGGCGAGACTGACCTCTTCATTGGTCTCGATCTGGGCGGTGTCAGCCAGCGGGCGCCCGGGCTTGCCTTCCTGTTTACCCGTGAGGGGGCACAACTGGGTTGGCAACTCGCCGAAGCGCAGCGTGGCGAGCGGGTTGAAGATGCCGTGTTGGGTGATCTGCTCGAGCGTAGTCTGCAAGCATATCGGCAGGTGCACTTGGGCGCGCTGCCGCGCAGGATTGCGCTGCACCGCGATGGGCGGCTATTCGAGTCGTTGGACGTGATTCGCAACTTCGAGCGCGACTACTCGGTACGGGTGGATGTTCTCGAAGTGGTGAAGAGCGGTTGTCCGCCTTTGTATCGACGCGGGGTCGTTGCGGAGAACAAGAAGGCGTTCCGCAATCCTGAGGTGGGTGACGCATTCGAACTCCCGGGGCTGGATGAGTTGATCATCGCCACCTACAGCGGTGAGGAACTCGGATCGAGCTGGGGAGACAAGGTTACCGTGCGGCCGTTGCGCCTGCGCAAGCGTTACGGTGAAACGGATCTCCACACCCTCGCCAGACAGGTGGTGCTCTTGAGCCGCATACACGGGGCATCGCTTTACCGACATCCGCGACTGCCGGTGACGACGCACCATGCGGATCGTTTCGCAACGCTGCGGCAGGAGTGCAATCTGGATGACCTTTCCAAGATGGACCGGCTGTGTCCCGTTTACCTTTGAGCGGGCCTGCGGGTTCGTGAATCTGGAGTCGTTTTGAGTCATCAACGCATCATCGAAGCCCTGCAGGCGCAGTTTGCGACTCAGCAGCTTTTGTTCTGGGACGATCCCGAAGGAGAGTTCTCCACTTGGGTCGATGGTCTGAGCCTGCACGGGGTCAAGATACTGCGGCTAGACCGCACCTCAGCCCTGCAGGTGAAGCTCGACGTCGAGCACTCACCTGGCACGCGCTGGCTGTTCTACCGCCCTGCAGCCGAACCCGATCCGGCGAAGGACTGGCTCCTCGATCTGCGCCTGCGGGGTCGGGCGTTCCGTGCGGACTCGAACTCCATGCTGCTGGACGATCTGGGCCTGACGAGCCAGGCCCTGCGCCCGCATCTGAAGGCGCGCAGCAAGTTCCTGCGGGCCAAGGACCGCGTCGAAAAGCTGCGTCGACTGGTGACGCCGGGTGACGATGCCGAGGCGCTGGACCGCAAGATGCTGGCGGTGCTGGTGCGCTCGGAGCAGGCGGATTTCCAGACGATTCTTCTGCGCCTGTTGAGTTCGATGGTGCATGAGGGCGAGGCGGATCTGGCAGGCGAGCCGCGTGTTTGGCAGGACATTGTTGCCAACGAGCTGGATTCGGCGTTCTGGGCGCTTGCCTTGCAGACGCTTGGTTACGGTGCGGATGGCGTGGCGCCGGCCTTCACCTTGCGGGATCTGTTGTACCGGATCCTGGTGACGGATTTTTGCCGGTCCTTGTCCGGAAAGGCGCCGGAGTCGCTGCAGCATTTCGTGCTGCCGGATCGTATGCTGGCGGCCAACGCGTCGGTGTTCGCAGCGCGGTGGCGGACCGACATGGCGGCTTACGAAAGCTACAGTCTGCTGTCGGACGCCGTTGCCGGCGAGATTGCACTGGACGGCGTGCTGGGTGCGTTGCCAGGTGAGGCGCTGGCCGAGACCATGACCTTCGCGGCAGTGGAGCGCCGCATCCTGAAGAACCTGAAGGATCGCGTGCTGGCTGGCCCAGGCGCGAGCGACGAGGCGATGCAGGCGCTGATCGCGCGTCGCCGCGATGGCCATTGGGCGAGTCGGTTGATGGCGCAGAGCTCGAGCGAGAGCCGGGCGCTGGCGGCGTGCTACGACGCCATCGAGGCCGGAGCGGCGTTCTTCGCGCTGAAGGCGCGCTTCGACGCCGGCTTCAGCTTTGCCGGTGCGGAGGCGGCGCTGAAAGCTTACCAGTCCGAGCTGTTCCGCTTCGACCAGTTGTATCGACATTTCCATGAGGCAGCGGAGAAGGTCGAGCCGATGGGCTGGGCGGTGCTACACGAACTGCGCGCGCGCATCGAAGACACCTACACGGGCTGGTTCCTGCCGCAGTTCGGTACCATCTGGGCCAAGGTGATCGAGGGCGAGGGCGGCTTGCTGAGTCACTGGACGGTCGCCGGGATGCCGAACCAGCATCGCTTCTTCGACACCCAGGTGGCGCCGCTGCTGAAGGTGGGGGCCAAGCGGGTGTTCGTGGTGATTTCGGATGCCTTCCGTTTTGAAGCCGCCGAGGAGTTGGTGCAGCAGCTCAACAGCAAGAGCCGATTCAAGGCCGCACTGTCGTCGCAGCTGGGCGTGCTGCCGAGCTACACCACGCTCGGGATGGCGGCGCTGCTGCCGCATCACAGTCTGGCCTACAAGATCAACAGCAACCTCGATGTGCTGGCCGACGGGCAGCCAGTGTCGACGCTGGAACAGCGAAACGCACATCTGGCGAAGTACGAGGGCCTGGCGATCAAGGCCGATGAGCTGCTGACCTTGGGGAAGGACAAGGGTAGGACGCTGGTGCGCGAGCGGCGGGTGATCTATGTGTATCACGACCATATCGATGCCCTGGGCGACAAGCAGGCCACCGAGGGGATGACGTTCCGCGCGGTGGACGAGGCCATAGGCCAGCTTTCGCAGCTGGTGAGCTTCATCATCAACAGCTTGAACGGCTCGACAGTGCTGGTCACTGCAGACCACGGTTTCATCTACCAGGAGGCGCCGCTGCTGGCTGCGGACAAGTCGGCGCTCGACGCGCAGCCCGAGGGCACCCTGAAGGCGAAGAAGCGCTACCTGCTCGGGCGCGGCATCGGCACTTCGCCCAAGGCATGGTGTGGCAACACGGCGCTGACGGCGGGCACGGCCCCGGAGGGTAGCCTGGACTTCTGGGTGCCTAAGGGGGCGAGCCGTTTTCACTTTGCCGGCGGGGCGCGCTTCGTGCATGGCAGCGCGATGCCGCAGGAGATCGTGGTGCCGGTGATCACGGTGCGCGAGAGCGAGTCCGACAAGGAGAAGGCGCGGCATGTGGAGTTCAGCCTGCTCGGCGCGTCGAACAAGGTCGTCACCAACACCCAGCGCTTCGAGTTCATCCAGACCGAGGCTGTCTCCGACAAGGTGCTGCCGCGCACGGTGGTGATCGCGCTGCGCGATGGCGACCGGCTGATCAGCAACGAGCAGACGCTGACCTTCGACAGCGCCTCGCAGCTGCTCGACGAGCGCAAGCGCTCGGTGTTCCTGACCGTGCTCGCGGGCACTTACGACAAGACGCACGACTATTGGCTGACTGTGCGCGATGCCGCGATCAAGGTCGAAGTGCTGCGTGTGCCGCTGCGAGTCGACCTCGCCTTTACGAATGACTTTTGAAACACACATGACCGAACCCGTGGATACGGCCCGACTCGATGGGCTCCTCAACGCGCACTTCGCCGGCAAAGTGGTCCGCAAGGACCTGACCAAGCTGATCAAGGAGGGCGCCAACGTCCCGGTGTATGTGCTCGAGTACCTGCTCGGGATGTACTGCGCATCGGACGACGAGGCGACGATCCAGAACGGGATGACGATGGTCAAGCGCATCCTGGCCGAGAACTACGTGCGGCCGGACGAGGCCGAGAAGATCAAGTCGAAGATCCGCGAGAGCGGAAGCTACAAGGTCATCGACAAGGTGACTGTGAAGCTCAACGAGAAGCGCGACGTCTACGAGGCGCTGCTTTCGAACCTTGGGGTAAAGAACGCCGAGGTTTCGGAAACTTTCGTGCGCCAGTTTGAAAAACTGCTCGTGGGCGGGATCTGGTGCATCGTCACACTGAACTATCGCTTTGAGGAGAACCAGCGCGGCTCGCCTTTCACGGTGACCGATCTCAAGCCGATCCAGATGCCCAACATGGACATGGCTAGCCTGTTCGAGGGGCGGCGGGCTTTTACCGAGGATGAATGGATCGATGCGCTGATCCGCTCGACCGGCATGGAGCCGGGCTGCTTCAAGGATCGGGTGAAGTGGCACCTCCTCGCGCGGATGATTCCGCTGGTCGAGAACAACTACAACTTCTGCGAGCTGGGTCCGCGCGGCACGGGCAAGAGCCACATCTACAAGGAGATCAGCCCGAACAGCATCCTGGTGTCGGGCGGGCAGACGACTGTCGCCAATCTCTTCTACAACATGAGCGCACGCAAGGTGGGGCTGATTGGCCTGTGGGATACGGTCGCCTTCGATGAGGTGGCTGGCATCCACTTCAAGGACCACGACGGCGTGCAGATCATGAAGGATTACATGGCGTCCGGGTCCTTCAGCCGGGGCAGGGAGGCGATCAACGCCAATGCCTCGATGGTCTTTGTGGGCAACATCAACCAGAGCGTCGAATCCCTGGTGAAGACCAGCCATCTGCTCGCCCCGTTTCCCGAGGCCATGATCGACTCGGCCTTCTTCGACCGCTTCCATGCCTATGTGCCGGGCTGGGAGATCCCGAAGATGCGCCCGGAATTCTTTACCAACCAATACGGCCTGATCGTCGACTACCTGGCCGAGTACCTGCGCGAAATGCGCAAGCGCAACTTCGCCGACGCGATCGACAAGTGGTTCAAGCTGGGCAACAACCTCAATCAGCGAGATACGATAGCAGTGCGGCGGACGGTGTCAGGCTTGCTCAAACTGCTTTACCCGAATGGCGAGTACGACAAGGAGGCCGTGCGTCGCTGCCTCGAATATGCGCTGGAAGTACGCCGCAGGGTGAAGGAGCAGTTGAAGAAGATCGGCGGGATGGAGTTTTACGATGTGCATTTCAGCTACATCGACCTGGAAGACAGCCAGGAGCGCTTCGTCACCGTGCCCGAGCAGTCAGGCGGTGCGCTTATTCCCGAGGGGCGGCTCAATCCCGGTACGCTGCATACGATCAGCCTGGGAGAGTCTGAAATGCCGGGTACCTACAGGGTGGAAGTCCAGGCCATTGCTGGTAACGGCAAGGCATCGGTCTCCGGTGTGGCACCGCGCGAAGCCGTGAAGGTGGCCTTCGATTATTTCAAGGCCAATGCAAGCCGGATCAGCGCTTCCATCAAACCGGGTGAGCACGACTTCCACCTGCATCTGCTGGAGCTGCAGCACACCGGAACGCCGAAGGCATTCACCCTCGCAGGACTGATCGCTTTGTGTTCTGCCGCGCTCGCCAAATCGATTCAGCCTCAAATGGTGGTGCTGGGCGATATGAGTCTTGGTGGTACCGTGGTCCAGGTCCGCAATCTGGCCGAGAGCCTTCAGGTGGCCTTTGATGCGGGTGCCAAGCGAATACTGTTGCCGATGTCGAGCGTGATCGACATTCCGACGGTTCCCGGTGAGCTCTTTGCAAAGTTCCAGACAAGTTTTTACTCGGACCCGGTGGATGCTGCATTCAAGGCGTTGGGCGTCGAGTAGCTGGGCATGGCGATCATTGACATTTGCTAAATATTGATACCAATGGATAACTATCGAAAGCTGAACCTGCTGAATCATCCTCTTGCCGGTAGCCTTTTTGAGGAAATGTGTTCGATGCGCCATCCGGCCGAAATCGACCCTGTCCTGATGCGTTACGGGATCGTCGGCCTGGCGTGTGCTGCCGGAGTCCCGAGTCGATGAGCTACGCCAATTCCCGCATTCCCGCGAGCGCCCAGTCCGGCATCCACGAGCAGCTCTTGCGTCGCGTCGAGCGCCATCTCGCCGAGCCGTTCCGTAAGCCTTATGCCGACTACAACCGGGCCGCTTTCGCCGCGAGCCTGGAACGGTGGAACGGAACGGCGCCGCTGATCCTGGACGCCGGCTGCGGCGTCGGACACAGCACGATCCAGCTGGCGCGCAGCTTTCCCGACCATTGGGTGATCGGCGTCGACCAGTCCGAGGACCGCCTGAGCCGGCGCAAGCCCTACCCGCAGGCGCTGTTGCCGACGAACATGGTGTTCGTGCGCGCCGATCTCGTCGACTACTGGAGACTGTGTTGCGATGCCGGCCTGACGCTTGCCCGCCACTACATCCTGTATCCGAACCCGTGGCCGAAGATCGGGCATCTGGCGCGGCGCTGGCACGCCCACCCGGTGTTCCCGTTCATCCCGCGGCTCGGCGGTGTGCTGGAGTGCCGCAGCAACTGGCACGTCTATATCGAGGAATTTGCGTGTGCGCTGGGGCGCGTGACCGGCCGGGAAATCATCCCGGAGGAATTCGAGGCGACGATACCGCTGACGCCTTTCGAGCGCAAATATCGGGACTCCGGCCAGCAGCTGTATCGCATCGTCTGCGACCTCGGCCCTGCAGCTTGCGTGCCGCTGCCCGAAGGCGCACCCTGCGTGCCTTGACGGAGAAGCCATGATGAATATCGAAGCAGCGCCCCAGGACGAAACGCCGAATTCCCATCTGCTCGACGACGCCGAGTTCGAAGCCCTCGAAGAGCTGCTCACGTCCGACGCGGTGCCTGAAGACTGCATGGACCTGGAGATGCTCGACGGCTATCTCGTCGCGGTGCTCGCGTCGCCCCAGCGGATCGCACCCGAGCGGTGGCTGCCCGAAGTGTGGTCGGCGCATGGCGAGGACGCGTCGTTCGGTTCGGGAAGCCGGATGCAGCGGGCGATCGGGCTGGTGCGGCGCTATTACAACGAGCTGGCGACCACGATCGGCGAGCCCGAAGGATGGGAGCCTTTTTGCTACGCGGCCAGCGACGGCGATTCGTTGCGCATCGGCGAGGAATGGATCGAAGGCTTCGCCCAGGGGCTCGAGCTGTGGTCGGACGATTGGGACCGGGAAGTGCCCGAGGACGCGGCACAGGTCGTGCGGGATGCGATCGATACGATGATGGCGCCATGGGCCGACGAAGCTGCGGCTAGCGCGGCCGATGATGCCATGCGGCTGCAATGGCTGGAGATCGCCGTCACGAGCGTCGGGCAGATCATCGGGCAGTGGCGACCGCTCGGGCTCGCACCGGTCGAGCTGCTGTCGGTCGATGAGCCGGCTGCACCGGCACCGGCAAGTGCGGGGCGCAACGAGGCCTGTCCGTGCGGCAGCGGCAAGAAATACAAGAAATGCTGCGGCGCCCCGCGATGACTGGCAGTTCGGCCTGTCCGGCGCCCCTGTCAAGGGCAGGGCGCGCGCCCGGCACGGCTTGCCGCTGTTGCAGTTCTGAAGCGGCTCGGCGTGCCGGCGCGCCGCGAGCGTCGGCTTCGGGGGCTTGCGGTTTCGATCACGCGGGAAATCCGACCGACGTCAGCAGGTGCAGTGGACCGATGCGGCGCACGACGTCGATCTGTTCGGGGCGGCGAACGAACAGCGACCCCGCGAAACCCAGCGCGTTCACCGAGATCCCTTCATGCTGCTCGCGGCTGCGCGGAACCACGACGAGCCAGCCGCCGCCGGTCAGCATGTTGTAGGGCGGCATCGGATCACGGTCCGCAGCGAGGCCGAGGGCGGCGCAGGCGGCGTGGAAAGCCTGATGCAGGGCTGCTCCGTTGAGGGCGGCGGAATCGCTGCCCGGCGGCGCGGGCCGGAGACGCACGAAACGATGTCGCCACGGGAGCTTCGCGTCGAATATGGCCTCACCACGCCCGACCACGGGCAGGCGGGCCGTGATGCGGTCGAAGTTCGAGCTGGCCGGAGTGGTGCCGGGAATCCATTGGAGATGCTTGTGGCGCTGGCTCGCGCCGGCTTCGGTGCCGCCGTTGTAGAAACCGAGCCCGCCGAGCTCGGTGGTGACGCGCGCGAGGGCGACGAAATCCGCAAGGCTGAGCGGCGTGGTCTGGGATTCGAACGCCTGCGTGACGATGAGCAGATGGCGCTCGATCACCGGATATTTGTTCAGCACCGCGAGATGGTGTTTGCCGACCGGCCCGACGTTCAGATCCTCTTCGGGCGGCAGGAAAGGATTATGGTCCGGGTCGCGGCGCAACGCCGCGCTGACCCGGCCGGCATCCTTCAGCGCGAGCGAAGATACCCAGCGAACGGTGAAGTCGAAGTCTTCGTCGCGGATGAGTGCGCGCTCGGTGCGGATTGGCTGCAGCGCCCCCGATTCGTTCGCGTGGACGTACGTGCGGTCGATTCTCGGCAGGAGCGGCAGCGGCATGTTTCTCGTTCACGGAAGCGGCAGACGGTGAGCTGGCAGTGTAGGCTCACGGCTTCCGATCGATCAATTGATTCGCGCAGCTCGAGGGGGTTGTGCGGGAGCATGCAATGACAATTTCCTTTGCCGTGCGCGGCGAATACGTCCAGCTCGATCAGCTGCTGAAAGCAACAGGTCTGACCGGGACCGGCGGCGAAGCGCATGCCGCCGTCGAACGCCAGCTTGTCCTCGTCGACGGGCGGGTCGAATTGCGCAAGCGGGCCAAGCTGCGCCCGGGCCAGACGGTCGCTTTCGGCAACGAGACGGTGGTCCTCGTCGCTGAGCATGGGTGAGAACCCTCTCAGCGTTCGTGCGGGGCCGGATCGGCCGCCGTAGCACGGGAGAATTTCTCCCACAGCCATCCTCCGGGCAGATCTCGCCCGGTCAGCACATAGGTGAGGGCATGTTCGTTCGATAGCGTCAGGTCGAATTCACGCCTCGCCTCCTGTCGACCGATCAGCAGCAGCTCGTCGCCCGCCCGGATTTCAGTCTCGGGATCGGGCAACAGCAGGTGATCGTCATCATCGCGGTGCAGGTACAGCACCTCGCACGCGAGCTCATCATTGCGGTTCGACGGCGCGCGCAGGATTTCCTCCAGGGCGATCGTCGAGCCATGCATCAGCTTGTGGTGGAGCGCCGGGGCCTGCATGAAACTGATGCGTTCGCTCCAGACGCTGGGTACCTGCCAGCCGAATTTTCCGGTCAGCCTGTCGAGCAGCGCCGCGCACCAGGGTTCGTCGCGGCGCTTGACCTCGTTCAGGAAGGGTACGAGCAGCGGCGTCGTCAGGATTGCCAGGCATTCGTGCGCAATGATTTCGCTGGGCACGACGTCGACGTCGGAATCGTAGGCCTCGAACAGTGAGCGGTTGGCATAGTGATTCTGGCGCAGGATCACGAACAGCGCGGGATTCAGTTCGCGCGCGGTGACCGCGATCGACAGGTTGTCGACGTCGTTGCCGGTGCCGGCGATGATGCCGGCAGCTTCGCGTACGCCTGCCTGCTCGAGCGCCGCGGCGCCGGTGCCATCCCCCTGCACCCAGCGATGGTGAGGGTCGTCGGACGATTCGCGGTCGATGATCGTAAGCGATACCGCAGATTCCTGTTCCATCGCCTGCACCAGAACTCGCCCGAAGCGGCCGTGGCCGCATACGATCCAGTTGCCCGACGGCGGATCCCGCTCGCGCTCGACGGTCGTCCCCGGCAGTCCCGTCAGCCAGGTCAGCAAATGCCACGCGGCCGGCGCGTGCAACGCGAGCGACAGGTATTCGGCGAACTTCTCGAACGGGTTGATGATGTGACGCGTGCCGAACGAAGCCATGTTCGCAGCGGTCTCCGGTGTCTCGGCGCGGCACAGCGCCGGGATTTTCGACGCGAGCAGGCGGGCGGCGATCCCGATTGCGAGGTTCGCGCTGTCGTCGTTCGTCAATGCGATCACGCCGACGCAATACGGATGGGTGAGGCCGGCGAACTGCAGCAGTTCGGGGTTGCGCGCATCGGCACACATCGTCGGCACGTCCGCCCGGTAGCTGTGCAGGTCGATCTCGCCGGCCTTGACTTCGTCGCATTCCACGACGACGGCGCGATAGCCGAGCTGGTCGAGCGCGCCGCAGATCAGCCGTCCGGTTTCGCCATATCCGCACACGAGGTAGAACGGCTCACGCAGGCGCTTGACCGCGCGCAGGAAGCGATGCGTGCGGATCGCCAGTTGCAGGCTGCGATCGGCGAGCAGGGCAAACACGGTGCCGATGCTGTATGCCCAGCCGATCACCGACAGGTAGATGCACAGCGTCACCCACAGTCGCTGCTGGTCTGAAAATGCGTGCGGAATCTCGCCGAAGCCGATCGTCGTCGCCGTGTAGCTCATGAAATAGAGCGCGTGGAAGAAGCTCAGGTAGTGCACCTTGCCTTCGTCGTCCACGCCCGGCGCGAGCGTCAGCCCCAGCACCGAGATCGCAAGGATGCTGATGAGCAGGATCAGCGGCGCGCGCAGGCGGCGCATGATCAGCAGAATGATGCTGTGATGGCGCAGCAGAGGCGTCATCGGCGCGCCTCGCCGCCTAGCGGCGCTGCATGATCGTTTCGGCGATCAGGATCACCACCGACACGACGTTCGCGAACAGCGCTCCGCCCGACAGTGAAACCACCCGCGCGACCATCTCGGGTGTCACTCCCCCGGCAGAGACATGCGCGGCATAGCCCCAGACCATCGCGGCCGCGATGAGCTGCAGGTCCGCCACCAGACTCGTCGCCAGATGGACCGCGCCGATCTGGGTGCGGTCGCCGAACTTCAGGACGGTCGCGATCAGGCTCACGACGAACGCGGCGAAAAGCTCGTAGATGTCGTGGTGCGAAGGATCGTCGATGTCGCCGACGAAGAAGCCGAAGTTGAGGGTGGCGGCGAGCACGATGAAGAAGCCGAAGATGACTTTTTCGAGGTTCATGTTTTTCTCGTTGCCGGATCGCTCCGAGGTGCGTCGGTTGCCGTCGGAGTTCAGCCGGGCGGGATATTCTTCCGGCAATTATAGGGGCCGGGGGGCGCCGCGCGACGGCTTCACTCGTGAATATCGCCCTCCACATACTGCCAGCGGCCCTCGGTGCGCACGAATCGGCTCGTCTCGTGCAGGCGATGGGCGCGGCCGCCGACGCGGTATCGCGCGACGAACTCGACGACCGCGGTGTCGGTGCCGGTCTGGACGTAGTGGCGGATCTGCAGCCCGATCCACTTTCGCGCCGGCTCCGCCGTGAAATCGATCGCTGCCGGCCGGCTCGACGGATGCCAGCTCGCCAGCAGATACGCCTCGTCGCCTACGGTGAACGCCGTGTAGCGGCTGCGCATCAGCGCCTCCGCGGTGTCGGGCAGGAGCTGGCCGGCGATGAGCGGAGCACAGCAGTCGTCGAACGACCTGCCCGACTGGCAGGGGCAGGGCAGGGAGGCGGTCCGTCGCATCGGCGAACTCGAATTCCGAACTCGAATTCTATTGCACGCGCCCGAGAATCTCCCGCAGTACATACGACAGGATGCCACCATGACGGTAGTAATCGACCTCGACCGGCGTGTCGATGCGGCACAACACCGGGACCTCGATCCTCTCGCCATTGCGCCGGTGCGCGACCAGCGACAGATCCTGCTGGGGTTTGAGCGTCGCATCGATGCCGAGGACGTCGAACGTCTCGTCGCCGACGAAACCGAGGCTCTCCCACGAGTCCTGGCCCTTGAACTGCAGCGGCAGCACGCCCATGCCAACGAGATTCGAGCGATGGATGCGCTCGAAACTTCTGGCGATGACGGCCCTGACGCCGAGCAGCTGCGTGCCTTTCGCGGCCCAGTCGCGGCTCGAGCCGGTGCCGTACTCCTCGCCGGCGAAGATCACCGTCGGCGTGCCGGTCGCCATGTAGGCCATCGCGGCGTCGAACACCGTCATCTGCCGGTCGTCGAGAAGCGTGTAGCCCCCTTCGACGCGCGAGCCGTCCTGTTTCGGCGGCAGCATCATGTTCCTGATCCGCACGTTGGCAAAAGTGCCGCGCACCATCACGTCGTGATTGCCTCGCCGCGAGCCGTAAGAGTTGAAATCCTGCTTCGCGACGCCCTTGGCGATCAGCCACTGCCCTGCCGGAGTTGTCTCCCTGAACGAACCGGCCGGCGAGATGTGGTCGGTCGTGACCGAGTCGCCGAGCATCAGCAGCACGCGCGCGCCCTTGATGTCGGCGACGGCGCCGGGTTGAGGCGAGAAACCTTCGAAGAACGGCGGACGCGCGATGTAGGTCGACTCCGGCCACGCGTACACCTGTCCCGCCGGCGCCGAGATCTCGTTCCACAGGTCGTGGTCTTTCGTGAAGTCGGAATACAGGCGCTTGAAAGTCGCCGGATCCATCGCATAAGGCATCACTGCGGCGATCTCGTCGGACGTCGGCCAGATGTCCTTCAGGTACACATGGTGGCCGTCCACTCCGGTGCCCAGCGGGTTCTCGGTGAGATCGACGTTGGCCCGCCCCGCGATCGCGAACGCGACCACGAGCGGCGGCGACGCGAGAAAGTTGGCGCGGATGTTCGGATGAATGCGCGCTTCGAAATTGCGGTTGCCGGACAGCACTGCGGCGGCGACGACGTTATGCTCGCCGATCGCCTCGTTGAGCTCCGGCGCGAGATCGCCCGAGTTGCCGATGCAGGTCGTGCAGCCGTAGCCGGCCAGCGCAAAGCCGAGCTCGGCGAGCGGCTCGAGCAACCCGGCCTTCTGCAGGTAGTCGGTGACGACGCGCGAGCCCGGCGCGAGCGAAGTCTTGACGTGAGGTTTCACGCGCAACCCTTTCGCCACCGCTTTCTTCGCCAGCAGGCCGGCGGCGATCAGCACGGCCGGGTTGCTGGTGTTCGTGCAGGACGTGATCGCGGCGATGAGGATGTCGCCATGGCCGAGGTCGACGCCCGGCAGCTTCGTCGGAAAACGCGTGCCGAGTGCAGCTTCCGGCTGGCCGAAGCCGTTTTCGCTCGCCGGCCGGGAGAACAGCCGGTCGAACATGTCTTCCATGTCGGACAGCGGGATGCGGTCTTGCGGCCGCTTCGGACCGGCGAGCGACGGGACGATCGATGCCAGATCGAGCGTCACCGTCTCCGAGTAGTCGATCTCGCCCGCCTGCGGCACGCCGAACAGCTGCTGCGCCCGGAAATAGGCTTCGAACAGTTCGCACTCGGCGTCGCTGCGACCGGTGCCGCGCATGTAGGCGACAGTCTTGTCATCGATCGGGAAGAAGCCCATCGTCGCGCCATATTCAGGGGCCATGTTGGCGAGCGTCGCCCGGTCGGTGACGGTCAGGCTGGCGGTGCCTTCGCCGAAGAACTCGACGAACTTGCCGACGACCTTGTGCCGGCGCAGCAGTTCGGTGACGGTCAGCACGAGGTCGGTCGCCGTGACGCCTTCGTTCAGTCGCCCCTTCAGTTCGACGCCGACGACGTCCGGCGTCAGCAGGTAGACCGGCTGGCCCAGCATGCCGGCTTCGGCTTCGATCCCGCCGACACCCCAGCCGACGACGCCGAGGCCGTTGATCATCGTCGTGTGCGAGTCGGTGCCGACCAGCGTGTCCGGGTAATACAGCATGCCATCGCCGGTGTCGTGCCCGCGCACGCCGCGGAACAGATATTCGAGATTGACCTGGTGGACGATGCCGATGCCCGGCGGCACGACGCGGAACGTGTCGAATGCCTGCATCCCCCATTTCATGAACTGGTAGCGCTCGCGGTTGCGCTGGAATTCGAGTTCCATGTTCTGCCGCAGCGCGAGCGGCGAGCCGTAGTGATCGACCTGCACGGAATGGTCGACGACCAGATCCACCGGCACGAGCGGTTCGATCAGCTTCGGGTCCTTGCCCATGTCGGCCGCGACGTTGCGCATCGCCGCCAGATCGCACAGCAGCGGCACGCCGGTAAAGTCCTGCAGCACGACGCGGGCGACGACGAACGGAATCTCGGCGGTACGCGGCGCGTTCGCAGTCCAGCCGGCGAGCTGGCGCACGTGGTCTTCGGTGATTTTCCTGCCGTCGCAATGGCGCAGCACGGCTTCCAGGACGATGCGGATCGACACCGGCAGGCGCGAGACCGTCGCGACGCCGGCGGTCTCCAGTGCCGGCAACGAGTAATAGCGGCCGCTGCGCCCGGTGGGGGTGGAGAAGGTCTGGAGCGTGTCGAACAGAGTATGGAGCATGGTTCGTCTCCCGAGGATTGGGACTTCGTCGAAGGGCGCGAGGTGCCGCCGCCGGTTGCACAGCCACCATTGGAGCCCCTGCTGGCGGCGCTCGTTCCCGTCGTGCTCCTTGCCCTGTTTAGTCGAAAGCGGTGCCCAAAGCAATGACGACGTGATGAGGGGGCGCCGGCCGGCCCGCAACCGGAGCGGGAAGAGTAGAATCCCGGCGCGGCAACGGGATGGCCCGAATGCTGCATTGCCCACCCAGTCTTATAAAAGACATATAATCACAGAGTTCCGTTCGGGTTCGCACCCGGACGCCCTGCCACCGTCCCGATATTGGAAGGAATCGCCCGTGCTTGAAGCCTACCGTGCCCATGTCGCCGAACGTGCCGCTCTCGGAATCCCGCCGCTGCCGCTGTCGAAGCAGCAGACCGAGGAACTGGTCGCGTTGCTGAAGAATCCCCCGAAGGGCGAGGAAGAGTTCCTCGTCGAACTCCTGACCTATCGCGTGCCGGCGGGCGTCGACGATGCCGCGAAGGTCAAGGCGGAATTCCTTGCCAAAGTCACGAAAGGTGACGAAACCTGTGCATTGGTGTCTCGCAAGAAGGCGACCGAACTGCTCGGCACGATGCTCGGCGGCTTCAACATCAAGCCGATGATCGACCTGCTCGCGAATTCGGAAAATGACGCCGAAGTCGGCGCGGTCGCGGCCGAAGGGTTGAAGAAGACGCTGCTGATGTTCGACTACTTCCATGACGTCAAGGACCTGGCCGTCGCCGGCAACGCGAATGCAAAGGCCGTGATGCAGTCGTGGGCCGATGCCGAGTGGTTCACGAGCCGTCCGGAAGTGCCCGCGTCGCAGAAGCTGACCGTGTTCAAGGTCACCGGCGAAACCAACACCGACGACCTGTCGCCTGCTCCGGACGCCTGGTCGCGGCCCGACATTCCGCTGCACGCGCTGGCGATGCTGAAGAACCCGCGTTCGGGCATCACGCCGGAAGAATCCGGCGTACGCGGTCCGGTGAAGTTCCTCGAAGACCTGCGCGCCAAGGGCAACCTTGTGGCCTACGTGGGCGATGTGGTCGGCACTGGTTCCTCGCGCAAGTCGGCGACCAACTCGGTGCTGTGGTTCACGGGCGAGGACATCCCGTTCGTGCCGAACAAGCGTTTCGGCGGCGTGTGCCTGGGCTCCAAGATTGCCCCGATCTTCTTCAACACGATGGAAGACGCCGGCGCGCTGCCGATCGAGCTCGACTGTGGCCAGCTCGACATGGGCGACGAGATCGAGCTGAAGGTCGACGCTGCCAGCGGCCAGGTCACCGCGCTCAAGAACGGTGCCGTGGTGTCTGAATCGCAACTCAAGACCCTCGTGATCCTCGACGAAGTGCGCGCTGGTGGCCGCATTCCGCTGATCATCGGCCGCGGTCTCACGGCCAAGGCGCGTGAAGCGCTGGGCCTGCCCGTGAGCACGCTGTTCCGCCTGCCGCAGGCTCCGGCCGATTCCGGCAAAGGTTTCTCGCTCGCGCAGAAGATGGTCGGCCGTGCCTGCGGTTTCCCCGAAGGCCAGGGCGTGCGTCCGGGGACCTACTGCGAACCGAAAATGACCACCGTCGGTTCGCAGGACACCACCGGACCGATGACCCGTGATGAACTCAAGGATCTCGCGTGCCTCGGCTTCTCGGCCGACCTGGTGATGCAGTCGTTCTGCCACACTGCCGCGTACCCGAAGCTCGTCGATGTCAAGATGCACCGCGAGCTGCCGGGCTTCATCAGCACGCGTGGCGGCGTTGCGCTGCGTCCGGGCGATGGCGTGATCCACTCGTGGCTCAACCGCCTGCTGCTGCCCGACACCGTAGGCACCGGCGGCGACAGCCACACGCGCTTCCCGATCGGCATCTCCTTCCCGGCCGGTTCGGGCCTCGTCGCGTTCGCCGCGGCGACCGGCGTGATGCCGCTCGATATGCCCGAATCGGTGCTGGTGCGCTTCAAGGGCACGATGCAGCCGGGCGTCACGCTGCGTGATCTCGTCAACGCGATCCCGCTGTACGCGATCCGCCAAGGCCTCTTGACCGTCGAGAAGAAAGGCAAGAAGAACGTCTTCTCCGGACGCATCCTCGAGATCGAGGGGCTGCCGGACCTCAAGGTCGAACAGGCGTTCGAGCTCACCGACGCGTCGGCCGAGCGCTCCGCTGCGGGCTGCACGGTGCACCTCGACAAGGCGCCGATCATCGAGTACATGCGCTCGAACATCACGCTGATGAAGTGGATGATCGCCAACGGCTACCAGGACGCGCGCACGCTGGGCCGCCGCATCAAGGCGATGGAGCAGTGGATCGCGAACCCGCAGCTGCTGAAGGGCGACGCCGACGCCGACTACGCCGCGGTGATCGAGATCGATCTGGCCGACATCAAGGAACCGATCGTCGCGTGCCCGAACGACCCGGACGACGTCAAGCTGCTGTCGGAAGTCGCCGGCGACAAGATCGACGAAGTCTTCATCGGCTCGTGCATGACCAACATCGGTCACTTCCGCGCCGCCGGCAAGGTGCTCGACGGCAAGTCGGACATCCCGACCCGCCTGTGGATCGCCCCGCCGACGAAGATGGACGCGATGATCCTCAACGAGGAAGGCTACTACTCGGTGCTCGGCAAGTCCGGCGCGCGCATGGAAATGCCGGGCTGCTCGCTGTGCATGGGCAACCAGGCGCAGGTGCGCAAGGGTTCGACCGCGATGTCGACGTCGACGCGCAACTTCCCGAACCGGCTGGGCATCGATACGCGTGTCTATCTGGGTTCGGCCGAGCTCGCTGCGGTGTGCGCGCTGATGGGCAAGATCCCGACGGTCGCGGAGTACATGTCGCAGGTGGCAGTGGTCAACGCGAAGGCGAAGGATGTCTACCGCTACATGAACTTCGATCAGATCGAGGAGTTCAAGAGCGTGGCCGACACCGTCACGGTCTGATGCAGGAAGCCGGGCCGATCGGGTTCGCCTGACCGGCCGCTTCATCAGAACGCCCCTGTCCGGGAAACCGGGCAGGGGCGTTGTGCTTGGTTTGACGGACCGCGCACGCCCGTCCCACCTCCGGGCCCGCCGGCGCGCTCGAATGCGTGGCTTCGCTGTTGTACTACGATGAAAATCAGGCGACGGAGATGTCCGGTCCGGCGCCGAGTCCGCACCCGACAGTGAAACTCCGACTTGCCAAAGGAGCACGCCATGCTAATCAACCCCTACCTGACGTTCGACGGCCAGTGCGAGGCCGCTTTCCGCTTCTATGCCGATTGCCTTGGCGGCACCGTGACGGCGTTGGTCCGTTTCGGCGAAGCCCCCCAGTGCGACGAGGTGCTGACGCCGGAGCAGCGTGAGCGGATCATGCATGTGCGCCTGGCGGTCGGCGACCAGGTGCTGATGGGCTCGGACACGACGCCCGAGCACCCGTACGAAGGCATCCACGGCTGCGCGGTGTCGCTGAACGTCGACTCCATTGCCGAGGCCGAACGCATCTTCAGGGCGCTGGCCGAAGGCGGCACAGTGCAGATGCGGCTGGGGCAGACGTTCTGGGCGGCACGCTTCGGCATGTGCGTCGATCGCTTCGGCGTGCCGTGGATGGTCAACTGCGAAAAGAACCAGTGATGCACTGGTGGTGAGGCGCGGTGTGACGTGCTGCGCCAGGCTTGGCCGTCTTCCGACAGCGATCGTGTCGCGACTTCACAAACGATAATTCAATGAGCAACGAAGTCATGATCGGCGAACCGTGGATGCGGGCCGCTTCCACCTGCTGAAGTATGGCTTGACGATGGCGCTGACCTTCATCGGCGTGAAGATGCCCACCGCCCCCTGGTATCACGTCCCGATTGCCCGCTCGTCGACGATCGTCGCCGTGCTGACCGGATCGAGGGCAGTCGTCAGCCTGCTGGCAACACACCGGCCGCCGTCCTGAGGTCCGTCCCGCGGCAAGCGCCAGCAGCGCTGCGGGACGAAAACCTGCAAGCCATGCAGGTGATTGTCGTGGCATAAAATATTTGTGCAAAAGCAATTTGCTATAATGGCTTCCACTTTCGCGCCGGAGGGCCGCGCTGGAGCGCAGGCAACGTTCGATCCGGCGTTTCGTCACGATCAACCTCCGGTGCGCTGCCGAAGGTTCCGATTCTTGCTTCCCGACACGAAGTTTCGACCGCGTGTGGCGAAGACTCGGACTGAATGGACCGCGTGATCCGGTGCCGTACTGTCGAAGGGCGCCTCCCGGCGCTCGGATAGTAAGAGCCGATCCGCGCGGACGAAAGAGGGGACAGGACATGTGCGGTATTGCAGGTGAAATCAGATTCGATGGGCAGTCGCCCGACGTGGGGGCGCTGGAGCGGATGAATGCGCGGCAGCGCGTGCGCGGCCCCGACAGCGGCGGCGTGTTCGTGCAAGGCGCGCTCGGCTTCGGCCACCGCCGGCTGAAGATCATCGACCTGTCCGAATCGGCGCAGCAGCCGATGTTCGACCCGGCCCTCGGCCTCGGGATCGTCTTCAATGGGGCGATCTATAACCACGCCGCGCTGCGCCGCGAGCTCGAGACTCTCGGCTACCGCTTCTACTCGCGCGGGGATACGGAAGTCCTGCTGAAGGCCTACCACGCGTGGGGGCAGGATTTCGTGCAGCGGCTCAACGGCATGTTCGCGTTCGCGATCTGGGAGCGGGACAGCGGCCGCGTCGTGCTCGGTCGCGACCGGCTCGGCATCAAGCCGCTGTATTACAGCGCACAGCCCGGCCTGCTGCGCTTCGCGTCGAGCCTGCCGGCGCTCGTTGCCGCCGGCGGCGTCGACACCACGGTCGATGCGGTGGCGTTGAACCACTACCTCTCGTTCCATGCGGTCGTGCCGGCTCCGCACACGATTCTTGCCGGTGTGCGCAAGCTGCCGCCCGCGACGCTGATGACGATCCACACGGACGGGCGTCGCAGTGAACGCAGCTACTGGTCGCTGGCCTACGCTCACGAGCCGGGCGACGCGGCGCGCAGCTTCGAGGAGTGGACGGAAATCCTGCTCGAAGGCTTGCGCAGTGCGGTCGGCCGCCGCCTGGTCGCCGACGTGCCGGTCGGCGCGCTGCTGTCCGGCGGCGTCGATTCGAGTCTGATCGTCGGGCTGATGGCGCAGGCCGGCGTGCAGGGCCTGCGGACCTACAACGTCGGCTTCGAGGACGTCGGCGGGGAAAAGGGCAACGAGTTCGAATATGCCGACATCGTCGCCGAACGTTTCGCCACGATCCACGAACGCATCTTCGTGCCCGAGGCGCAACTCCTCGCGCGGCTGCCGGAAGCGGTCGCGGCGATGAGCGAGCCGATGGTGAGTCATGACTGCATCGGCTTCTTCCTGCTGTCGGAGGCAGTGTCGCGCCATTCGAAAGTCGTGCAGAGCGGGCAGGGGGCGGACGAAGTGTTCGGCGGCTACCACTGGTACCCGAAGCTCGCCGGCAGCGTCGACCCGGTCGGCGATTACCTCGCGGCATTTCGCGACCGCGACTACGACGAGTATTGCCGCATGGTCGGCGCGGCGAATCGTGCCGACGATTGCAGCGGTGCGTTCGTCGCCGCCCACTTCGACCTGCCCGGTGCGATCGACCCGGTCGACAAGGCACTGCGTCTCGATACCACCGTGATGCTCGTCGATGATCCGGTAAAACGCGTCGATAACATGACGATGGCGTTCGGTCTGGAGGCCCGCGTGCCTTTCCTCGACCATGAACTCGTCGAGCTGGCGGCGCGCATTCCTGCGCGACACAAGCTCGCCCACGGCGGCAAGGGCGTACTGAAGGAGGCGGCGCGCCAGGTCATTCCTTCCGCGGTCATCGACCGGCCGAAAGGCTATTTTCCGGTGCCGGGGCTGAAATACCTGCAAGGCCAAGTGCTCGAGCGGGTGCGCGACGCGTTGACGAACCGCGCGGCCCGGGAGCGCGGCCTGTTCCGCCGGGAGTATGTCGACACGCTGCTCGCCGATCCCGGCGCGCACATGACACCGCTGCGCGGCTCCAAACTCTGGCAGCTCGGGCTGCTCGAATGGTGGCTGCAGACCCATGTCCGCTGAGGTGACTCGATGATCCGCAAACAGCTTGTCCGGTCGCTGCGCACCGGAAACCAGCCGCTGCACCTGCCCGCCCGCCAGCCCGAGGCACAGGCGATGCCCGACAACGTCGTGATCGAGTGTGGCTGGGGGCGACTGCTGCCCGGCCAGACCTGGCGCGAGCCGGCGCTGCTGGCGACGGAACTGCTGCAGGAACGAGCCGGCCAGCGCGACATCGCGTTCTACGTCGAGAAGCCGCACGTCGTGGTCGCGGCCGCGCCGCAGCAGCTCTTCGTCGATCCCTCCGAAGCGTTTCGCCTGTCGCTCGGCGGTTACCGCAGCGCCCGCCAGACGAGGCGAGGCTTCACGTTGCGGCGCCTGCGCACGCGCGCCGACGTTGCAGCGATCAACGTGCTGTACCGCAGCCGCGGCATGGTGCCGGTCGATACGCAGCGGGTGTGGCGCGAGCGCGCGAGCCGCGCGATCACGTATGCGATGGCCGAGGACCGCACGAGCGGCGAGATCATTGGCGTCGCGATGGGACTGGACCATGTCGAGGCGTTCGCCGACGCGCAACACGGCGCGAGCCTGTGGGCGCTCGCCGTCGCCCCGCAAGCCGCCCATCCCGGCGTCGGTGAGTCGCTCGTGCGCTACCTCGCCGAGCACTACCAGGCGCGCGGGCGGATCAGCCTCGACGTGTCGGTGATGCATGACAATTGCCAGGCGATCGCGCTGTACGAAAAGCTCGGATTCCAGCGCATCCCGGCGTTCGCGGTGAAGCGGCGCAACGCGATCAACGAACCGCTCTTCACCGGCCCGGAAGACGGGGCCCAGGACCTCAATCCCTACGCTCGCCTGATCGTGACCGAGGCGCGCCGGCGGGGCGTCCTCGTCGAAGTGCTGGACGCGGAAAACGGCTATTTCCGCCTCACGCTCGGCGGGCGCAGCATCGTCTGTCGCGAGTCGCTGTCGGAGCTGACCAGCGCGATCGCGATGAGCCGCTGCCAGGACAAACGGGTGACGCTGAAGCTGCTGCGCGAGGCGGGCCTGCGGGTTCCGGCGCAGGCCGACGCGACGGATGCCGAGGCCAACGAGCGCTTCCTCGCCGAGCACGGCGCGGTCGTCGTCAAGCCGGTCGAAGGCGAACAGGGCAAGGGCATCAGCGTGGATCTGCGCTCGCCCGACGATGTCGCAGCCGCGATCGGACGCGCGCATCACTTTTGCGACCGCGTGATTCTCGAGCAGTATTGCGAGGGTGAGGACCTGCGCATCGTCGTCATCGACTTTCGCGTCGTCGCCGCGGCGGTGCGCCGTCCACCGGTCGTCGTCGGCGACGGGCGTTCGACGGTGCTCGAGCTCATCGAGAAGCAGAGCCGCCGCCGCCAGGCCGCGACCGGGGGCGAGTCGAGCATTCCCGTCGATGAGGAGACCGAGCGCTGCCTGCGCATGCAGGGACACGGCCTCGAGGACGTGCTCGACCACGACGTGCAGATCAGGGTGCGAAATACCGCGAACCTTCACACCGGGGGGACAATCCACGATGTGACGGGCGAGCTTCACCCGGACTTGCGTGACGCGGCCGAGGCGGCTGCTCGCGCGCTCGACATCCCGGTCACGGGGCTGGATTTCCTGGTACCGGCAGTCGATCGCGGGGACTATGTGATCATCGAGGCGAACGAGCGCCCGGGGCTGGCCAACCACGAGCCGCAACCGACCGCGGAGCGCTTCATCGACCTGTTGTTCCCGCGCACCCGGGCCGCCTGACCTGCCAAAGGAGGGATGATGATTCCGCTTGCCAATGCATTGCCGGATATCGACTACGACTACCTCGAGGAGACGATGCTGCAGCTCCTCGCGATCCCGAGCCCGGTCGGGCTGACCGATGCGGTCGTGCGCTATACCGCCGCCCGGCTCGAGGCGCTCGGGATTGAGTACGAGCTCACGCGGCGTGGCGCCATCCGCGCGACGCTGCGCGGTCGCGAGGCGCAACCGGCGCGCGCGGTCGTCACGCACCTCGACACCCTGGGCGCGATGGTCCGGGAGATCAAGCCGAACGGGCGGCTGGCCATCGCCCCGATCGGACACTGGTCGGCGCGATTCGCCGAGGGTTCGCGCGTGACGGTGTTCACCGACCACCGCCAGCTGCGCGGCACCTGCCTGCCGTTGAAGACTTCGGGTCACGCATTCGGCAGCGAGATCGACAGCCAGCCGGTCGGTTGGGACCATGTCGAGGTGCGGGTCGACGTGCCGGCAACGACGGCGCTGGAACTCGAACAGGCCGGCCTGCATGTCGGTGACTGGATCGCGTTCGATCCGCAGACCGAGGTGCTGCCCGGCGGCTACATCAATTCGCGCTACCTCGACGACAAGGCCGCCGTCGCGGCCCTGCTCGCCGCATGCAAGGCGATCGGCGACCATCGCCTGCCCCTCGCAGTCGACGTCCACCCCTTGTTCACGATCACCGAGGAGGTCGGCTCGGGCGCGTCCGCGGCGCTGCACGGCGAGATCGCGGAGATGGTAAGCCTCGACATCTCGATCGCCGCGCCGGGCCAGAACACGTCCGAGCATGCCGCGACGATCTGCGTACAGGACATGTCGGGGCCGTTCGACTACCACCTCACGCACAAGCTGATCGCGCTCGCGCGCGAGCACGGCATTCCGCACCGCCGCGACGTGTTCCGCTTCTACCGCTCGGATTCCGCCGCCGCAGTCGAGGCGGGCAACGACATTCGTACGGCCCTGATCGGCTTCGGCGGCGACGCGTCGCACGCGCAGGAACGCACGCACCGCGACGCGCTGGTGGCGCTGACGCAGCTCGTGGTCGCCTACATGACGAGCGAACCCGTGACGCGGCGCGACCGGCGCACGATGAGTTCGCTGGCGGGCTTCACCGAGCAGCTGCGGCCCGAGGACATGGTGGTGCCGTCGACGCCGCTGCCGCTTCCGGGCGAATTTCTCGACTGCGGCCGGGAGGACGACGGGGTGGGCAGCGGCGGCGAGGCGCAGGATTGTGGCGCGCTGCAACGCGAGCCGGGGAGCGATCCGGAGGCTTGATTCGCCCTCTAGGGCCGCTCGTCGCCGTCGTGCAGGAAGTGTCCCGTCGCGAGGAAAGCTGCGACTTGGCGGGCGCAGGCTTTCGAGAACAGCATTTCGGAATGGGCGACGTGCAGCGTGAGCGAGTCGGTCGCACCGGCAAGCTGTGTCTCGGCGACTGCGACGATGCCGTCATTGGGTTTCGGCAGGCCGAACAGCAGCGGTCCCGTGCCGACGCCGCGATCGCCCGCGATGACGCCGATTTCCACCCCGGCAGTGAGCGGTGACGCGACTTCCTGCCAGTCCCGCATCGAGTGTCCGACGATCCGGGCGCAGCCGGGAATCCCTGCCAGCATCGCGGCGCAATGCGAGCCCCGGCAGGGCGTTCCCATCAGCACAGCACGGCCGATATGCGGCGCGACTGGCCGTGACAGCAGGTTCAATATCAGCAATCCGCCCAGGCTATGGCCGACGAGGTGCACTTTTTCGGCATCCCGGCCGGCGACGAAGTGCGCAAGCCGATCGGTGTTCGCGGCAAGGCCGCGACGCACCGAAGGATAGGAGAAAGTCTCCACCCGGAAACCGCAACGCACGAGCGCCCGCCGCAGAAAATGAAAGACGATCCCGTGCATCCATAACCCATGGACCAGGATGATGGTTTCGCCGCGCTGCGGGCGGGGGGGCTTTTCAGTTGAAGACAGGGTGAATCGCGTACTGCGGAGGGTATTCCGGAACTGCCAGTCAATCCTGCCGATCGACCTCGAACATATGGAGGACGGAATTGAAGGCATCGGCGCTGACGCACGGGTCGTAGCGCGAGAGAAGTTCGAGCTGGCGGACTTTCGTCGCCGACCGGGCGAGATCGATGATCAGCTGCCGCTCGGCGGCAATCTCGTCGCGCATGCGGCTGGTGACGAACAGGAACGGAATCGGGATGTAAAGGTCATCCGGCCCCTGCGTGTGATAGCGAAGATTCGTGATGCGTGTCTCGTTGTCGGAGTGTCTTTTCATTGGTTGCGCCTTTTTGGTGACGTTCGAAGCACATCTAACTCTGCGATTCCAATCGCTGAAAAGCGTTGATGTACCGCAAGAAATCTTGAAGGCATGCACCGGTGCGCACAATACCCATTTTCGCGCAATTACTATAAGCGGTTGCAAAGATGCGAAAACCGTGCACTATAATGCACCTATATGAATCATGCTTCCGACTGGTGAACGCTCATGCACAGCGAAAACAGTGGCGAAAGACTGAAGCGGCCCGATTTGACGGTCGAGGAAAACGGCTATCTGCTGATGCTGGGGGAACGTATACGCGAATTGCGTGCCCGGCGTGGAATGACGCGCAAGGCGCTGGCGCAACAGTCGGGCGTGTCGGAACGCTACCTCGCCCAACTGGAAACCGGCCACGGCAACATCTCGATCATCCTGCTGCGGCAGATCGCATTGGGGATGGGCCTGCCGCTCGTCGACCTGGTGCGCGAAGAGCCCGAGCAACCGCCGGAGCTGACGCTGCTGATGCAATACCTGAGCCGCTTTTCGCCGAAAAAGCTGAACTGGGCGCGCGGTCTGCTGGAGAACGAACTCGAATCGTCCGGCAAGACGGGTCGGAGTGAGCGGATCGCGCTGATCGGACTGCGCGGAGCGGGCAAGACGACGCTCGGTTCCCTGCTGGCGAAAGATCTCGAAGTGCCGTTCTTCGAGCTGGCGAAGACCATCGAGCAGGAAGCAGGGGCCGAGCTTTCGGAAATCTTTTCGCTCTACGGGCAGGGTGCCTACCGGCGCTACGAGCGCCGCAGCCTCGAATCGATCATAGAGAACAACGAGCGCTTCGTGCTCGTTCCGGGCGGAAGCATCGTCTCCGAGCCGGCGACGTTCGAATTCCTGCTGTCATCGTGCTACACGGTGTGGCTCAAGGCCTCGCCCGAAGAACACATGGAGCGCGTCGTCGCCCAGGGCGACTATCGGCCGATGAAGGACAGCCAGGAGGCGATGGACGACCTCCGGCGCATCATTGCCGGCCGGATCGCGATGTACAGCAAGGCCGACGCGATCGTCGAAACGTCGGGCAAGACCGTCGAGCAGAGCCTGGCTGCGCTGCGCGAAGTCGTCGTTTCGGCCTGAACTGCACACGGCCGGTGTCACCGGTCGTGCCAGCTGCCATTCTCCGGCGGCTGCTTTCCACTGCTCTCCCTCGGGCACCGAATCTCCTCCTTCCTTCCCGTTGCGCTGCGCTTCGTCCCTGTGTGCCCTTCGCGGGAAGGCCGGGGTCTGTCCCGCGATTTCACGACCCGTTCGGTCTGATTTGTCTTGTTGCAATGCACAAAATTGCATGCGCGGGAAAAACGTCGAAGAAAAATGCACGTGAGTGCAGTTTTCCTGTGCTGCGTTTGATCTATGTCAACAGTGGCTGCACTGGAGTGCGTACTATGCGCAATCATGCAGGGCCGGAAAAATAATGCAGCAGCCGCGGGGTCGGTACAGGCGTCGCGGATAAATCAGAGGAGATAGTTCGATGAGCGATGGTTTGTTCGACCAGTTCAAGACCTGGTACGAGAAGCGCCACGATTATGCACGGGACTGGAAGGCGCGGACCGGTGGGCAAGTGGTGGCAACGATGTGTACCTATACTGCCGAGGAATTGCTGATTGCCGCCGGGATGCTGCCGGTGCGCGTGCTCGGTGCCCATGAACCGCAAAACGTGACAGAGCCGCACATCTTCGGCATGTTCTGCCCGTTCTGCCGCGACTCGCTCGCCCAGGGCCTGCTCGGCCGCTTCGATTACGCCGAAGGCGTGACGCTGACCCAGTCGTGCATCCAGTATCGCCAGACCTTCGGTTCGTGGCGCCAGCACGTCCCGACGGTGAAGTGGGACTACTACGTGCCGATGCCCAACGAAGTTCAGTCGGAGCATGCTCGCAAGGCGCACTACGCGGAAATCCAGTCGTTCCGCGTGTTCCTGCAGACGCTGATCGGCAAGGAAATCACCGACGACATGCTGCGCGAGTCGCTCGCCGTGGTCGACGAGAACCGCCGCCTGCTGCGCGAACTGTTCGACTACCGCAAGGATGCGAATCCGAAAGTCACCGGTGTCGAAGCTGTCTATGCATCGCTGACCGCGCAGTTCATCGACAAGCGCGAGCACAACGAAATGCTGAAGAAAGTGCTCGCCGCGCTGCCGTCGCGCAAGGTCGAGCGCCAGACCGGTGCCCGCTTCATGACGATTGGTTCGGAAAACGACGACATCGCGTTCATGGCGATGGTCGAATCGGTCGGCGCGACGATCGTCATCGACGACCAGTGCTCCGGTACCCGTTACTTCTGGAACGAGTCGAAGCCCGAAACCGACGTCATCAAGGCGATTGCCGATCGTTATTGCGATCGTCCCGCCTGTCCGACGAAGGATTACCCGGTTCATACCCGTTACGACCACGTGCTCGGCCTGGCCAAGGACTACGGCGTTCAGGGTGCGATCTTCCTGCAGCAGAAGTTCTGCGATCCGCACGAGGGCGACTACCCGGACCTGAAGCGTCACCTGGAAGCCAACGGCATCCCGACGCTGTTCCTGGAATTCGACATCACGAACCCGATCGGCCCCTTCCGTATCCGTATCGAGGCATTCCTCGAGACGCTGAGCGAAGAAGAGCTGTTCTGAACTGACTGCGGAGAGAACGATGAACGCAATGGCAAACAAGTATCCGACCGAGCCGCTCAAGCTGTGGGGCAAGGCCAAGCAGCTGCGCGAGCAGTACTACCAGAACTACGCGCGGGCGAAGGAAAAGGGCGGCATCCGCTGGTCCGGTTCGGCATGGGCGCTGGACGCGATCCCGGCCGGCCTCGGCGAGGACGTGTATTCGCTGACCGGCGAGCCGTATGCGGCAGCTGTCGCGCATGACCGCAAGTTCGCGAAGGAGTGTATGGACGCTGCGGAAGCCTACGGCTTTGCCCGCGACCTGTGCTCGTACATGCGGATCTACTGGGGCGGCATGCATCTGAACAAGTACGCGTTCGGCGGCGAGTTCCCGAAGCCGGACTTCGTGTTCCAGACGCAGATCTGCTGCTCGCACTCGAAGTGGTACCAGCACGTCGCGAAGGAAGAGAAGGTTCCCGAGTTCTACCTGGACGTGGGCGTCGGCCCGTATCGCGACATGACCGATGCGCGCCTCGACTACGTCGCGAACCAGCTGCACGACGGCATCGAGTTCGTCGAGAAGGCGAGCGGGCGCAAGTTCGATGACGAGCTGTTCATCAAGGCGGTCAAGAACGAGATGCGTTCGACCAGCCGCTGGGCCGACATCTGCGCGCTGAACAAGGTCAAGCCCGCGCCGCTCGACGAGAAGACGATGTATTCGCTGTACGTGCTCTGCACGCTGCAGAAGTCGTCGCAATGGTGCGCCGACTTCATGGACGAGCTGTACGAGGAAGTGAAGGATCGCGTCGCGCGCGGCATCGCCGCAGTGCCGAACGAGTCCGTGCGCCTGATGACCGACACGCAGCCGCCCTGGTCGTTCCTGAAGATCTTCCGCTACCTCGAGACCTACGGTGCAGTGTCGATCGGTTCGCTCTACACTTTCGCGCTCGAAGGCATCTGGGAAGACAAGCCGGACGGTTCGTGGGGTGGCCGCACGCTGCCGTGGGAGAAGGGCATCGAGATCAACGATCGCGCGACGGCAGTGCGTCTGTATGCCGACTGGAACCTGTCGAAGCCGCAGTGGCAGCACTTCTACGATCCGCGCATCAAGAGCGAAATGATGCTGCGCATCATCAGGGAATGGCAGGTCGATGGCGTCATGCTGCACCTGAACCGCGGCTGCGAAGGCCTGTCGATCGGCATCATGGAAAATCGCCTCGCGATCGCCAAGGCCGGCATCCCGGTGATGACGTTCGAAGGGAACATGGGCGACGAGCGTGAGTTCGACGAAGTCCGTACCCAAGCCCGTGTCGATGCGTTCATGGAACAGCTCGGCATGCGCCGGCAAGCCGCTTGATCAGAACTGAGAATCCAAGGAGGACACGAGAATGATTACTGCAGGAATCGACATGGGCTCGCGCAGCGTGAAGGTGGTGCTGCTCGAAGAGATCGATGTGGAAGGCAAGCCGCAGCTGGCGATCAAGAAGACGCACCTGATGATGCCGGGCGACATCGACGCCGACCAGGCCGCCGAGGCGGCTTTCACCCAAGCGCTGGCCGCAGCCGGCGTGTCGCGTGACCAGGTGAAGTCGGTGTTCGCGACCGGTGCCGGGCGCAAACAGGTCGAGTTCGCCACCGAAGGCGTCACCGAGATGACGGCCGGGGCGCGCGGCGCGGTGTACATGTACCCGCAGGCGCGCACCGTGGTCGACGTCGGTGCCGAGGAAGGCCGCGGCATCAAGACCGACTCGGACGGCAAGGCGATCGACTTCGCCGGCAACGAGAAGTGCGCTGCCGGGGCCGGATCGTTCGCCGAGGCGATGAGCCGCGCGCTGCAGCTCACGCTGCAGGAATTCGGCGAAGCGAGCCTGAAGTCGGACAAGTCGATCCCGATGAACGCGCAATGCACGGTGTTCGCCGAGTCCGAAGTGGTGTCGCTGATCCACTCCTCGACGCCCAAGGAAGACATCGCCAAGGCGGTGCTCGACGCGGTGGCGAGCCGGGTGTGCGCGATGGTGCGTCGCGTCGGTATCGAAGGCAACGTCGTGCTGATCGGCGGCATGGCGCACAACCCGGGCTTCGTGCAATCGCTCAAGAACGCGATGGACGTCGATGAAGTGCTGCTGCCCGAGCTGCCCGAATTCGTCAGCGCGCTCGGTTGCGCGCTGATTGCGGCCGAACGAGTGCACTGAACCGACACGCGAACAGATACGGATAATAGGAGCAATCAAATGAATGCAGAAGTTGCTGCTGCTGCGGCCACCGCACCCGAGAAGAAGGAATTCTGGCGCTGGCAGGAAAACACCGTCTGGGACGAGAACAAGGACTGGCGCGACGCGAAGATCATCACCTGCGGCATCGACGTCGGCTCGGTGTCCTCGCAGGCGGTGCTGGTCTGTGACGGCGAGCTCTACGGCTACAACAGCATGCGCACCGGCAACAACTCGCCGGACTCGGCGCGCAACGCGCTGCAGGGCATCATGGACAAGATCGGCATGAAGCTCGAGGACATCAACTACGTCGTCGGCACCGGCTATGGCCGGGTGAACGTGCCGTTCGCCCACAAGGCGATCACCGAGATCGCGTGCCACGCCCGCGGCGCGAACTACATGGGCGGCAACGCCGTGCGCACGATTCTCGACATGGGCGGCCAGGACTGCAAGGCGATCCACTGCGACGAGAAGGGCAAGGTCACGAACTTCCTGATGAACGACAAGTGCGCGGCCGGTACCGGGCGCGGCATGGAAGTCATCTCCGACCTGATGCAGATCCCCATCGCCGACCTCGGTCCGCGTTCGTTCGACGTCGAAGTCGAGCCCGAAGCCGTGTCGTCGATCTGCGTCGTGTTCGCCAAGTCCGAAGCGCTGGGCCTGCTGAAAGCCGGCTACACCAAGAACATGGTGATCGCGGCCTACTGCCAGGCGATGGCCGAGCGCGTCGTGAGCCTGCTCGAGCGCATCGGCGTCGAGGAAGGCTTCTTCATCACCGGCGGCATTGCGAAGAACCCGGGTGTCGTCAAGCGCATCGAGCGCATCCTCGGCATCAAGGCGGTCGACACCAAGGTCGACAGCCAGATCGCCGGCGCGCTGGGCGCAGCGCTCTTTGGCTACACGCTGATGCAGAAGCAGGCGAAAGCGGCCTGAAGTCCGGGCTGAAGCACGCCGCCCCCCAGCCGGGAAAGCCGCGTTCAATCGCGGCGTTTCCCTGGGCGGGCGGCCTACGACTCAATTCACAGGAGAGAGGACGGACATGATTGCGAACTACGGCTACAAGGACGGGTCCGGCGAGTATTACATCAGCATCGATACCGACAAGTGCATCGACTGTGCCGCGGAGCGCGCCTGTCTGACTGCGTGTCCCAAGAATATGTTCGAAATCATCACCGATGATTACGACGACGAAGTGGCATGGGTGAAGAAGGAATGCACCCGTACGCTCGCTTATAGCTGTACCGAATGCAAGCCGGCCGGTGGTTACACCAGCCTGCCCTGTACCACCGCCTGTACTCCGGGCGCGATCAAGCATTCCTGGTAAGGCGGGACGAGATGAAAGGCGTGACGACGGAGGGTCCTGCGGTGAACGTGAAGAAGATGATCCCGATCAAGCTTGCTTCGGTGAATGAAGAAGAGGAAATCGAAGACCGTCTGTTGCGCCAGGGCTGGAAGCGACTGACGACGATCGGCGAACCGCGGTTGTCGGAGATCGCCGAAGCTTATCGCGGCATGGGTTTCGAGGTGCACGTCGAGACTTACAAGAGCGAAGGCGACGGCTGCAACACCTGCCTCGACGCTGACCAGGAAATGGGCAAGATCATCGGCACGGTATACACGCGCCGGGCGGCTGTGCCGCAAAAGGATGACGAATTGTTCTGAATGGCGTGCGAGCGCATCCAGCGCGAAGCCGCGATATCCAAGGAGGAATGCAAATGGCCGAACAGAAGCGCGTAATGCGGGTGCTGACCAAGGACGACCTGAATGCAGTCGTCGAGATCGATGCTGCGGCTTCGAAGCAGAATCGCCGTGACTACTACGAGCGCAAGTTCGCAGCGATCCTGAACCCGAAGCACGAGATCAATGCCTCGCTGATCTGTGAGATCGACGGCAAGATCGCCGGCTTCGTCATGGGCGACATCTATTTCGGCGAGTTCGGGATTCCGGAAAGCACCGCGACGATCGACACGATCGGCGTCGACCCGCGCTTCCAGAATCATGGTGTCGCGAGCGAACTGCTCGACCAGTTCATGATGAACATGAAGGCGGGTGGCGTGAGCAAGGTCTACACGCTGGTGAACTGGGACGACTTCGCACTCGAGAAATTCTTCTCGCGGCAGAAGTTCGCGCCCTCCAAGCGTATCAACCTCGAATACACGGTGGTCTGAGAAACGAGCGCGCGGAGCCCATCCCCATGTGGATCGATTGCCACTGCCACACCAAGTACTCGTACGACAACTGGCTGGAGCCGGTGAACCTGATCCGGCGCGCGAGAGCGCTCGGTCTCGATGCGGTGTGCATCACCGAGCATTACTCGTTCGAGGCGTCGGAACCGGTAGAGCAGGTCGGTCGCGACGAGGGGATGCTGGTTCTGCGCGGTGTCGAGATTGCGACGGACCGGGGCCACATGCTGGCCTACGGCGTCGAGGACGACGGCTGGAACATCTGGGGACGTGACAATTACCTCCCCCTGGACGCAGTTGTCGAGCGCATCAATGAACTCGGCGGCATCTGCGTGCCGGCGCATCCGTTCCGCGAAGTCGGGGCGTGCCTGCTCGAAAGCGTGCTCGACCTGACCGGGATTGCCGCAGTCGAGACGCACAACGGCGGCAACCGCGAGAGCGACAACGAACTGGCGATTTCCGCCGCGGGGCACATGGCGCTGCCGTCGCTCGGCGGCAGCGATTGCCACAAGACCGAAGCAGTCGGCCGCTGCGCGACGCAGTTCCTGCAGCCGGTGACCGACATGAAGAGTTTCATCGCGGCGGTGCGTGCCGGAGCGTGTCGGGGAGGGTACTTCCCCGGTTTCGCCCAGGCGGCGCTCGCAGCCTAGCCCGGCCCGCTGCCAGGCACGGCCCGGCAGCGAAACCGCACCACCGCAAACCGAACGCAACCTGGCCCCGCCGAGCCGGAGCCTGGAGCAAGAACAGCGCAAAACGACGCCGGAAAGCGAAAACCGGCGATAGCAGAGGGACGAGAGACATGGAAGCCGTACAGACATCGGAAATCAGGTGGTGGAAGGCCAGCCGGCCGGTCGATATGCCGGAGTTCGGCGCCCCGGTGCAGTTGAGCATCGACGGCGTCGACGTCGAAGCGCCCGCTGGCGCGTCGATCCTCAATGCCGCGACGGCGGCCGGCCTCTACATTCCCGCGCTGTGCGCGCATCCCGATCTGCCGCCAGCCGGCCAGCGGGGCGCCGGAGACGGCGGCTGCAACCTGTGCATGGTCGAGGTCGAAGGCGAAGAGGGGCTGCGCAAGGCCTGTTCGATGCCGGT
This sequence comes from Aromatoleum aromaticum EbN1, assembly GCF_000025965.1. Taxonomy (NCBI): domain Bacteria; kingdom Pseudomonadati; phylum Pseudomonadota; class Betaproteobacteria; order Rhodocyclales; family Rhodocyclaceae; genus Aromatoleum; species Aromatoleum aromaticum. The sequence goes on from NC_006513.1 coordinate 3,142,284, forward strand.
CCGGGCCGGCCTCGTCGTCAAGACCCAGTCGCCCGCGATCCAGCAATCGCGCCAGGCGAGCCTCGCCAAGGTTCTCGGCCCCCATCCTCATGTCTGTCTGACCTGTCCGCAGCGCGAAGGCTGTTCGCGCTCGCAGTGCTCGTACGGCAACCCGCAGGAAACACGCTGCTGTTCGATCTTCTCGAGCTGCGAGCTGCGCAAGGTGTCCGACTATATCGGCATCCCGAACACGACTCCGCCGTACAAGCCCGCGCAGCTGCCGATCGTCCTCGACGAACCGTTCTTCGACCGCGACTACAACCTCTGTATCGACTGCCGCCGCTGCCTCGTCGCCTGTAACGACGTGCGCGGCGTGGGCTGCCTGGAAGTCAAGGAAGTCGAGACGCCGCAAGGCAAGCGCACCTATGTCGGTACGATCGCGCCGACGCTGATCGAATCCGGCTGCACGTTCTGCCAGGCTTGCGTGACCGTGTGCCCGACCGGCGCGCTGATGGACCGCACGCTCGACCCCGCGCGGCGCGAGGAATCGATGGTGCCGTGCAAGTCCGCGTGCCCGGCCGGCATCGACGTGCCGCGCTACGTGCAGCTTGCCGCCGAAGGCAAGTATGGCGAGGCGATTGCGGTGGTGCGCGAAAAGCTCCCGTTCCCGGGCATCCTCGGCCGCGCCTGTTTCGCAATGTGCGAATCGGCCTGCCGCCGCAAGGACCTCGACGACCCGCTGTCGATCCGCAACCTCAAGCGCATCGCCGCGGACAACGACACGGGCATCTGGCGCGAATTCGCGAAGAAGCTTCCCGCGACCGGCAAGAAGGCCGGCGTCATCGGCGCCGGCCCTGCGGGCCTGACCGTCGCGTACTATCTCGCGAAGCAGGGCCACGCGGTCACGATTTTCGATGCCCAGCCGGCTGCCGGTGGCATGGCGCGCTACGGCATTCCGTCGTATCGCGTGCCGGCTGAAGTCATCGACGACGAAGTCAGCGAGGTCGCTGCGCTCGGCGTCGAGTTCCGCTACGGTGCGAAAGTCGAGAACGTCGATGAGCTTTTCAATGACGGCTATGGGGCGGTGTTCGTTGGCATCGGCGCGCAGGGCGGCGACAGGCTGGGCATTCCCGGCGACGACCTGCCGGGCGTGGTCGACAGCCCGACTTACCTCAAGGCCGTGACGATGGGCCTGGTGAATACGCCGGAGGGTATCCAGACCGGCAAGAAGGTCGCGGTGATCGGCGGCGGCAACGTCGCGACCGACAACGCCCGCAGCTCGCGCCGCTACGGTGCCGAAGTCGACATGGTCTATCGCCGCACCCGCGAAGAAATGCCGGCACGCCTCGAGGAGTTCGAAGGCTGCGTCGAGGAAGGCGTGAATATCCGTTATCTGCTCGCGCCGAAGAAGATCGAGCCGGGCACCAACGGCTACCGGTTGCAGATCACGTACGCGAAGATGGCGCTGGGCGAGGCGGATGCTTCCGGCCGCCGTCGCCCGGTCGAGACCGGCGAGGAAATCGTCGAAGGCGTCGATCTCGTGATCGGTGCGATCGGCCAGTTCCCGAACCGCTTCGAAGGCTTCGGCGTCGAGACCGACCGCAAGGGCCGCATCACGGTGCGCGAGGATTCGATGCTGACGAGCCGGCCCAAGGTCTATGCCGGCGGCGACTGCGTGCTCGGACCTTCGACGCTGATCGAGTCGGTCGCCCAGGGCCGGGTTGCGGCCTCGGCGATGGACAAGGCGCTCGGCGGCGATGGCGACATCTCCGAAGTGCTGCTGCGCGACGGCTGGGAAACCAACCCGTGGATCGGGCGTAAGGACGGCTTCAACACGACGCGCAAGTTCCACCCGATCATGCTCGCGCCGGAACAGCGCACGGGCTGGGACGAAGTCGAACTCGGCTTCGACGACGCGACTGCCCGTCTCGAGGCCGCGCGCTGCTTCAAGTGCAACCTCGCGCCGAAGATCGCCGAAGCGGTGCTGCCGCCGGAATCGTCGCTGACTTTCGATGCCGCGGCGATCGCCGCAGTGCCGACCGAAGCCGGCGTGTTCCAGCTGCTCGACGGCGACAAGAACGTGCTGATGATCAAGGGCGTCGAGAACCTGCGCGAAGGGCTCACCGAGCAGCTCGAACGCGGCACGAGTGGTGACAACTGCGCGACGAATTTCGTGTTCGAGGAAGCGGCGATGTTCACGTCGCGCGAAAGCCAGATGATCCAGGCTTACCTGCAGCAGTACGGCAAGATGCCCGGCGGCGGCTCGGACGAACTCGACGACCTGTTCTGAGCGGCACCGACATGGGACAAGTCATCGATTTCTGGTCGGCGGAGGAACTCCGCCCGACGATCTCGGCGGAGGCCAAACGCCGCTGTACGAATTGTGGCGCCGACTTGTGGCACATCAGCTGTGACGGCGAAGTGTGCTGTGCGGACTGCGACGCCGTGTGCCCGTACCGCCTGCAGGTAAAGAACGAAAACTGAACACGATCCAACCGCACGACCCGGAAAAAACGGGAAACGGGAGACACCATGACGCAAGCGCAATTCAAGTTCATTACCTACGGCGTCGCCAATGGCCTGGCAACGCTGACGATCAACCGGCCGCCGTTCAATGTCCTCGACATTCCGACGATGGAAGAGGTCAACGTCGCGCTCGACCAGTGCCTCGCCGCGACCGACGTCAAGCTGCTAATGATCACCGGCGCCGGTGAGAAGGCGTTCTCGGCCGGTGTCGAGGTCGCTGACCACACGCCGGACAAGGTCGACCGCATGATCGAAGTGTTCCACGGCATCTTCCGTCGCCTGCAGGAACTGCCCGTGCCGACGCTCGCCGCAGTCAATGGCGCGGCGCTCGGCGGCGGCATGGAAGTGGCGATCGCGTGCGACATGATCGTCGCCGCGGCGAATGCCAAGTTCGGCCAGCCCGAAATCAAGCTCGCGGTGTTCCCGCCGATCGCGGCGGTGCTGCTGCCGCGCCTGGTGCCGCCGGCGCGGGCGATGGAACTGCTGCTCGGGGGCGAGAACATCGCGGCCGAGGAAGCCCGTGCGATCGGACTCGTGAATCGCGTCTTCGCGAAGGAAACTTTCGCCGCCGACGTGCAGGCTTTCGTCGCGCCGTATCTCGCGCTCTCGCGCGCCGCGCTGGTCAGCACGCGCAAGACGATCCGCGCGACCAGCGGCAAGCCGTTCGGGCAGGCGCTCGATGTCGCCGAGAACATCTATCTGAACGAACTGATGGCGACCGAGGATGCGAAAGAAGGTCTCGCCGCCTTCCTCGAAAAGCGCAAGCCGGTGTGGCGTGACCGCTGACCGCCGCGATCGACCGAACGACACTGATTTAATGGAGACAAGCGTGATTCCTCAATTCATCGATACCTGGCAGATGACCGAGCCGGGCAAGCTGCAAAAAACGCGCGTGCCGATGCCGGAACTCGGATCGGGCGACGTCGTCGTGAAGATCGCCGGCTGTGGCGTATGCCACACCGATCTGTCGTATTTCTACATGGGCGTGCCGACGGTGCAGAAGCCGCCGCTGTCGCTCGGCCACGAGATCTCCGGCACCATCATCGGCGGCGAAGCCTCGATGATCGGCAAGGAAGTCATCGTCCCTGCCGTGATCCCGTGCGGTGAATGCGAGCTGTGCAAAACGGGTCGCGGCAACCGCTGTCTCGCGCAGAAAATGCCGGGCAACTCGATGGGCATCTATGGCGGCTATTCGAGCCACATCGTCGCGCAGTCGAAGTACCTGTGCGTGGTCGAGAACCGCGGCGACACGCCGCTCGAGCATCTCGCAGTGGTCGCCGACGCGGTGACGACGCCCTACCAGGCTGCCGTGCGCGCGGACCTGAAGAAGGACGACCTCGTGATCGTCGTCGGTGCGGCGGGCGGCGTCGGCAGCTTCATGGTGCAGACTGCAAAAGGCATGGGTGCGAAAGCCGTCATCGGCATCGACATCAACGAAGAAAAGCTCGAGATGATGAAAGGCTTCGGTGCCGATTTCATCATCAACCCGAAAGACAAGAGCGCCAAGGAAGTGAAGGAGCTCTTCAAGGGCTTCTGCAAGGAGCGCGGCCTGCCGTCGAACTACGGCTGGAAGATCTTCGAAGTCACCGGCAGCAAGCCTGGCCAGGAGTTGGCGCTGTCCTTGCTGTCGTTCACCGGCAAGCTCGTCATCGTCGGCTACGGCACGGCCGAGACGAACTACATGCTGTCGAAGCTGATGGCCTTCGATGCCGAAATCATCGGCACCTGGGGCTGCCCGCCGGACCGCTATGCCGCCGTGCGCGACATGTGCCTCGACGGCCGCATCCAGCTCGGACCGTTCGTCGAGACGCGCCCGATGAGCCAGATCGAACACGTGTTCGACGAGGCGCACCACGGCAAACTCAAGCGACGCGTCATCCTGACGCCCGATTTCTGAACCACGCTGACAACTGTAAAAACAGGAGACATTCCAATGGCACTCGATTGGCTGCCCCGCGACAACGAAATCAAGGATCACGCCCTGATGGGCGAAGAGCACTTCGGCACCGAGGCTCCCTCGGTCCTCTTCGAGAAGCGTCCGGTGACGGATCCGCAGGGCAACGTGGTTCCCGGCCTGTATGCGGCGTGGATCATTCTGAACAACCCGAAGCAGTACAACTCCTACACCACCGAAATGGTGAAGGCGATCATCGCCGGCTTCCAGCGTGCATCGTCCGACCGCACGATCGTCGCGGCGGTGTTCACCGCCGTCGGCGACAAGGCGTTCTGCACCGGCGGCAACACCGCCGAGTACGCGTCCTACTATGCGCAGCGTCCGAACGAGTACGGCGAGTACATGGATCTGTTCAACGCGATGGTCGACGGCATCCTGAACTGCAAGAAACCGACGATCTGCCGCGTGAACGGCATGCGCGTCGGCGGAGGCCAGGAAATCGGCATGGCGACCGACCTCACGATCACCTCCGACATGGCGATTTTCGGCCAGGCCGGCCCGAAGCACGGCAGCGCGCCGGACGGCGGCTCGACCGACTTCCTGCCGTGGATGCTGAACATGGAAGATGCGATGTACAACTGCATCTCGTGCGAGCCGTGGAGCGCGTACAAGATGAAGTCGAAGAATCTCATCACCAAGGTCGTGCCGGTGCTGAAGAAAGATGGCGAATGGGTGCGCAACCCGCTGGTTCGCACCGATGCGTACGTCGATGACGGCGAGCTGGTCTATGGCGAACCGGTCGCGGCCGACAAGGCCAAGGCGGCGAAGGAACTGATCGCGCAATGCACGACCGACTTCGCGAAGCTTGACGAAGCCGTTGATGCGCTGGTGTGGAAGTTCGCAAACCTCTTCCCGCAGTGCCTGATCAAGTCCATCGACGGCATCCGCGGCAAGAAGAAGTTCTTCTGGGATCAGATGAAGCTCGCGAACCGCCACTGGCTGGCTGCGAACATGAACCACGAGGCGTACCTCGGTTTCACCGCCTTCAACAACAAGAAGGCCACCGGCAAGGACGTCATCGACTTCATCAAGTTCCGTCAGCTCGTCGCCGAAGGGCATGCGTTCGACGACGCTTTCGCCGAGCAGGTCCTGGCCAAGCCGCAGTCCTAGAGTCAAAAGTCTCTCCCTTCTCGGGGTGGGGGCGACGGTGATCCGTCTTTAACCCACCCCGTTTTTTTTCGCACGGGAGAGAGCGAAATCCCTCGCTGTACCTAACACGGGTAGTCGCGTCCGCAACAAGGGGAGCAGACATGCAATTGAAGGACAGAGTCGCCATCGTCACCGGCGCCGGGCAGGGCATCGGCGCCACGGTGGCGAGGGCTTACGCCCGCGAGGGCGCGAAAGTGGCGGTGATCGATCTGAACATCGACGCCGCCAATGCCGTTGCCGCCGAGATCGTCGCGAACGGCGGCGAGGCGCTCGGCGTCGCATGCGACGTGTCGAACCGCGACCAGGTGCTGGCGATGGCCGAGCAGGTAACGGCCAAATGGGGACGCGTCGACATTCTGGTCAACAACGCCGGCATCACGCGCACCGCGATGCTCAACAAGATGACGCCCGAGCAGTGGCAGCAGGTCCTCGGCGTGCATCTGACCGGCGCATTCAACTGTCTTCAGGCAGTCGTCGGCGGCATGATCGAGCGCCAGTACGGCCGCATCATCTACGTCACCTCGACGGCCGGCTTGCTGGGCACGATCGGGCAGATCAACTACAGCGCGGCCAAAGCCGGAATTCTCGGGATGACCAAGAGCACCGCGAAGGAACTCGCGCGCTACAACATCACCGCCAACGCGATCGCGCCGGGCGCGGCGACGCCGATGACGGAAACCATCCGCACCGACGAGCGCTTCAAGGAAAAGTATCTCGACCGCATTCCGCTCGGACGCTGGGCCGAACCGGAAGAGATCGCACCGGTATTCCTGTTCTTCGCCTCCGACGCGTCGAGCTATGTGACCGGACAAATACTGGCAGCTGACGGCGGAATGACGATTCATTAACCGCGGCGCCAACGGGCGAACGCACGGCATCGACGCGGCGGGTCGAAACGATTGGGCGGGATTCGGATCGCGTCGGTGAAAGATCATCAATCGAATCGAATTGGAGGAGAGAGCATGCCAGAACTGAGTACTGCAGACCACACATCGAGCCCCCCGCACATCACGATCCCGCGCGACTACAACGCTGCCCATGATCTGATCGAGCGCAACCTGCGTTCCGGCCGCGGCAACAAGATCGCGGTGATCGACGACGCCGGCCAATACACCTATGCGCAGCTGGCCGAGCGGGTCGACCGCTTCGCCCACGCGCTCGGCGAAATGGGCGTGCGCATGGAAGAGCGGGTGGTGCTGTGCCTGCTCGATACGGTCGATTTCCCGACGGCGTTTCTCGGCTGCATCAAGGCCGGCGTCGTCCCGGTGCCGATCAACACGCTGCTGACCGCCTCCGACTACAGCTACATGCTGCGGGACAGCCGCGCACGCGCGCTGGTGGTGTCGTCGCTGCTGCTGCCGGCGTTCGCGAATGCGATCGAGCAGAGCCCGTTCGTCAAGAACGTCGTCGTATCCGGCGGCGATGCAGGCGTCAGGGGCAGTCACCTCGATTTTGCCGACCTCCTGGCTGCGCCGCGTCCGCCATTCGAGGCGGCGCCGACGTGTGCCGACGACCCCTGTTTCTGGCTGTACTCGTCGGGCTCGACCGGCGCCCCGAAGGGGACGGTGCATCTGCATTCGAGCCTGATCACCACGTTCGAACTGTACGCGCGACCGATCCTCGACGTGCAGGAGAGCGACGTCGTGTTCTCCGCCGCCAAGCTGTTCTTCGCCTACGGCCTGGGCAACGGCCTGACTTTCCCGCTGGCGGCAGGCGCGACGGCGGTGCTGATGTCCGAGCGCCCGACGCCCGCGTCGGTCTCCCGCGTGCTGCGCCGGCACCAGCCGACGGTGTATTGCGGCGTGCCGACGCTGTATGCGTCGATGCTTGCGAGCCCCGAACTTCCGGGGCGCGCCGAAGTGTCGATCCGCCGCTGCGCCTCAGCCGGTGAAGCCCTGCCGGCCGAAGTCGGCAAGCGCTGGACCGAGCACTTCGGGGTCGAGATCCTCGATGGCCTCGGGTCGACCGAGATGCTGCACATCTTCCTGTCGAACCGGCATGGCGAGGCGCGCTACGGCACCAGCGGAAAGCCGGTGCCGGGCTATGAGCTTCGCCTCATCGGCGACGACGGCGAAGAAGTCGCGCCCGGCGAGCCCGGCGAACTGCAGGTGCGCGGGCCGACCAGTGCAGCGTTGTACTGGAACAACCGCAGCAAGAGCCGCGACACCTTCATGGGACAGTGGACGCGCAGCGGCGACAAGTACAGCCAGGATGCCGACGGCAATTTCGCTTATGCGGGTCGCAACGACGACATGCTCAAGGTGGGCGGCATCTACGTCTCGCCGATCGAGGTCGAGTCGGCGCTGATCACTCACGAGGCAGTGCTCGAAGCTGCAGTGGTCGGCAAGGCGGACGTCGACGGCCTGATCAAGCCGCTCGCCTTCGTCGTGCTCAAACCCGGCCTGCGCCCGTCGCCCGGCCTCGGCGACGAGCTCAAGCTGCACGTGAAATCGAAACTCGCACCGTACAAATATCCCCGCTGGCTCGAGTTCGTCGATGAGCTGCCGAAAACCGCGACCGGAAAAATCCAGCGATTCAAGCTGCGCGCTTCCTCCTCCGTGTAACATCACGTTCCAAATAAGAAACGTAACGCGCCGAATGAGCGGCCAATCACCGGAGGAGTCATGCCATGAGTCATGAAGTCAGTCGTCGCCAGTTTCTGCTGTCCAGCGCCGCGGTCGCGGCAGGCCTGGCGCTGCCGTCTGCGCCGCTGTTCGCGCAGGGCGCGAAGAAGGTGCGGGTCGGGCTGATGCTGCCCTATACCGGCACCTATGCGGCGCTCGGCAATGCGATCACCAACGGCTTCAAGCTGGCGGTCGAGCAGGGTGGAGGCAAGCTCGGCGGAAGCGAGGTCGAATACTTCACCGTCGACGACGAGTCGGATGCGGCGAAGGCGCCGGAGAATGCGAACAAGCTGATCAAGCGCGACAACGTCGACGTGCTCGTCGGCACGGTCCATTCCGGTGTCGCGCTGGCGATGACGCGCGTCGCGCGCGAGACCAAGGCCTTGCTGATCGTGCCGAACGCCGGTGCCGACGAGATCACCGGGCCGTTGTGCGCGCCGAACATCTTCCGCACCTCGTTCTCGGCGTGGCAGCCGGCCTATGCGATGGGCAACGTGATGGCCGAGCGCAAGCACAAGAACGTCGTCACGCTGAGCTGGAAGTATTCGTTCGGCGAACAGTCGGTGGCGGGTTTCAAGGAAGCGTTCGAGAAGGCCGGTGGCAAGGTCGTCAAGGAGTTGTACCTGCCGTTCCCGAACGTCGAGTTCCAGCCGTACCTGACCGAGATCGCGGCGCTCAAGCCGGACGCGGTGTTCGTGTTCTTCGCCGGCGGCGGCGCGGTGAAGTTCGTCAGGGACTACGCCGCTGCAGGGCTCAAGAGCACGATCCCGCTGTACGGCTCGGGCTTCCTCACCGACGGCACGCTCGAAGCCCAGGGCGAGGCCGCCGAGGGCCTGCTGACGACGCTGCATTATGCCGACGGCCTGGATATCCCGAAGGACAAGGAGTTCCGCGCTGCCTATGCGGCCGCGTTCAAGATGCAGCCGGACGTCTATGCGGTGCAGGGCTATGACGCGGCGCAGCTCTTCGCCGCAGGCCTCGCGGCCGTCAAGGGCGACGTCGACAAGCGCGACGAACTGGTCAAGGCCATGGAGTCCGCGACGATCGACAGCCCGCGCGGGAAGTTCACCCTTTCGAAGGCTCACAACCCGGTGCAGGACATCTACCTGCGCAAGGTCGAGGGGAAGGAAAACAAGGTCGTGTCGGTGGCAGCGAAGGCGCTGGCCGATCCGGCTCGCGGCTGCCGCATGTAATCCTCCTCACGCGGGGCCGCGTCGGCGGCTCCGCTCTCCCCCTCGCTTCGCCGTCATCCGGGCGCCTTCGCGGCGGCCCGGACTGGAGCCTTCATGGACTTGACGACCTTCCTGATTCAGCTACTGAATGCGTTGCAGTACGGGTTGCTGCTGTTCCTCGTCGCCAGCGGACTGACCCTGATTTTCGGCATCATGGGCATCATCAACCTCGCCCACGGCAGCTTCTACATGATGGGCGCCTACATGGCGTTCGCGCTGACCTCGGCGACGGGCAATCTCTTCGTCGCGATCCTCCTCGGCATCGTCCTCAGCGCGCTGATCGGCTTTCTCCTCGAATGGGGGCTGTTCAGCCGGCTCTACAAGCGCGACCACCTCGACCAGGTGCTGCTGACCTACGGCCTGATTCTGATGTTCGAGGAGATACGCAGCATGATCGTCGGCGACGACGTCCATGGCCTGCGGATTCCCGACATGCTGTCGGCGTCGGTCCAACTCAGCGAGACCCTCAGCTATCCCGTATACCGGCTGTTCATGTCCGTAGTCTGCATCGTGCTTGCGGTGCTGATGTACTGGCTGATCCGCCACACGCGGCTCGGCATGATGATTCGCGCGGGCAGCAGCAACCGCGAGATGGTCCAGTCGCTCGGCATCAATATCGATCTCATCTACCGCCTCGTGTTCGCGCTCGGCGTCACGCTCGCCGCGTTCGCCGGCATGCTCGCGGCGCCAGTGTCGTCGGTCTATCCGGGCATGGGCAACCAGGTGCTGATCATCTGTTTCGTTGTCGTCGTCATCGGCGGCGTCGGTTCCGTGTGGGGGGCGCTCGTCGCGGCCCTGCTGATCGGCCTCGCCGACACGTTCGGCAAGGTCATCATTCCCGACTTCGCCGGACTGACTGTCTATCTGCTGATGGCCGCGGTGCTGCTGTGGCGCCCTGAAGGCATCTTCCGGAGAATATGACCATGTCTGCAGCCATCAAGACTCCGCGCAGCGCGCTGCTGGCGACACTGCTGGTGCTGTCGATCTTTCCGTTGTTCGGCTCGGACTACTACAGCGAACTGCTGACGAAGATCATGATCATGGCGATCTTTGCCATGAGCCTCGACCTGCTGGTCGGTTTCACCGGCCTCGTGAGCTTCGGCCACGCGGCGTTCTTCGGCATCGCCGCGTATGCGGTGGTGCTGGTGTCGCCGCAGTACGATCCGGCCAGCCTGTTGCTCGTGCTGCCGGCCGCGGTGCTCGCGGCCGCAGTCGCCGCGTTCGTCATCGGCCTGTTCGTGCTGCGGACGAAGGGGATCTATTTCATCATGGTGACGCTCGCGTTCGCCCAGATGATCTACTTCGTGTTCCACGACTCTCCGCTCGGCGGCGGGTCGGACGGCGTGTTCATCAACTTCAAGCCGGAACTGCGGATCGGCGAGACGCAGCTGCTCGACCTCGGCAACGCAGCGCACTTCTACTACCTGGCGCTGCTGCTGCTGGTCGCGACCTACGTGTTCCTGCGCATCCTGCTGCGCTCGCCGCTCGGGCACGCGCTCGCCGGGATCAAGAGCAACGAACACCGCATGCTGTCGCTGGGCTTCCCGGTGTTCCTGTACAAGCTCGCCGGTTTCGTCATCGCGGGCGCGCTGGCCGGCGTGGCCGGGTTCCTCTCGGCGTGCCAGTACGGCTTCGTGACCCCGGAGATCCTGTCGTGGCACCAGTCAGGCAACGTGCTGCTGATGGTGATCCTGGGGGGCATCGGCACTCTCAACGGCGCCGCGATCGGCGCGTTCGCGTTCGTCGTGCTGCAGGAAGTGTTTTCGGCGCTGACCAAGCACTGGCAGTTCCTGATGGGCACGGTGATCGTCCTGGTGGTGATGCTGCTGCCAGGGGGGCTGTCGAGCCTGACACAGCGGCTGCGCCGCCTGCTCCTGGGAGGTGGCTCGAATGGGTGAATTGGTACTGGCCGCGCGCGGCCTGTCGCGCCAGTTCGGCGGGCTGGCCGCGAACAAGGACGTGTCGCTCGACATGCATCGCGGTGAACTGCACGCAGTACTGGGGCCGAACGGCGCCGGGAAATCGACGCTGATCAACCTGCTGTCAGGCGACCTGCCGCCGTCTGGCGGGCAGATTCTCTACCGCGGGCAGGATATTTCGGGCTGGAGCCCGGACCGGCGTTCGCGCGCCGGGATCGGCCGCAGCTATCAGCGCACCAATATCTTCCCGGCGTTCACGGCGTTCGAAAACTGCCGGCTCGCAGCGCAGTCGCGCACGCCGCGGGCATTGCATGTCTTCTCGCGGGCTCAGAACTACGACGACCTGCGCAGCGCGGCCGATCGTGCGCTCGAGCAGGCCGGACTCGCGGCGCGACGCGATGTCGTCGCCGCGACGCTGAGCCACGGCGAGCAGCGCCAGCTCGAGATCGCGATGGTGCTCGCAACCGCGCCGTCGGTGCTGCTGCTCGACGAGCCGCTTGCCGGGATGGGTTCGGAGGAGTCGCAGCTGATGGTCTCGCTGCTGCAGAAGCTCTCGGCCGATCACGCGATCCTGCTCGTCGAGCACGACATGGACGCGGTGTTCGCGGTCGCGGACGTCATTACCGTGATGGTGACCGGGCAGGTGCTCGAGAGCGGGCCGCCGGATCAGATCCGCTCGAGCCTCGCAGTGCAGGAAGCCTATCTGGGCGGAGGAGAACCCGACGATGAGTGAAACCTTGCTGGAAGCGGAAGGCCTTCATTCCTTCTACGGCAGCAGCCACATCCTGCACGGCATTGATTTCGTCGTGCGTCGCGGCGAGACGATCGGGCTGATGGGCCGCAATGGCATGGGCAAGACGACGCTGATCCGCAGCATGCTCGGCCACGTTCGTCCGCGCCACGGGCGCGTCGCAGTGCGCGGCAAGACGATGACCGGTGCGGCGCCGTATCTGATCGCGCGCAAGGGCATCGCCTACGTGCCGGAAGGGCGGGGCATTTTCCCGAACCTCTCGGTGCGCGAAAACCTGCTGATGGCCGCCAAGCCGGGCATCGACGGACGCCGGGACTGGACGTACGAGCGGGTGCTGGAGACTTTTCCGCGGCTCGGCGAGCGGCTGACGAACGGTGGCGGGCAGCTCTCCGGCGGCGAGCAGCAGATGCTGACGATCGGTCGGGCGCTGATGACGAACCCGGACGTGCTGATCCTCGACGAGGCTACTGAAGGCCTGGCGCCGCTGATCGCGAAAGAGATCTGGTACATCGTCCGCCAGATCCGCGCCACCGGCATCGCGACCATCGTCATCGACAAGAACCACGCGGCAGTGACCTCGATTTCGGATCGCAACGTGATCCTCGTCAAGGGCAAGGTCGCGTTCGAAGGCTCGAGCGCGGAGCTGCGCGCGCAGCCTGAACTGCTGCAGAAGCATCTCGGCGCCGGCTGACCCGGACTGCACGGCGGACGCCGTGCGGCGAATTCGATATTGATCCCGCCGACACTCATGAAGCGGCGTGGCACAGGATTTCACCCATAGGAGACAGGCAATGCGAAAAATCGATGTTCACGAGTTGATCGACAAGGCGAAATTCAACCGCTTTCACTGGCAGGTGTTGTTCTGGTGTGCGCTGATCATCATTTTCGACGGTTACGACCTGGTGATCTACGGTGTCGTGCTGCCGGTGCTGATGAAAGAGTGGGACCTGACGCCGCTGCAGGCTGGCACGCTCGGCAGCTACGCGCTGTTCGGGATGATGTTCGGGGCACTGATCTTCGGTCCGTTGTCCGACCGGTTCGGGCGCAAGCGGGTGATCGCGATCTGCGTCATGCTGTTCAGTTTCTTCACGTTCATAAACGGCTTCGCGACGACACCGACCGAATTCGCGATCTGCCGCTTCATCGCCGGGCTGGGTATCGGCGGGGTGATGCCGAACGTCGTCGCGCTGATGACCGAGTACTCGCCGAAAAAACTGCGCACGACGCTGGTCGCGATCATGTTCAGCGGCTATTCGGTGGGCGGCATGCTGTCGGCCGGCCTCGGCATGTACCTGATCCCGAATTTCGGCTGGCCATCGGTGTTCTTCGTCGCAGGGGTTCCGCTGCTGCTGCTCCCGGTGATCCTCTACGCGCTGCCGGAGTCGATCGGCTTCCTGCTGCATGCGAAGCGCGATGCCGAAGCGGGCGTGCTGCTCGGAAGGGTCGAGCCGAACTTCGCGGCCCGGACCGGGGACCGCTACGAGATGCCGACCGGCAAGACCTCCCATGTGTCGCTGGTCGCGCTGTTCAAGGACGGGCGCGCGCTGAGCACGCTGATGTTCTGGCTGGCGTTCTTCATGTGCCTGCTGATGGTGTACGCGCTCGCGTCCTGGCTGCCGAAGCTGATGACCCAGGCGGGATACGGACTCGGCTCGAGCCTGTCGTTCCTGCTGGTGCTCAATTTCGGTGCGATTTTCGGCGCCATCGGCGGCGGCTTCATCGCCGACCGGCTGCACCTGAAGACCGTCCTGATGGTGTTCTTCGTCATCGCCGCGTTCTCGATCAGCCTGCTCGGCTTCAAGAGCCCGACAGCCGTGCTCTACCTGCTGGTGGCCGCGGCGGGCGCGACGACGATCGGATCGCAGATCCTGCTCTATGCGTACGTGGCGCAGTTCTACCCGATGGCGATCCGCTCGACCGGAATCGGCTGGGCCTCCGGTGTCGGGCGCAGCGGCGCGATCGTCGGTCCGATCCTCGGCGGGACGCTGCTCGGCATGGCGATGCCTCTGGAGTACAACTTCATGTTCTTCGCGATCCCCGGCGCGATCGCGGCATTCGCGGTGTCGCTGGTCGCCCGCAGCGCGGCCCACGCTCCGAGCGAAGAGCTGCCTTTGCCGTTCGCCGCGGAGACAGGCGCCATTTCCGACTGAGTCGGTCGCGCGCCGCGTTCGCGCGGCGCGCGGGGTGCGCCCGCTATCGCGGGCTGGTGCCCCAGCGCAGCATGTCCACCATCGTCGCTGCGATTTCCTGCGGCGACCGTCGCCCTTCGCGGTACCACAGGTATACCCAGTTCATCGCGCCGAGCAGCATCAACCGCAGCAGCGAGCGGTCGGTGCCCGGCGCGACGGGCAGGGCGTCGATGAGTCCGCGGTACAGATCCTCGTAGTCGTCGCGCACCGGCCGGATTTTCGCCAGCAGTGTGTCGTGCCCGATCAGCGCCAGGCTGTGGCCGGTCACGCGGTGCACCGGCGAGCCGCCGACGATGAGATGTACATGCACTTCGCACGCACGCGTGAGGCGCTCCCACGGGTCGCTCGCGCTGTCGACCTCGCGCTGCACCGTTTCCATGACGTCGTGGAAACCTTCGCGGTGCACCGCCAGATACAGCTCGTCCTTCGACGCGAAGTGGTGATAGACCGATCCGGCGAGCAGTCCGGCCTTGTTCGCGATATCGCGGATCGACGCACGGTCGTAGCCCTGTTCCGAAAACAGTTCGGCAGCCGCGTTGAGGATCACCCGTCGCCGGTCCAGGCGTTCGTCATCCGGTCCCGCTTCTTCCCCCGCTCGCCCGCGGGACGCCTGCGCGCTCAATGTCGCTCGCTCGAGCAGCCGGCGTTGGCTGTCACTCAGCACCGCAAGGCCGCCATCGGAATCACGCACCAGCGCCTGCAGGCGCTTTGCCGCCGTCTCCAGCCCGTGCTTCTGCCACAGGTAGCGCACGCCGGACGCTGAAATCCGCATTCCCGATCGCCGTAGCCGCTCAGCGACCGCCGCCTGCCCGAGCTCGGGTTCCTCCCGCGCCAGCTGCAGTATCGCCTGCTCGGTGTCGAGTGCTGGCGTGTCGTCGTCTGAAGTTGTTTTCGGGGCCATCCGGAATCCTGCCGCGCTTCGGGCCGCAATGATAGCGAGCAATGGCCGGAACGCGCCGCATAACGTGTCCCGGCGCCGCGTCGAACTCTGGCGTGCTGCGCTCCGTCCGGGTTACAGTACTCACTCACAAACTACTCGAACAAGTGTTTGACAAGATCGTTCGTCATTGCTAACTTTGCGACACGCCGACATCTTTCGGCGCGATACCCAGAGCGGTCCAGCCGCCGTTCGATTGGCCCGGGAAAATCCCGTGTCGGAACCAGAGGAGTGACCATGCAAGTCAAGAAGCTCGCAGTCCTGTGCTCGTTCGCGTCGCTGTCGTTCGTTCAACCCGCTGTCGCGGACATCACGGTGGGAGTGTCACTGTCGGCGACCGGGCCCGGTGCGTCGCTCGGCATTCCCGAGAAAAACGTCTTCGCGCTGCTGCCGGCGCAGATCGCCGGGGAAAAAATCCAATACATCGTGCTGGATGATGCGACCGATCCGTCGATCGCAACGAAGAATGCGCGCAAGCTGGTCACGGAAAACAACGTTGACGTGCTCGTCGGCTCGTCGACGACCCCGGCCACCGCGGCAATGGCCGAAGTCGCAAACGAGAGCGCGACGCCGCAGATCACGATCAGCCCCGTGTCCCTGCCTGCGGACCGCAACAGATGGGTGTTCCGCACGCCGCAGCAGAACAGCGTGATGGCCGAGGCGCTGCTCGCCCACATGAAGGCGACAGGCGTCAGGACGCTCGGTTTCATCGGCTTTGCGGACGCCTACGGTGAAGACTGGCTGGGCGCCGTAAAGAGCCGCGCCGAGGCGGCAGGCATCAGGATGGTGGCGGTCGAGCGCTATGCGCGCGCCGACACGTCGGTCAGCGGGCAGGTGCTGAAGCTGATCGCGGCGCGGCCCGACGCGGTTTTGGTGGTGGGCTCCGGAAGCCCTGCCGCGCTGCCGCAGACGACGCTCGGCGAGCGCGGTTACAAAGGCCAGATCTACCAGACGCACGCGGCCGCCAACCAGGCTTTCCTGAAGGTCGCAGGCAAAGCCGCCGAGGGCGCGATCATGCCGGTCGGCCCGGTCGTCGTCGTCGACCAGGTGCCGGACGCTCACCCGTCGAAGACCGCCGGGCGCGAGCTCGTGAGCAAGTACGAAGCCGCATACGGCGCAGGCTCGTTCTCGTCGTTCGCGGGTCATGCGTTCGATGCGTTCCGCCTCATCGAACAGGCGATCCCGATCGCGCTGAAGACGGCCAAACCGGGAACGCCGCAGTTCCGCGCGGCGCTGCGGGATGCGATCGAGTCGAACAAGGAGGTCGTCGGCAGCCATGGCGTGTTCAACATGAGCGCCGCCGACCACTTCGGTCTCGATGCGCGCTCGCACGTGCTCGTGAAGATCGAGAGCGGTGCGTACAAGATGATCCCGCAGTGACCCCAACGGAAAATCCCATGAGCACCGTGATATCCGATATCGACGCGATGTTCGCCCGGCCGGTCGTGAACATCGAGGCACGCCCGGACGGCAGCCGCGTCCTGCGTTCCGGAATCCAATTGCCCGACGGCTACGCGCGCTGCGTCGGCGAGTGGCTCGAACGCTGGGCGCGCGACACGCCGGAGCGCCTGTTCCTCGCCGAGCGCAACGTGGCCGGTGAGTGGGACCGCGTCAGCTATGGCGAGGCGCGCCGGCGCGTCATCGCGATCGCGACTTGGCTGCTCGGCCAGAACCTGTCGGCCGAGCGGCCAGTCGCGATCCTTTCCGACAACTCGATCGAACATGCGCTGCTGATGCTCGCGGCGATGCACATCGGTGTGCCGTCGTGCGCGATCTCGTCGGGCAACTCGCTGATGTCGAAGGATTTCGCCAAGCTGAAGGCGAACATCGAGTTGCTGCGACCCGGCGTCATCTATGCCGATCAGGTCGGCAAGTTTGCGGCCGCGATCGATGCGATCCGCCCGCTGCACGACGGCGTCGTGGTCGCCGGGGGCGGCAGCGAATCGACCGCCGGCTGCATGCCGTTCGCCGCTATCGAGGCGGACAGCGACGAGGCGGCGGTGATGGAGGCATACGCCCGGATCACGCCGGACACGATCGCGAAGTTCCTGTTCACGTCCGGCTCGGTCGGTACACCGAAAGCGGTCATCAATACCCAGCGCATGCTGTGCGCAAGTCAGCTCGCGAAGGAGCTGGTGTGGCCTTTCCTGCTCCACGAGCCACCGCTGCTGATGGAATGGCTGCCGTGGAGCCACACTTTCGGCAGCAACCACAACTTCAACATGGTGCTGCGCTTCGGCGGCAGCATGTACCTTGACGACGGCAAGCCGACGCCGGCGCTGCTCGACAAAACGCTGCGCAACCTGCGCGAAGTCTCGCCGACGATCTATTTCAGCGTGCCGCGCGCGTTCGACATGCTGGTGCCGGTACTGCGTCGCGACAAGGTGCTGCGCGACAGTTTCTTCAAGCGCCTGAAGCTGATCTTCTACGCCGGCGCCGCGTTGCCGCAGCACCTGTGGGCCGAGCTGGAGAACCTGTCCGAGGAAGCGACCGGCCGCCGCGTCACGATGGTGTCGTCGTGGGGCTCGACCGAAACTTCGCCGCTTGCGACCGACTGCCATTTCCAGGCGGTGCGCTCAGGCGTCATCGGCGTGCCGGTGCCCGGCACCGAGCTGAAGCTCGTGCCGTCGGCCGACAAGCTCGAAGTGCGGGTCAGGGGGCCGAACGTGTTCCCCGGCTACTGGAAGCAGCCCGAGCTGACGGCGAAATCCTTCGACGACGAAGGCTTCTACCTGATCGGCGACGCAGTCGAGTTCGTCGATCCGGCCCGTCCCGAACAGGGCCTGCTGTTCGACGGACGCGTCGGCGAGGACTTCAAGCTGCTGACCGGCACGTGGGTGCACGTCGGAGCGCTGCGCGTCAAAGGCATCGACGCGCTCAAGCCGGTTGCGCAGGACATTGTCGTCACCGGGCATGACCGCGACGACATCGGCTTCCTGGTGTTCCCGAACATCCCCGAATGCCGTTCGCTGTGCCCGGGACTGCCCTCCGACGCTCCGGTCGAGCAGGTGCTGTCGAACCCGGCGGTGCTCGCCCGCGTGCGTCTCGGCATGGCGGCGATGATGCAGGCCGGCGGCGGCTCGTCGACGTGCCCGACGCGCGCGTTGCTGATGGCCGAGCCGCCGTCGGTCGAAGCCGGCGAGATCACCGACAAAGGCTACATCAACCAGCGCGCGGTGCTGACCCGGCGCCGCGACCTCATCGAATCCCTGTATGCGGCGATGCCGGACAAGTCCGTCGTCACTGCGTAGCCGGACGCCGACCGGAGAATTTCGGCATGAATCACGAAAGGATCATCCTGATGACCGAACAACTGGTAAGAACCTCGCATGAGGACGACATCTACACCGTCACGCTGGCGCGCCCCGCCAAGCGCAACGCGATCAGCGACCGTCTGCTGGCTGCGATCGACGAAGCTTTCGCGGCCGTCCCCGACGGCGCCCGAGTGATCGTGCTGGCCGCGGAGGGCGAGCATTTCTGCGCCGGCCTCGACCTGACCGAGCACCAACACCGCGAGCCTTTCGGCGTCATGAAGCACTCGCAGGGCTGGCACCGCGTGTTCAGCCGCATCCAGAACGGCGGCATTCCGGTCGTCGCCGCGCTGCACGGCGCGGTCATCGGCGGCGGCCTCGAGCTGGCGGCCGCGACCCACGTGCGCGTCGCCGAGCCGAACACGATCTACCAGCTGCCCGAAGGGCGCCACGGCATTTTCGTCGGCGGAGGCGCCTCGGTGCGGGTCGCGCGGATCATCGGCGCCGGACGGATGGGCGAAATGATGCTGACCGGACGCATCCTCGATGCCGACGAAGGGCAGCGCCTCGGCCTGTCGCATTACCTCGTCGGGCCCGGCGAAGGGCTCGCGAAGGCGCAGCAGCTCGCGCGCCGGATTGCCGAGAACGCGCCGATGGCGAACTGGGCGATGGTCACGTCGATCGCCCGCATCGAGAACATGGCGGCCGACGACGGCTTCTTCGTCGAGTCGCTGACGGCCGCGGTCACGCAGACCGGCCCGGAAGTCGCCGAGCGCATCGGCCAGTTCCTGCAGCGCAAAGGTCAGGGAGCGCAGCGATGAACACGACCAATTCCTACGCCGCGTCGCAAGCCGCGGCCCATGCCGCGCGCTACGACGACATCTGGCTCGTCGCCGGGAGCCGCACGCCTTTCGCCGACTACAACGGTGTGCTGCGCGACGTGTCGCCGACCGACCTCGGCATTTTCGCCGCTCGCGCGTTGTTCGACAGGAGCGGCATCCCGGCGAGCGAAATCGACGCGATCGTCGCCGGCAACATGGCGCAGGCGAGCTTCGATGCGTATTTCCTGCCGCGCCACATCGGCCTGTATTCGGGTGTGAACCCGAACGTTCCGGCATTGCTCGTGCAGCGCCTGTGCGGTACCGGCTTCGAGACGATCATCGCCGCCGCCGACCAGATCACGCTCGGCAAGGCTAAAGTCGCGCTCGCCGTCGGCACTGAATCGATGTCGCGCAACCCGATCGCCGCCTACACGCACCGCGCCGGTTTCCGCATGGGCCAGCTCGATTTCCGCGACTTCCTGTGGGAAGCGACGAAGGACACCGCGCCCGGAGCGAGCATGGGCGACACCGCGGAAAACCTCGCGAAGCGCTACGGCATTTCGCGCGGCGAGGTCGACCGCTTCGCCGAGCAGAGCTTTGCACATGCTTGTGCGGCCTGGGAGTCGGGCTGGTTCGCCGGCGAAGTTGCCCCCGTCGTCAATGCGAAATGGGAGTTGGACGGCTACAACGCCCGGTCGCTGAAGCTCGCCGACCGTGCCGAGGTGTGCGATCGCGACGGCCATGTGCGCCCGACGTCGTTCGACGCGCTGCAGAAGCTGAAACCGGCGTTCGGCGGCGTGCAGACCGGCGGCAACAGCTCGGCGATCGTCGATGGCGCCGCTGCGGTGATCGTCGCCCACGGCGACTGGGTGCGCGCGCACGGCGTCAAGCCGCTGGCGCGCATCGTCGCCGGCGCGTCGGTGGCAGTGCCGCCGGAGATCATGGGCATCGGTCCGGCGCCGGCGATTCGTGCCGCAGCAGCGAAGGCCGGACTCACCGTCGGCGACCTGGGGCGCGTCGAGATCAACGAAGCGTTCGGCGCGCAATACCTCGCGTGCGAACGCGAACTGGGGCTCGACCGCGAGCGTGCCAACGTGCATGGCGGCGCGATCGCGATCGGTCATCCGCTCGGCGCATCCGGTGTGCGGCTGACGACGACGGTGGCGCGCGAGCTGCAGGAGGCGCGGCTGCAGTTCGGCGTGTCGTCCGCGTGCTGTGGTGGCGGCCAGGGCGTTGCGATCGTCGTCGAGAACGTCGGCTGAGCCATCAGCCAGCGAAAAGGGGAAAAACGATGAAACTCGAAAGCAGCACTTTTATCGTCACCGGCGGGGCGTCGGGGCTCGGCGAAGCGACTGTGCGCGCGTTCCACGCTGCCGGCGCGAACGTCGTTATCGCGGACCTGAATAGCGTCGGCGGGGAAAAGCTCGCCGATGAGTTCGGCGCCCGCGCAGCGTTCCACCGCACCGACGTCGCATCCGAAGCCGATGCGCGCGGCTGCGTCGAGCTCGCGCTCGCACGCTTCGGCGCGCTCAACGGGCTCGTCAACTGCGCCGGCATCGGCACCGCCGCGAAAGTGCTCGGCCGCGACGGCCCGCATCCGCTCGACACGTTCGCGCGCATCGTGAACATCAACCTGGTCGGCACTTTCAACATGATCCGGCTCGCGTCCGAAGCGATGTCGAAAGGCGAACCGAACGCCGGCGGCGAGCGTGGCGTGATCATCAACACCGCGTCGATCGCCGCGTACGACGGCCAGATCGGCCAGGCCGGCTATGCCGCGTCGAAAGGCGGCATCGTGTCGATGACGCTGCCGGTCGCACGCGAACTCGCCCGCTTCGGCATCCGCGTCGTGACGATCGCGCCGGGCCTGTTCCTGACGCCGATGATGCAGGGCCTGCCCGAAGACGTGCAGCGCTCGCTCGGCGAAGCAGTGCCGTTCCCGTCGCGCCTCGGCGAACCGGCCGAATACGCCC
This sequence comes from Aromatoleum aromaticum EbN1, assembly GCF_000025965.1. Taxonomy (NCBI): domain Bacteria; kingdom Pseudomonadati; phylum Pseudomonadota; class Betaproteobacteria; order Rhodocyclales; family Rhodocyclaceae; genus Aromatoleum; species Aromatoleum aromaticum. The sequence goes on from NC_006513.1 coordinate 3,163,589, forward strand.
AGCTCGCACGCCAGGTCGTCGAGAACGCGATGCTCAACGGCGAGACGATCCGCCTCGACGGCGCGATCCGCCTCGCGCCCCGCTAAGCCCGTTTGGCCGGACCTGTGCCGGCCGGAGCCAGTCCCATGCACGACTACGCCGCGCCGCTGCGCGACATGCACTTCATCCTCCGCGAGCTCGCCGGTCAGGACGCGGTTTCTGCACTGCAGGGATTCGAGGACGCGACGCCGGACGTCGTCGAAGCGATCCTGGACGAGGCGGGCAAGTTCGCCGCCGGCGTGCTCGGCCCGATCAACGCCCGGGGCGACGTGCAGGGTTGCCGTCTCGACGCCGACGGGCGTGTCGTGACCCCCGATGGTTGGAAGGAGGCGTGGGACCGCTTCGTCGAAGCCGGCTGGACCGGTCTGTCGCTGCCGCTGGAATTCGGCGGCCAGGGCCTGCCGAAGCTCGTGTCGACGCCAGTATGGGAGATGTGGTTCGCGACGAACATGGCGTTCGCGATGCTGCCGCAACTGAACGTCGGCCAGGCCGAAGCCCTGCTGATCGCCGCCAGCGACGAGCTCAAGCAGACGTGGCTGCCCAAAGTCGTCAGTGGCGAGTGGGGCAGCACGATGAACCTCACCGAGCCGCAGGCGGGCTCCGACCTCGCGGCGACGCGTACTCGCGCCGAGCCTGCCCCGGACGGAAGTTTTCGCCTCTTCGGCCAGAAGATCTTCATCTCGTACGGCGAGCACGAACTGACGAGCAACATCGTCCATCTCGTGCTCGCGCGGCTGCCCGACGCGCCGGCCGGCGTCAAAGGGCTGTCGCTGTTCCTCGTGCCGAAGTTCCTGCTTGACGCCGACGGCAATCCGGGCGCGAAGAACGACGTGCGCTGCATCGCGATCGAGCACAAGCTCGGCATCCACGGCAGCCCGACCTGCACGATGAGCTACGGCGACGCCGGCGACGCCGGCGGCGCGGTCGGCTGGCTCGTCGGGGGGCCGAACCGCGGCCTCGAGACGATGTTCATCATGATGAACGAAGCGCGCTTCGGCGTCGGCGTGCAGGGCGCCGGGCTCGGCGAGCGTGCCTACCAGCTCGCCCTCGGCTATGCGCGCGAACGCGTGCAGGGCCGCGACGCGATCACCGGCGAAGCGGGTCAGCCGATCCTCCATCACCCCGATGTCAAGCGCATGCTGCTGTCTATGCGCGCGAGGGTGATGGCAATGCGCGCGCTGCTGTATACGGCGGCCGGCTGGTTCGACTTCGCCGAGCATCATCCGGACGCCGCGCTCGCGGCGAAATGCCGGCGTTACGTCGACCTGTTGATGCCGGTCGCGAAAGGCTGGTGCACCGAAGTCGGCCAGCAGGTCTGCAGCGACGCGATCCAGGTGTTCGGCGGCATGGGCTTCGTCGAGGAGACGGGCATTGCGCAGTTCGCCCGCGACGCGCGCATCATCACGATCTATGAAGGCACGACGGGCATTCAGGCCAACGACCTGATCGGCCGCAAGATCCTGCGCGAAAGCGGGGAGACGCTGCGCGAACTGATCGCGGACCTGCATGCGACCGCCGCGACGTTGCGCGAAGAGGCCGAACTCGGGTCGCTTGCCGACGGATTCGCCGACAGCATCATCGCCGTCGAACGGGCGGCCGAGTGGGTGCTCGCGAACGGGAAGGAACGCTTTGCCGAGGTGCTCGCCGGCGCAGTGCCGTTCCTGCATCTGCTCGGGATCACATGCGGCGCGTGGCAGATGGCCCGCGTCGCGCTCGCCGCACGGCGACGGCTCGCCGCCGGCCAGGGCGACCCGGTGTACCTCGCGAGCCTCGTCGAGCTCGCCCGTTTCTACATCGCGAGCTTCGGCCCGCAGGCGGCGGCCTGCTCGCAGGCGGTGCGGGAAGCCGGCGGGCCCTTGATCCGCTTCGACGCTGCGGCCTTCTGAGCGAAGTAAGCCTCGCCGTGGCGAGGCAAAGCGAGACGGAGAAACAGCCGAGGCCGTTCGCCCTGAGTGGGATATTCGCCCGATGGTCGAAAGGCGTTGGCAAGAAACAGGGCGGTGGTAGTGTTCGGGGAGTTGCTTGTGGACAAAGACCGACTGAGCACTGGTGCCCTGGAGCCCGTCCTCTGAGTATGGTTGAGGCATCGTCGGCGAGTATGGTGAGTCCCCTGGCGCGTTGGTGCTGGCCACCGGCGGGTCTGTCCGACATCCCGATTGAGAGATTGAGCGTATCGACATGCCCACGTCCGCGAGCGACCTTGACTCAAGGAGAGAACATGGCGCAACGAGTTGGTCCGACCCGACGCGGAGTTGACGGCACACCGGTCGAGCCGTTGAGCATCAAGCATCCCAACGCTGCCGGCATCGACATCGGCGGGGCAAGCCACTATGTGGCGGTGCCGCCTGATCGGGTAGGCAAAGGCGAGCCCGCGGTGCGCGAATTCGGACCGCACACCGAAGACCTGGTCGCGGTTGCCAATTGGCTTTGCGCGTGCCGCATCGATACCGTCGCGCTCGAATCGACGGGGGTGTATTGGATAGCGCTGTACGAGCTTCTGCAAGCGCGTGGCTTTGAGGTGTGGCTGGTCGATGCCAAAAGCGTACGCCACGTCAAGGCGCGCAAATCCGACGTGCTTGATTGCCAGTGGTTGCAACAACTGCACAGCTTCGGACTGCTGAGTCAGGCGCATCGGCCGGATGAGCAGGTTTGCGCGCTGCGCGAGATGTCGCGGCTGCGCGACATCACCATCGATGAGCGCGCCCGGCATACCCAGCGCATGCAAAAGGCGCTCACCCAGATGAATGTGCAACTCACCAACGTGATTACCGACATCACCGGCGAGACGGGCATGAACATCATCCGCGCCATCGTTGCCGGCGGCGCGACCGCATGGCCCTCGCGCAGTTGAGGAACTACCGGGTACATGCCAGCACCGAGCAGATTGCCAAGGCGCTCGAAGGGCGTTGGAGCCGCGAGCATCTGTTCAGTCTTGCCCACGAGCTCAAGGCCTATGACTTTGCCAGCGAGCAGATTGCGCGGCTGGACGCCGAGATCGAGGGGCGGCTTGAGGCGATGCGCGTCTTCGACAAGAGGCCGGAGGCGAACGCGAACAAGGGACGTCGCAAGAACACGCTGGCCTTCGACGGACGGCGGGCACTGATGAACTGGTGCGGCGTGGATTTGACCGAAGTGCCCGGCATCGACGTGGGCACCGCCCTGAAGATCCTCTCGGAGTTGGGGAGCTCGCTCACCCGCTTCGCCACGGCAAAGCATTTCTGCTCGTGGCTGGGACTGTGCCCCGGCACGCGGATTTCTGGCAACAAGAAGCTCTCCGGCGCCAGCAAACGAATCCCCAACCGTGTCGCGCGGGCGTTGAAACTCGCCGCGCTGGGCTTGTCGCGCTCGCGCTGCGCCATGGGGGCCTATTACCGAAAGCTTGCCCTGCGCATGGGCTCGCCCAAGGCCATTACCGCCGTGGCGCATAAGCTCGCGCGTATTGTCCATGCGATGCTCAGCGGGCAGGCCAGCTACGTCAAGGAGGATCAGGCCAGGCACGAAGCGCGCTACCGCGAACGCGCCATCAAAGCACTGCAGAAGCGCGCCCAGGAGCTCGGCCTGACCCTCTCGCCGCAGGCTGTTCCCGCTCAACCATAATGCCGATCGTTCCTCGCTGCACATTTTTAACCCATTGAATCAAGATGCGAAAATTACTGTTTCTTGAGAGCCTGTCGAAGGGCGCTGCCAGGGCTTCGACAACCTCAGCCCGAACGGTAATTAGCTGACGAGCCAATAATGGCGAATGGAAGCTGTTTCTCAAGAGCCCGCACCGCCCGCTTCATACGAGCCGCTGCCGGGTCGCGTCGAATTCCTTGCGATAGCGTTCGACCAGTTCGCGCGCGGTTTGCCGCAGTTGCTCCGGGTCGGCGTTCAAGGCTTCGCCGATGCCGTCGGCGATCTCGTCCACCTCGACCGTCGCACGCACTTGCGGCGGCTCCCACGTCGCGGCGAACGCCGCCTGCTTGCCGGGATGCCCTGCGCGCCGATGGAGCAGGTTGACGCGCGGCAGCGCGAAGGCCATCGCGACGATCCGGCCGTGCAGGCTGCTGCCGCAGTACCCGCGACTCGCCGCGATCAGCGCGCAGATGTCCCAGATGTCGAGCGATTCGACGATCCTCACCAGTGTTGTCGGCAGGCGTGCCGCGAGCCGCGCGTAGCAGGCCGTGTCGTCGTGCCAAGGTGCCGCGCCGGCGCGAAACAGGGCGACGCCGTGGCCGCTCGAGCGCGCACTGCGTTCGAGCCCGGCAGCGATCGCGTCGAGCGTTGCATCGTCGCCGAAGTCGGCGCTGAACTGCACCGCGAGATAGCCTTGCGGGAACGCGGCGCGGATCTGCGCGACTTCGCCCACACGGGCGTGCCGGGCGATGCGCTCGCCGAACAGTACCGCGACCATCACCGCGGGGTCGGGCACGAGCCGGGCCGGGACACTCGCCGCGGCGAGCTGCGCGCGCGTCTCACGGTCCCGCACGCCGATTGTGTCGGCGGCGCGGAGATTCGCGAGGACTTCGGCGCGCAAGGCCTCGTCGCACTCGCCGAACCCGGCACCGCCGACGGCGTTGTAAATCACGCGTGCACCGGGGAAAAAATCGCGGGGCACGCAATAGGGTGCGAGCGCCCGCGTGCCCAGCCGGCGCTGCGCCCATTCCAGCGCCTCTTCCGGGCGCGGGTCGAAGCGGGCGACGACTGCGCGCGCTTCCGGCAGCGGGAGCAGCATCACCGCGGCATGCCACGCGCCGCAGGTGAGAATCTCGCCGCCGACGTGGATGAGGTTGACCGCGCGTTCGCCCCATGCCGCCGCGAGTGGCGCGATCGCGTGGACCGCATGTCCGCCGAAACGCCGCAAGTCGGCGTCGACGAGACCGGCGAATACCGGATTCCGGTCGTCGAGCATTGCGGCGACGATGTGCGGAAACAGCAGGTCACCGAAGTTGTGGCGGTCGAACGCGCCGAACAGGATCGTCGGAATGTGTGCTGGCGGTTCGCGAACGAGCGGAATTCGTGCCACCCGTGCCTCCTTTCGGTGCGCGCTGTCGGGGCGCAATGATTGCCTCTAGAATGTGCGGCCCGAGCCCAGCGCAAACCTTGCGGCGATTTCCGAAGGATCATGCCGGTCGCAGTCGTCGGCGCGCGTCTCTCGCGACACCGCTTCCCGATCCGGTTCTCCCGACAGGCTCTCCTGCCATGATGTCAGACACCTCCTTGCGCGTTTTGTCGGTAATCCCGCCGATGACGCAACTCAACACGCCGTACCCGTCCACCGCGTACCTGACCGGCTTCCTGCGCTCGCGCGGCATCGATGCGGTGCAGGAGGATCTTGCGCTGGCGCTCGTGCTGCGGCTGTTTTCCGGTGACGGGCTGGCGGCGATCCGCGACAACATCGAAGCGACGCCCGAATCCAGACGCCCGCCGCGCGTGCAGGCTTTCCTCGCGCAATTCGACCGCTACCGGACGACGATCGGACCGGCGATCGCGTTCCTGCAGGGGCGCGATCCGACCCTCGCGCATCGCATTGCCGGGCGCAGCTTCCTGCCCGAAGGCTCGCGCTTCGACTCGCTCGACGTCTACGTCGACCCGGACGGAGGCGATCCGCTCGCGTGGGCGTTCGGCGCGCTCGGGCTGCAGGACCGCGCGCGGCATCTGGCGACGCTGTATCTGAACGACGTCGCCGACGTGCTGCGCGAGGCCATCGATCCGCGCTTCGAGTTCGTGCGCTACGCCGAATCGCTGGCGCAGAGCCAGCCGACTTTCGATCCGCTCGCCGAAGCCCTCGCAGCGCCGCTCAATCTCGTCGGCCGCACGCTGCGCGCGCTGACGCTCGACGCGATCGCCCGCCATGCGCCGCAGCTCGTGCTGCTGTCGGTGCCGTTCCCGGGGGCCGTCTACGCGGCGTTTCGCATCGCGCAGGCGATCAAGGAACACGACCCGGCGATCGTCACCGCCCTCGGCGGCGGATTCGTGAACACCGAGTTGCGCGAGCTCTGCGAGCCGCGGGTGTTCGACTATTTCGACTACGTGACGCTGGACGACGGCGAGCGCCCGATCCTGGCGCTGCTCGACCACCTTGCCGGCGGGCGTTCGCAGGAGCGGCTGGTGCGTACTTTCGTGCGCGACGACGATGCGACGGTGCGTTACATCAACCTCGGGGAAGCCGACATCGCGTTCGCCGAAGTCGGCACGCCGACCTGGGACGGCCTGCCGCTGGATCGTTACCTTTCAGTCCTCGACATGCTCAACCCGATGCACCGGCTGTGGTCGGACGGGCGCTGGAACAAGCTCACCGTCGCGCACGGCTGTTACTGGAAAAAGTGCAGCTTCTGCGACGTCAGCCTCGATTACATCTCGCGCTACGACGGCGTTGCCGCGACGACGCTCGTCGATCGCATCGAGGCGATCATCGACGAGACCGGCCAGACGGGTTTCCATTTCGTCGACGAAGCCGCGCCGCCGAAAGCGCTGAAAGCTCTCGCGCAGGAGCTTCTCGACCGCCGCCGCGCGATCTCGTGGTGGGGCAATATCCGCTTCGAAAAATCGTTCACGCGTGAGCTGTGCCGGCTGCTTGCCGACAGCGGCTGCATCGCGATTTCCGGCGGCCTCGAAGTCGCGTCGGACCGCCTGCTCAAACTGATGAACAAGGGCGTGTCGGTCGAGCAGGTCGCGCGCGTCACGCACGGCTTCAGCGAAGCGGGAATCCTTGTCCACGCCTACCTGATGTACGGCTTTCCGACCCAGACCGTGCAGGATACCGTGGATGCGCTCGAATACGTGCGGCAGCTCTTCGAAGCCGGCTGCATCCAGTCCGGGTTTTTCCATCGCTTCGCCTGCACCGTGCACTCGCCGGTCGGCCAGCAGCCCGAAATGTACGGCGTCACGCTGGCACCGCTGCCGCCGGCATCGTTCGCCCGCAACGACGTGCGTTTCCTCGATCCGACGGGCGTCGACCACGACATGCTGGGGGTTGCGCTGAACAAGGCGCTGTACAACTACATGCACGGCATCGGTCTCGATGAAGACGTGCGCAGCTGGTTTTCCGATCGCGTACCTCGCCCCCGCGTGCCTCGCCAGTTCATCGCGCGGGCGTTGCGGTGAGCGTTTCGAGTGGCCCATATCCGCGTTAGCGCGCGGTCGCCGGCGTTTTCTCCGCCGCGGTCCTTGAGGCGAAGCGCCCCTTGCGCTAGGCTGGTACCCCAGTGCGGGGGGCGGAGGTCGATGATGACGATGCCGGCATGACGGCCGCACGATTCGGCGAGCCGGACTGCGGCCCCCGAAAATGCACTGTCCGCGACCATGGGTCGCGAGGTTCTTTGATATGGAAATGGAGTGTTCGAGCATGAGTGCGTGGAGCTGTCCTCACGATCTGGAAGGAATTTGTCAGCGGGTGCAGGGTGCGGTCTGTTCGCCCGGCATGCGTGGTTGCGAGCTGGAAGGCAAGGTCCGGTTCGCCCGCGACGAGATGAACCTGCCGCGCAAGCCGGTCAAGGCCACTCCCCCCGCGCGCAGCGAAAAGCCCGCGCAAGCTCCGAGGCGCCGACTGCCGTTCTGAGCGCCCGCAGAAAACGGCTTTGCCGTTTCCGCCCCCCGAGGGGGACAAGAAAACTTGAGGCGGCACGGCGTTTTCTCGAGAGCGGGCCGCACGCGACCATCGAGACAATCGGATTTCCCGGCCTCGGCGTCGCCGGAGCCTCTTCTCAAGGACAGCGAATGAGCCGACTCCGCTCCGATGTGACACTCGACGTGCTCAATCAGCGCGGCGGCGAATACCTGCCAGGCTATCTCGGTATCGAAATCCTGTCGGTGGAGCAGGGCACGCTCAACAGCCGGATGCCGGTCAGGCAGCTGCATTTCGCACCGAACAATTTTCTCCACGCGGCGAGCATCGTCGCGCTGGCGGACACCACTTGCGGCTACGGCACGATGGCGCACCTGCCGGACGGCGCCGAATCGTTCACGACGATCGAGCTCAAGAGCAACCATCTTGGCACCGTCAGGGACGGCAGCATCGCGTGTGTCGCAACGGCTCAGCACCTGGGGAAGAGCACGCAGGTGTGGGACGCCGTCGTGACCGACGAGGCGAGCGGGCGCAAGCTGGCGCTGTTCCGCTGTACCCAGATGATCCTGTGGCCGAAGTCCTGAGCGGGCACCCGCTGCTGGTACCGCACGGCGTTCGCGCAAAATAGCGTGCCGGCACCGGCTCCACAGAGCCTGAAACGCTTCCGCTCCGGTTCGGCGCGCCGCTCGCAGGCGCGGGTCCGCTTTTCTCAGCTCCGCCAATCCCCTGCGTTGCCCGCATCGCGATCAGACCCGAACTGCCGCTTCCTTCGTTGAAGCCGCGAAATCCACGGGTGTGCGCGCGTGTAGCGATTGCGCCGAATTGAAACCACTTGTCACTGAGAATGCTTCGCGTTTATGATGCGACGCGTTCTCATTTACTCACGTCAAATCTCCCGAGACGATTCAGCACAAATTTTCCAGTCATCGGCAAGCCAGGCGACATCTCTCCCAGCCAGCCAGGATTCACGAAGGAGCAAGATAGATGTCGTTCAAGATCCGCATGAAGCCCGCGGCAGTGGCCGTGTTCGCCGCGCTCGGCGGCGCTCATGTCGCTGTGCATGCCGCCGACGCGGTGCTGGCCCCGGTTCTCGTCAAGGGCGAGGCCGAGCGGGCCGACGGCCCGGTGCAGGGTTACCGCGCCACCCGCTCGGCCACTTTCACGAAGACCGACACGCCGTTGAAGGAAGTCCCGGCGTCGATCACCGTCGTGCCGGGAGAAGTCATCCAGGACCAGGCGATGCGCGGCATGTCCGACGTGCTGCGCTACGTGCCGGGCGTGACGGCGGCCCAGGGTGAAGGCAACCGTGACCAGATGGTCATCCGCGGCAACAACACGACGGCCGACTTCTTCGTCAACGGCATCCGCGACGACGCGCAGATCTTCCGTGACGTCTACAACCTCGAGCGCGTCGAAGTGCTGAAGGGCCCGGGCGGCATGACATTCGGCCGCGGCGGCGCGGGCGGTGTCGTCAACCGCGTGACGAAGCGCCCGCTGTTCGGCCATGTCGGCGAAGCCAGCCTTACCGTCGGCAGCTGGGATCAGCTGCGCGGCACTGTCGACGTCGGCGAAAAGATCAACGACGCGGCGGCGTGGCGCCTGAACGCGATGGCCGAAAAAGCCAACAGCTTCCGCGACGGCGTTGATCTCGACCGCTACGGCATCAATCCGACAATCACCTTCACGCCGGGCGGCAACACGGCGCTGACTCTCGGCTTCGAGCATTTCCGCGACGAGCGGACTGCCGACCGCGGCGTGCCGTCGCAGAACGGCCGGCCGTTCGACGACAGCCGCAGCCGCTTCTTCGGCAACGCCGACCAGAGCGAATCGCGCACCGGCGTGGATGCGCTCACCGCAGTCATCGAGCACGACTTTGGCGGCGTGCAGTTGAGGAACAGCTTCCGCGCGGCGCAGTACGACAAGTTCTACCAGAACGTCTTCTCGTCGAACGTCGCGATCAATCCAGCCCGACAGGCGACGCTTTCCGCCTACAACAACTCGAACGACCGGCTGAACGTCTTCAACCAGACTGACCTGACGACGAAATTCGCGACCGGCGGCCTGCAGCACACGCTGCTTGCCGGCATCGAGCTCGGCTATCAGGACAGCGACAATCGCCGCAAGACCGGTCAGTTCGCGCCCGGGACAAACGTCGTGCCGGCGAGCAATCCCTTCGGGACCGCGATCAGTTTCAATCCGACTGCCACGGATGCGAACAACAACGTCGAGTCGGACACTTACGCTGTCTATGTGCAGGACCAGATTGCGCTGAACGAGCAGTGGAAAGTGCTGGCCGGCCTGCGCTACGACAAGTTCGAAGTCGATTTCAACGACAAGCGCGCGGCGAACACCGACCTGTCGACGACCGATGAGGAAGTCAGCCCGCGTTTCGGCTTGATCTGGACTCCGACGGCCCGCCAGACCTACTACGCAAGCTACAGCTACTCCTTCCTGCCGGCCGGCGAACAGCTGAGTCTCTCGCCCAACACCGAGGACCTCAATCCCGAGAAGGCGATCAACTACGAAGTCGGCGCGCGATGGGACGTCCTGCCCGAGCTGACGTTGTCGACCGCGGTGTTCCGCCTCGACCGCGAGGACGTGCGTGCTGCCGACCCACTGAACCCGGGCTTCTTCGTGCAGACGGGCGAGCAGCGCACCGAAGGCTTCGAGATCGGTCTGCAGGGCCAGGTGACGCCGTGGTGGCAGGTCTTCGCCGGTTATGCGAACCTCGACGCCGAGATCACGAAGACCAGCGCGAGCGCGCCGAAGGGCCGCAAGGTCGGCCTCGTTCCCGACCACATGACGTCGATCTGGAACCGCTTCGACCTCGGGCAGGGCTGGGGCGTCGGTCTCGGCGTGATCAATCAGTCGTCGAGCTACACGTCCTTCACGAACAGCGTGAAACTGCCGTCGTTCACCCGCGTCGACGGCGCGGTCTACTACACTTTCAACGACCGCAAGACCCGCCTCGCGCTCAACGTCGAGAACATCACCGACAAGGAATACTTCCCGACTGCGCACAGCGACAACAACATCAGCCCGGGAGCGCCGCTCAACGCGCGCCTGACGTTGAGCACGGCTTTCTGAAAACCGATACTCCGGGGGCTGATGCGATGCGCAAAAGCCTCGCGGACGACTGGCCCGAGCGGGCCCGACGGACTTTCGCGAGCCCTCGGGCCCGTTTTTTGATATACCTTTCCGGCAGCAGACTTTGCCGGGAGGAAAAAACATGACGACGAACACTGCCTATTCCGCGACGGCGCCCGAGCGCGCGGAGATCGATGCGCTGCAGGAGCCCGCGGTCGTCGAGTTCGGAGCGAACTGGTGCGGGTACTGCCAAGGGGCACAGCCGCTGATTGCCGCTGCGTTCGCCCGTCATCCGGAGGTGCGGCATATCAGGGTCGAAGACGGCAAGGGGCGCAAGCTCGGCCGCTCGTTCGGTGTCAAGCTGTGGCCGACGCTGATCTTCCTGAAAGAGGGAAAGGAGGTCGCCCGCCTGGTCCGCCCTGCGAATGCGGAAGCGATCGCGGAAGCGCTCGGGCGGATCGACAGGAACGCGTGACGCGCGGGGCTTTCACCCGCCTTCGTTGAACCCTCTGATCTGCCGCCGTGCCTTCTTCGTCGGGCGCCCGCGCAGGTCGCTGCCCGGCACCGGCGCAAGCCGCCGGTTTTCCTTTTCTGCCGCGCGCCGCTCGCTGCTTTCGACGGTCTCCTCGTACAGTTCCCGTGCTTCGGGTGCGGGACGACGCTGTTCGTTGAGGCCGAGCACGACGACGGTCCAGTGCGCATCGCCCGTGACGATTTCGAGCATGTCGCCCGGGCGAACGTCGCGCGCCGGCTTGACGGCGTGACCGTTGAGTCTAGGATGAAACCCAGTCTTTTAAACGGGCACGACGCTCACGGCGTAACCGATCTGTTGAAGCCTTCGGATCAGTCGGTTGGCGGTCTTGTGAGCATCGGCACGATCGAAGTGTGTGGCGCCCAGGTCCTGCCATTCGGTGCCGTCTCGCAGCATGTGCCAAGCGGCGGTGAGCATCGAGGCGGCCACGCCGATGATGGCCTTCTTGGCACCGCGGCGAGCGCGCAGGCGATGGAACTGCGCCTGCAGGTAGCTGCCCTTGACCTTGATGGCGGCCCAGGCCGCTTGTACCAGCGTGGTCTTGAGCCAGTTGGCACCGCGACGCAACCGGGTGCTGCGGCGTTTGCCGGCGCTCTCGTCGTTACGCGGGCACAGGCAGGCCCAGGACAGCAAATGGCCGGGCGTGGCGAAGCGCGACATGTCGATGCCGATTTCGGCCACCACCACGTGGGCGCTGACCGCGCTCAAACCCGGCATCGTGCTCAGCAGCGCGGCCGCCTGTCGAAAGGGTTCGAGCCCCTGGCCGACCTCCTTCTCGATGGCGGCAATGGCGTGATCGAGCGCATCGATGTGCGTGAGGTGCAGCTTGAGCATGAAGCGGTGGTGCGGGCTGACGTGGCCGCGCAGGGCTTCGAGCAGCTCGGTGCGAGTCGCCTTCACGCGCGTGCTCACGCACGCGAGCAGGCGGAGGGGATCGTCCTGCCCCGCGATGATGGCCTGCAGCACCGCGCGCCCGCTCTGGCCGAGTATGTCGCTGAGCACGACGCCGAGTTTGAGATTGGCGTCTTCGAGCACTTTCTCGATGCGCTGGATGTGCGCACTGCGCTCGCGCACGAACTGTTTGCGGGTGCGGGTGAGCGAACGCAGTTCCTGCACCGCCACGGGCGGCACGAAGCTCGCGCGGATCAGGCCATGGGCCAGCAGGTCGGCCAGCCACGTCGCGTCATTGACGTCGGTCTTGCGCCCGGGCACGTTCTTGACGTGTGCCGCGTTGGCCAGTACCTGCTCGAAGTGGCCTTCGAGCACGTGCCACACCGGCTTCCAGTACACCCAGGGCTGCCGCAGCTACGCATTTGTCGTTGACCACCAAAGAATGACGTTCACGATCAAGCACTTGCCGCGCCCCTGTTCACAAGCCGTTGTTTTGTGTAGCTTCCTGTCTTTTTGGGTGACCGATGGACATAGGGAAGCTGGCCGACATGGTGGAGGTTTTCGAGGGGCTCGAGGACTGGCGCAACGCGCAACAGACGCGGCACCGCTTGAGCGAACTGCTCACGGTGGCGGTGTGTGCGGTGCTCAGCGGCGCCGACGACTTCGAGTGCGCATTCCGACGAACGTGACCGCCTGCACCGACGAACGTGACCGGGGGGTCTGCGCGCGAAGCGTGGTGTTCAGATTCTAACCGTGTCGGTCACGATCACGGTCAATTCGGGGCACGGCGCAGGCTTATCCACAGGCGGCCGCCAGCGCGCCTCATACGCTGGCGGGCGGGCGCCTGTGGGTAAGGCGTCTCGCGCGCACGGCCTCATGCCTTTTCCTTTCTTCTCATCGACTCGCCCTTGAGGGCGAGCTTGTGCGCGGCGTGCACGACGCGATCGAGGATCGCATCGGCGAAGGTCGGGTCGCCCAGGTAGGTGTGCCAGTGCTCGATCGGCAGCTGGCTGGTGATCACGGTCGAACGCGTGCCGACGCGGTCGTCGAGCAGCTCCAGCAGGTCGCTTCGCTCCTGCGCCGACGGCGCGGCCAGGCCCCAATCGTCGATGACGATGAGATCCATGCGCGCGAGCTGCATCAGGCGTCGGCTGAAGCTGCCATCGGCATGCGCGATGCGCAGCTCTTCGAAGAGCCGCGGCAGACGCACGTAGTAGGCCGCGAGGCCCTGCCGGCACGCCGCGTTGGCGAGCGCGCAGGCGAGCCACGTCTTGCCGCTGCCGGTGGGGCCCGTGATGAGGCAGTTCTGGTGGTGGCGAATCCACTGGCCGGTTCCGAGCGCGGCGATCTGACTGCGCTCGAGGCCGCGCCCGGCGCGGTAGTCGACGTCCTCCAGGCAGGCGGCAGCGGCTTTGATGCGGGCTGCCTTGAGCAGCCGATCGATGCGTTTGCCGTCGCGCAGCAGGATCTCGCGATCGATGAGCTGGGCGAAACGCTCCTCGAAGCTGAGCGCGGTGATGGCGGGCTGGGTGAGCTGCTCCTCGAAGGCGCGGGCCATGCCTTCCAGGTGCAGGGTGCGCAGTTGTTGCAGGCTGTGTTGTATCAGCATCGATGTTCTCCGGTGGGTGGAATCAGTGGTAGTAGCGCGCCCCGCGCAGGTTCTCGTGAGCGGCCGGTAGCGCAAGCTCGCTTTGCTGCGCAGTGGATGCGGGCAGCGGTGCGCGGTCGAGCCCGCTCTTGAGGATCGAGGCGACACTGCGGTAACGCATTGCCCCGAGGGTGACGGCGCGGGTCGCCGCGGCTTCGAGGCGTTCGTTGCCGTATTGACGACCGAGGCGCATCAGCCCGAGGCACGCCCGGTAGCCCTGCTCGGGGTGCGGCATGCGTTCGAGTTGGTGGCTGACCACCTGCTCGGTGTGAGGTCCGACCGTGGCACCCCAGGCGATGAGTTTGCCCGGGGACCACTGGCGATGCGCCTGATGCGATGCGGGCATGTGCTCGGTGAGCGTGGTGAAGGCACCGTGCCGGTGGCTCCTCGCATGCACGGCCACGCGCCTGCCGCCGGCGAGGCATTCGATGCTGCTCGCGGTGATGCGCAGCTCCACCGCCTGGCCGGCGAGCGCATAGGGCACGCTGTAGTAATGCCCGTCGAACTCGACGTGGTAATCGATGTTGGGCTTGGCCCGCTTCCACTGGGCGAACTGGAAGGGCGTGGCCGGCAACGCGCGCAGCGCCGGGCGGTCGAGCGTCTCGAACGCTTCGTGGCGCGAGCCTGGCAGGCGCCGGAAGGCACGCGTGTTCAGCGGCTCGAGTAACGCGGCGATCGCCTCGTTCAACTCCCCCAGCGAGAAAAAGCGCCGGTGACGCAGCCGCGCCAGAATCCAGCGCTGCACGATCTGCACGCCGACTTCGACCTTGGCCTTGTCCTGCGGCTTGTAAGGGCGCGCGGGCAGGATCGCCACGCCGTAGTGCGCGGCGAACTCGGCGGTGGTGCGCTGCAGTTGCGGCTCGTAGCGGTCGGCTTGGCCAACGAGCGAGCGCGTATTGTCGGGCACGACGAGCTCGGGCACGCCACCGATGAAGGTCAGCGCCTTCGCCAACGACCCCAGCCAATCCGCCTGCGACTGCGTCGCCGTGGCACAGGCGAAGGTGTAGCTCGAGGCCCCGAGGACCGCGACGAAGATCTGCGCGCGGGAAATCTCGCCCGTGTCGGCGTCAACAATCGGCACCGTGTCGCCGGCGTAGTCGATGAAGAGCTTCTCGCCGGCGCGGTGAACCTGGCGCATCGAGCGCTTCAGGTGCCGGGCGAACTCGCGGTACAGGTCGCAAAAGCGCGAGTACTGATAGCTCGGCCCGTCGGCCGTCTGCACGTACTCTTCCCACAGCAGCGCGAGCGTGACGTTCTTTCGCTTGAGCCCCTGATGCACCGCCGCCAGATCCGGCGGCACATTCGCGACGCTCGCGCCACGTCCACGCCGGGCGACCCCCAGCACCCGGCGCAACTCTGCCTCGTCGGCCGCTGACAACTCGGCCCACGTCAGCTCGCTCGCCTCGGCCGCCTTCACATACTTGGCGACCACGCCTTTGGAAATCGACAGCGCGCGGGCAATGCGCTCATGCGACAGCGCGCAGTCGTATTTGAGCCGTAACAGCTCCCTGATCTTGTGCATGGCAATCCGCTCCGCCGGCATCCTCGGTCTCCGCGCAAAGCGCGCGAGGGTAGCCGGCCTGACAAACGACGTTGCCACGCTTGGCCTCACAAACCCGTTCCGATTTGATCGTGACCATTGATTCCGACATCGTGACCGCCCATTCCGACAACTCGCCGAAATCGGTCACGATCAAATCGGAATCCGCGGTCACGACCGCGGATTCACCGGTCACACTATTTCGGAGTCAGCGGTCACGTTGGGTCGGAATCCGCATTCGAGGAGATCTCGCAGTGGGGGTGCGCCAAACTGCCGTGGCTGCGGGGCTTTCTGCAGCTCGACTACGGCGTGGCCTCGCCCGACACCTTCGAGCGCGTGTTCGCGCTGCTCGATCCGAAGCAGTTCGAGCAGGCCTTTCGCATTTGGGTGGGAGGCATTATCCCGGCAGTGGGCAAAGACCAGGTCATCGCCATCGATGGCAAGTCGAGCCGACGCACCACGAGCAAGGCGGCCGCTGCGCCACTGCATCTGGTCAGTGCGTTTGCGGCCAAGGTGGGCGTGGTGCTGGGCCAGACGGCGACGGCGGAGAAGTCCAACGAGATCACGGCGATCCCCGAACTGCTCAAGGTGCTCGACATCGACGGCTGCATCGTCACCATCGATGCGATGGGCACGCAGACCAAGATCGCGCGCGCCATCCGTGAGCGGGGTGCACACTACGTGCTGTGCGTGAAGGACAACCATCCGAAGCTGCTTGACTCGATCATCTTCGCGGACATCGATCCGCGCGGCCCGCTGACGCCGAGCTCGACGCACGAGAGCACGAGCACGGGCCACGGACGGATCGAAGTGCGACGCTGTACGGCGTATGACGCGACCGATCGGCTCTACAAGGCTGCTGCCTGGAAGGACGTGGCCAGCTTTGCCGTCGTCGAGCGCGTGCGAACGGTGGGCGAGCGCACCAGTACCGAGCGCGCGTACTACATCAGCAGTCTGCCGGGCGATGCCGAGCGAATCGCACTGGCGATCAGAAGTCATTGGGAAGTCGAGAATCGGCTGCACTGGTGTCTGGATGTTCAGTTCGGTGACGACTACGCAAGGGGCCGCATCGGCCACATTGCCCATAACCTGGCGCTGGTGCGCCACATGGTGCTCAATCTCATCCGGCTCGATAAGTCCATCAAGACGAGCATCAAGACCAAGCGGCTGCTGGCAGCAACATCCGATGAGTTTCGGGCCGCACTGCTCGGCTTCCAAGTGCCTGAAGAGGATGAGGATGACGACGAGTAATGATGAGCGCGTAGCTGCGGGAGCCCTGCCAGTACACCCCGGTGGCCTCCATCGCGACCTGCTCGACGCCAAAGCTCTCGAGCCAGTCGGCCAGGGCCAGCAGCCCCGAGGTGGTCGTGACGAACGTGCGCACTTGCTGCAACGGCGGGCCGTCGCCAGCGATACGGGCGCAGGCCACCACTGTTTGTTTGTGCACGTCGAGTCCCGCGCAGCGCGGATAGATGACTTCCATGATCGCCTCCATGTCGCGGCGACATCGGCGTGCGGCCCACGTCATCGAACTCTAGGATGCGTGCTCAGGGGCGCGAAGCTCCAGGCGACAGTACGGGGTGCTCGTGTGGCCGCGGGTCCAACTGACATACGGGTTCAAGACACCAAGGATGAACCGACCTCTGTGCCGGACGCCGCCCCACTATTTAACGCCCGTTTCATGCGTCGTGGGACGCGTGCAGCGCGGTGGAGTAACTGACATGACCGGCCTCGACCGATTGACTGGCGAGCGAGCGTGTTTTGTAGAAACGCGCCGCCCACAGCCACTTGTCGAGGCGCATGCGGTCGGTGTTTTCGGCGTTTGCCATGCTGGAACGTATATGTCCTGACGGTTATCCCGCCGCTGCCTCGGCACGCCGGGCCGGCAGGTCGGGTAGACGAGGGGGTAGGCCCGTGGCGGCTCAGCGTACCTCGATTTCGTTGATCACCCCGCTGATACCGTGCAGGAACCACGCATCCAGTTCGGCTCGCTGACGTTCGTCCTCGGAGGAGACGACGCCCTTGAGCGTGACGACGAAATCGCGGCTGGCGATGGCGATCTGCTCTGCATGCACGAGCGGGTCGGTTTCGAGCACGAGGCGCATCGCTTCGACGACTTCCTCGTCATTATCGTCTTCGGGGGGCCTGATTTCGAGCGCGTTGTCCACGTTTCGGCAACCGCGTGCCCACCACGCCAGCACGCCCGCCAGGCGTTTGTGGGACAGGCTGATGACGTGGCCGCTCAGCGTGATCACGCCGTCCTCGACAGCGATATCGATCGCGCCGCTCGGATCGACACTCGCGTCGCGCAGTACTTCCATGCGGCCCGAGCTCAGCCCTCTCAGAGTGCAATTGAAGAAATCCACGTCCCGCGAAATCCATTTGCACGCTGCGTCGCGAATCGCTCCGTCGCCTGCCTCCACGACCGGTGGAATCCGCAGCCGATCGATGACTGTCTGCACACCTTCGATCTCTGTGGCGGCCGCAACCGCACGTCGCTTGCTCGCGATTCCCGGTGCCTCGCCTGACAGGGTCACCACGCCCGCAGCAACGCTCACCTCGAGCGGATGACGGACGGGATCAATATGCGCCCCGCGCTCGAGTGCGGCAAGAACGCGGCGCACGATGTCGTCTTTCGTCTGCATGATCCCGTCTCCTTTGGTGATGTCGGTAGGGGCGTTTGTCTGATCATAGACAACGAACCGGCAGTGACGCGATCTGCAGGGGTGGCGGAGGTGCAGCAGGCGGGAGAGGGCAACTCCGGCCTGGCCGATCCGGGCCCCCGAAAGCACAACGCCCCGCTGCTGGCGGGGCGCTGTGGCGCTCTTTGCTGTCCTGTCAGGCCGCGATGCTCGACGGACGCAGCCTCAGCCGCCGGCGATGATCGGCACCAGCGTAACCCGGTCGCCGTCGTTCAACGCGGTCTCGCGCTCGCCCGACAGCACCATGCGGCCATTGACCGCGACGTTCCACGAATGGTCGCCGAGTTCCTCCTGCGCTTCCGGGAACCGCCGGCGCAGGGCGTCGCGCAGCGCGATCACGTTCGACACCGGCTCGTCGATGACGATGTCCTTGTCCGGTGCACCCGGAAGCGGCTTCGGCAGTTCGACGCGGACCGCAAAGCCGGTCATGGTGTGGGCGAGTTGTTCGTGCCAGTCCGCCGCCGGCACGCCTTCGGCGTTCAGCCCCGTGACCGTGTAGAAGCGCGACTTCATCGCCTCGAACTCCTTGCGATCGACTTTCTCGCCCTTGAACGGACCGACTTCGATTTCCTCGTCGAACCAGCGCCGCGGCAGCGTGTCGTCCTTCGCCCGCAGGCCGAGGCGGAAGTTCAGCAGCCGCTCGATGCCGGTGATGTTGCGGCCGATTTCGTTGAGCTCGTCGGCGCTGAGCGTCACGTCGGTGGCCGTCGACACCTGTGTCGCGAAGTCGCCGCAGTCGGGCGTGGTGGGCGAGTTGAACAGCTTGGTGTTGAAGCGGCACATGCCGACCGAGTCGCCGACGGCGAAAGTGTTCTCGCAGCGACGCACCGCGAATTCCTTGCCTCCATAGCCGTTCGGCTCCGGCACGACGGCGCCGCCGTAGAGCTGCGTCTTGAATGCCGCGTCGTCGTTGATGCGCGCGTTGATCTCCAGCGTCACGCGGTTCCTGAGATGGTCCATGCCGCGGGTCGCGACCGACAGGCCAAGCGCGAACGCCTTGAGGATGCGTGCGTCGTGCGGGTCGGACTGGAACAGGCCCTTGACCGCCATGCGGTAATCGAGCGCTTCCTTCGGGTACTTGCCGCGCTCGACGGCGCGCGACGAATCCGCGATGGTGTCGCCGAAGCCTTCGCGCTTGGCCGTCATGAACAGCAGTTTCTCGACGGTCTCGTAGTTGCCCCACGAGAGGTCGAGGCCGCCGGTGTGGCTCGCGTCGATGATGCCGCGCTGCCACAATTCCATTGCCCACGCGATCGCGCTGCCGGTGGACGAAGAGTCCAGGCCGAGGTCGTTGAGGATGTTGTTGAGGCGCAGCACGTGCTCCGGCTCCTTCAGTCCGATCATCGGGCCGAACTTGCCGACCGTGACGTACTCCGGGCCGTCGCCCTTGTCGTACTTGTCGAACTGGCCGTCGTTGTGGATGCCGTTATACGTGCGCTCTTTGCCGTGCTCGACATCGGCCTGGGCCTTGTCGTAGCTCGCATTGCCCTTGAGGCCTTTCAGCGCCGCCGAGCCCCAGCCGCCCTTGCCTTCGGGGGTCATGTCGTTGAGGTTGCGGCAATGCACTGGGCACTTGTAGCAGCCGTCCATACCGGGGCGGTAGGGGTCGAAGTTGTCGGCGTCGAGCGACTCGTGCCAGGCGGTCTTCTGGTTGTTCATCGTGCCCAGCGCGCCGAGCACGCGCGAAGGCTTGTACAGGAACGGCGTGCCGACCTGCTTGAGCGCATTCTTGATGACCGAGGTCGAGGTGATCTTCTTGCCGATTACCTTGTTGTGCTCCTTCAGCTCCTTGACCTTCGGCGCTTCGCCCGGCTTGCCGTGCACCATGATCGCTTTCAGGCGCAGCGCGCCCATCTTCGCGCCGCCGCCGCCACGCGCCCAGATCGCCTTGATGCCGCCCATGATGCCGCTGCACAGCGCGAGGTTTTCGCCGGCGCTGGTGATGCGCGCAAGCGCCATGTCCTTGCGTTCGGTGCAGTCGAAGTCGCGCTCGATTGCGCCGGGGATCTCGAGGTTGTCGAGGCCGACGTAAGGCGTCGCGTCGAGGAACTGGACTTCGTCGTGCGCGATACGCAGCAGCGTCCATTGCGGCGCCAGGCCGTACAGCACGATGTGGTCGTAGCCGTGGCGCTTGACGAAGGACGGGAAGTAGTCGCCGCCGTTGGTGTCGAGGATCGCGTCGCTTTCAGGGGAGCGGCTGGTGAAGTTGCCGCGCGTCGCGGCCGGCATGTCCCCGGTGAGCGTGCCGGCACCGAAGATCAGCGGCACTTCGGGGTCGAGGGCGTCGCGTTCTTCCTGCAGCAGGTTGTAGAGCAGGTACATGTTCGCGCCGCGACCGCCGAGGAACGTCTGCAGCACGTCGCGCGGCAGGTATTTGCGGCGCGTCTCACGGCGTTCGAGATCGACGAACAGGGTGAGGCCCTGCGTGGGGAACTGCGGCTCGTCATGCATTCTGGCGCACAACTGCTCGACCTTCGTCCTGATATTCATTGGCGTGTCCGTGGCGATCAAGAGAGTGGTTCGAAGTATAGAGAGCAAATTGTTTGACGTCAAACAATGGTGGCGAGCAATGAATGTCGGTGGACGACGATCGATTTTCGATATTTCGGCGACGAATCTCCTCGTTGTTTCATCCTCCCGATCGCCCGGCCCGTATGGGCACCGAAACGGGGGTGTAAATGAAAACGGGCGCCGCAGCGCCCGTCTATTCCAGTCGGGAGATGATCAGAACAGGTGGTTCAAACCGACCATCAGGTTGCGGCTCGTGTCGCCGGGCGAAGTATTGGCCGCACTGACAAACGACGGGGAGCGCACCGCCCGTCCGTCGTCGTTGCTGATGTGGCCGTAACCGGCGTAGGCGAGCGTGCGCTTCGACAGCGAGTGGGAGTACACCACGGCCCACGAGTCGGCGTCGCTGTCGTTCGTATCCGCGTCCAGTCGGCCATAGGCCACGGAGAATTTGCCCGAAGTGCCGATCGGCACGGTGCCGCCGATATGCCAGACGTTGTCGGTGTCTTCCGCTGCGGTGGCATCCTCGATGCGCTGATACGAGCCCGCCAGCTTGAACACGCCGAAATCGTAGGAGCCGCCGATGTACGCTTCGCGCTTGTCCTCGTCGCCGACGTGTTCCTTCACCTGGCTGTAGATCAGGCCGATGGCGAGCGGGCCGTTCGCGTAATCGGCGCCGATCGCCGCGATGTCGCCTTTCCGGCGGTCGTCGTCCTGGTTGACTTCATTGAGACCATAGATCGCGTTGAGCGTCAGGCCGCCGAAGTTCGGCGACTTGTAGTTGATCGAGTTGCTGACGCGGGCGGGACCACCTGCCACGAGGTTCGATCCGGCGGCAGCCGCCAGGGCGAACTGCGGGCTGATCGGCACGGGAACGATGGCGTCGTACTTGAACACGTAGTAGCCCGGATGGTACTGGCGACCGAGACCGATGAAGCCGAAGCCGCCCTGCAGGCCGATGAACTGCTGCCGCGAAAGGTTGGGGGCTGCACCCAGGCCTGCGTTCTGGTCGAGCTCGATCCCGTACTCCAGCGTGAACACGGCCTTGAGCCCGTTGCCGAGGTCTTCGGTGCCGCGGAAGCCGAGGCGCGAACCCGCCCAGCCGCCACTCTGCACACCGGTAAATTTGGCGTCTCCGGTCTTGCCGTAGCCGATGAAAGCATCGGCCACGCCATATACCGTCACATTCGACTGGGCTGCGGCGGAAGCCGAAACCAGACCGGCGACGATACAAGAGACCGCTATGGCGAGACGTTTTTTGTGCATTGATTTCCCCTTTTTTGATGTGGATTCGAAGCCCGTTGCAACTCGTCCGACGCGGGTCGGCAAGTTGAACTTTGTTATGAATAGTGCCGCTCTCTCTGGTGAAACCTGTGGCGGTTCTTGTCGGCGCATCGCCAGGGCGATAACCCTTCTGACGCCAATGTATTTTCCGAATCGTGTCTAACAAATAGTTACAAGTCAAACAAAAGATCAACGAATTCATCCGGCAGGGGGCGGACTACTCCCCGCGCGCAGCCCTGCAGACCCATCTGCGCGCCGGGGGGCACGATGCTCTCCAGAGCTCGCTTGCAAGAGACGTTTGTGAATATCGTAGATTGTTTGATATTCATCAATCGAAGCGAAGATAGGCAATGCTCCATGTTGTGGGGCGCCTACCTCAGGCCTATCGTGCAGAAAAACAAAAACCACGAACCGATACACCGGAGGAGCAGATGAGCAAAGGTATTTCAGCTGGATTCAGGGTAGTGGCAGGCGCGACGATGGCGCTGGCGTTCGGTGCAGCGTCGGCGGAGGAAGTGACGCTGAAGGTGCATCACTTTCTGCCGCCGGGTTCGACGGCGCACGCCAAGTTCATCACGCCGTGGTGCGACAAGATCAACAAGGAATCCGCCGGTCGGCTGAAATGCCAGATCTACCCGGCGATGCAGCTTGGCGGCACGCCGCCGCAGCTGATCGACCAGGCGCGGGACGGCATTGCAGATATCGTCTGGACGCTGCCCGGCTACAGCGCGGGGCGCTTCCCCGCGGTCGAAGTGTTCGAGTTGCCGTTCATGATCAAGAGCGCTGAAGGGTCGAGTCGTGCATTGTGGGAATACGTCACGGCGAACAAGCTCGACCAGACCGAGTTCAAGGATGTGCACCCGATCCTGTTCCACGTCCACGACAGCGGCCAACTGCACCTCGTCAAAAGGCCGATCACCCAGCAATCGGACTTCCGTGGTCTCAAGCTGAGAGCGCCGACGCGCCAGACGAACAAGTTCCTCGCCGCGCTCGGTGCGACGCCGGTCGGCATGCCGGTGCCGCAGGTTTCCGAGGCACTGTCGAAAGGCGTCATCGACGGAGCGATGCTGCCGTGGGAAGTCGTTCCTGCGGTCAAGGCGCACGAACTGGTCAAGTTCCACAGCGAAGGCGACCCGAAAGCGCGCGCGCTCTACACGGGGGCGTTCATCTTCGCGATGAACAAGGCGAAGTACGACAGCCTGCCGGCCGACCTGAAGCAGGTCATCGACGCCAATGGCGGAGCCGAGGCCTCGGCGTGGGTCGGCAAGGTGTGGGACGAGTCGGCGACCGCCGCGCGCAAACTGGCGTCGGACCGCGGCAACCAGTTCAACGTCATCCCGGCGGCCGAGCTCAAGAAATGGGAGAAATCCGGCCAGCACGTCTATGACTCATGGGTCTCGGAAGTCTCGGGCAAGGGATACGACGGCAAGGCGCTGCTCAAGAGCGCACAGGATCTGATCCAGAAGCACGACCCGATCTGAAGCATTCGGCACGCCGCGATGCGAACCGCCACGGTTCACATCGCGGTCACATGACCCGCGGTCTGCGGGTCCGGCGACGAATCGTCCGCCGGCCGGGATCGCCTCACCGGGAGACTTCAAATGTCCGAACCCATTGCAACGCCGGTCTGTGCGCCGCAGGACCCGATCGGCCGCTCACTGTTCTTCCTTTCCCGCACGTTCGCCGCGACCGGCGGACTGGTGCTGGTCGCAGTCAGCATCATGTCGGTGTTCAGCATCGCGAGCCGCGCGCTGACCGGCAACGCCGTGCTCGGTGACTTCGAGCTGGTGCAGATCGGCTCCGCCGTTGCGGTCGCCGCGTTCCTGCCGTGGGGCCAGATGCGCGGCAGCCACGTGTTCGTCGACTTCTTCACGACCGGCCTGCGCCCCTGTATGCGGGCACGGCTCGACGGTCTCGGGGCACTGTTGCTCGCGATCTGCGCTGCGATCGTGGCTTGGCGGATGACGATCGGCACGGTCGATCTCAGGGCCAGCAGTGAAACCTCGATGCTGCTCGGCGTGCCGACCTGGTACGCGTACATGCTGATGTCACCGTCCTTTGCGCTGCTCGCCGCGACCGCGTTCTACACGTCATCACGGAAATTCCGGGAGCAGCCAGCATGAGCGGTACGGCAATCGGTGCAAGCTTCTTCGTTTTCCTGCTGGTGCTGCTGGCACTGCGGGTGCCGATCGCGATCTCGATGCTGATCACCGGCGTGGCCGGCTACGTCACGATGGCGGGCTGGGATCCGCTGCTGGGCTATCTGAAGACCGCCGCCTACGGGCGCTATTCGATCTACGATCTGTCGGTTGTCCCGCTGTTCCTGCTGATGGGCAGCTTCGCGTCGCGCGGCGGCCTGTCGAAAGCGCTGTTCGGTGCCGCCGAATCGATGATCGGCCATTACCGCGGCGGCGTCGCGATGGCGGCGGTCGGCGCTTGCGCGGGGTTCGGCGCAATCTGCGGCTCGTCGCTCGCGACGGCGGCGACGATGGGGCAGGTCGCGTTGCCCGAACTGCGCCGGCTCAATTACTCGCCGGCACTCGCGACCGCGACGCTCGCCGCCGGGGGGACGCTGGGCATCCTGATTCCGCCGTCGGTCGTGCTGGTGATCTACGCGATCCTCGCCGAGCAGAACATCGCCAAGCTGTTCGCCGCGGCGCTCATTCCGGGGATCATCGCCGCCCTCGGCTACATGGCCGTCATCGCGCTGCACTGCCGGTTCAACCCGGGTGCGGGACCGGCCGGGGAACGCAAGAGCGTGGCGCTGCGCATTCGTGCGCTGATCGACGTATGGCCGGTGCTGACGATCTTCGTCGTCGTCATCGGCGGCATCTACGGCGGCATCTTCACGCCGACCGAAGCCGCTTCGGTCGGCACGATCGGCGCCGGCGTGCTGGCGGTCGCGAAAGGCATGCGCCTGGATGGACTGATGGAGTCGCTGTATTCGACCGCGGAGGCCACCGCGATGATTTTCCTGATCCTGCTCGGGGCCGACGTGCTCAACGTGTTTCTCGCGCTGACGCAGATGCCGGCGGAACTGGCGAGCTGGGTCTCGGGCTCGGGCCTGCCGCCGCTCCTGGTGCTGTTCGCGATCATCGTCATCTACATGTTCCTCGGCTGCGTCATGGACAGCCTGTCGATGATCCTGCTGACGATCCCGATCTTCTTCCCGGTGATCATGGGCCTCGATTTCTGGGGCCTGGGCCAGTCCGAAAAGGCGATCTGGTTCGGCATCCTCGCGCTGATGGTCGTCGAGGTCGGCCTCATCACACCGCCCGTCGGCATGAACGTCTACATCATCAACAGCATGGCGAAGAACGTCCCGATGTCGGCGACTTTCCGCGGCATCGTGCCGTTCCTGATGTCGGACGCGCTGCGCGTCGTCCTGCTGGTTTTCTTCCCGGTCCTGACGCTGTTTCTGGTCCGGGTGATTGAATGAAGTCCGGGGCTTCCGGGTTAGAGGAGAAAATCGCAATGAATGCTGCCGAAACTTTGCTGTCCGCGGGCGTCGACACGGCGATCGCGATCGAATGCGACGATGAAAAAGTGAGTTACGCGGTGCTTCGCGACCGCGTGAGCCGCGCGGCCGGCGCGTGGAAGACCCTCGGCCTGCAACCGGGCAACCGGGTCATCGTGTTCGCGCCGGACAGCGTCGACTGGGTCGTTGCCTACCTCGGCGCGATCTGGGCCGGCGGGGTCGCGATCGGCGTCAATCCGCGCCTGTCGATGAACGAGTTCGCGCCGATCCTCAACGAATGCGAGCCGCGCTTCGTGTGGTGCGAGACCGAGCAGGCCAGGGCGCTTGTCGCCGAAGCCCGCACCGTTGCGGAAATCGTTGCGGACGGTCCCGGCACGTCCAACTGGGCGACGCACCTCGCTGCGGCTGAAGCCGTCGCGCCGCTCGAGCGCGCCACCGAGGACGCTGCACTGTGGATCGGAACGTCCGGGACGACGGGCGTGCCGAAAGGCGTCGTCCATGCGCAGCGCACGGTGACCAACGCACATTCGTTCGCCTGCGGCATCCTCGGGCTGACCGCGGCCGACCGGCTCTACGCCAGTTCGAAGCTGTTCTTCGCCTACGCGCTGGGCAATAGTCTGTTCGCGGGCCTGCGCGTCGGCGCGACGGTGATTCTCGACCGCCAATGGCCGACTGCGGAGCGCGTCGAGTACATGGTCGAAAAATACCGTCCGACGCTGCTGTTCAGTGTTCCGACGCTGTACCGCAAGATGCTGCAGACCGGCGTCGCCCGGCGGATCGCTCAATACGGCATCCGCCACTGCGTCTCGGCCGGCGAGGCGCTGCCGCTGGCGGTGCGACAGGACTGGCGCGAAGCGACGGGCCATACGTTGATCAGCGGCTACGGGACGTCGGAGACGCTGTGCCTGATGCTCTTCAGCGATGACGATTCCGGCCTGATGCGGCCGACCCCGCTGACCGAAGTCCGTCATGCCGACGACGTCGATCCGGACGTGCCCCAGCGCGTGTGGATCCGCCATTCGGCGGTCGCGCTCGGCTACTGGGAGCGGCCCGAGGCGCAGGCGGACGGGTTCCGCGACGGCTGGTTTTCTCCTGGCGACATGTTCCTGCGCCACGCCGACGGGCGCCTCGAATACACCGGGCGCAACGACGACATGCTGAAGATCGCCGGCCAATGGGTCAGCACCTTGTGGGTGGAGCAGTCGCTTGCATCGGTTTGTGGCGAAACGCTTCATCAGATCGCGTCGGTGGGGGTAAGCTCCGCCGACGGCTTGACGGCACTCGCAGTGCTCGCCGTGGCATCGCCGGAGCGCCGCAGCGAAGCGCGCCAGAGGATGGACGAAGGCATTGCGACGCTGCCCGGTCATCGCCGTCCGCGCTGGGTGCACTGGCTCGACGAGCTGCCGCTGACGCCCACCGGCAAGCTTCAGCGCGGGCGTCTGCGGGCGTTGCACGAGAGCGCCGTCGCCGTGTCCTGACCGGGGGCTCCCGTCGCGCGCATTGTGAAAATTCTGCCAAGGCAGGGGAGAACTGGAATGCGCGCGGACGAACTTGATTTCTTCTCCCTCGTCGAGCTGCGGCCGAACGAGGGGGCGATCGAGTTCTGCGGCCGTCGCGCGATCCTGTTGCATACCGATGCGATGGGAGCGCTGCGCAAGGAACTCGTCGAGACGCTCGGCGCGGAAGCGGCGAAAGTCGTCCTGACGCGCTACGGCTTCAGCTGTGGCCACGAGGATGCCGGCCTCCTCGCCGCGTACATGCATCCGGACACCATCGAGCAGTTCGTCCGCGGCGGCCCGCGCACGCACATGTTCGCCGGCATCGCCGAAGTCGAGACCCGCTCCGTCGAGATCGACTGCGAGCGCCGGCGCTATCGCATGGGCGGTTTCTGGCGGCGTTCCTACGAAGCCGAGCAGCACTTGCGCCTGTTCGGCCGCTCTCATGAAGCGGTGTGCTGGACGCTGGCCGGCTACGCGTCCGGCTTCGCGTCCTTCGTGTTCCAGACCGACATGATCTGCATCGAACACGAATGTGAAGGGAGCGGCGCCGAGCGGTGTTCATGGACGCTGATGAATGCCGATGATTGCACTCCCGAACTCGCTGAACTGCGCAAGTATTTCCAGCCGCTGAACATCAAGGATCAGATCGACGGCCTCGAAACCAAGGTTTTCGAGCGCACGCGCGAGCTCGAGGCGTCCGAGCAGCGTTACCGCAACCTGATCGAGGACCTGCCCGAAATCGTTTTCGCGCTGCATCTGTCCGGCCGTCTGGTGCAGCTCAACAAGGCCGGGCGAACGCGCCTGGGCATC
This sequence comes from Aromatoleum aromaticum EbN1, assembly GCF_000025965.1. NCBI lineage: Bacteria > Pseudomonadati > Pseudomonadota > Betaproteobacteria > Rhodocyclales > Rhodocyclaceae > Aromatoleum > Aromatoleum aromaticum. Next base: position 3,191,153 of record NC_006513.1, read on the forward strand.
GACGAGGCCGAACTGCCGTCGCTGCGCCTGAAGGATCTGGTGCTGCCGGAGTATCGCGCGCAGGCATCGAGCTTCCTGAAGCACAGCGCGCAGCAGCGCAGCGTCGCCCGCCTCGACGTCGTGATGAGCGATTCGGCCGGAAACCCTTTCCCCGTGCAGCTGCAGGTCGAACCGGTCATCAAGGGCGACAAGATCGTCGGCTACAGCGGCCTGGCGCTCGATGTCACCGCGCAACACGAACGCGAACGCAAGCTCACCGAATACGCCGCACGGCTCGAAAACCGCGAACAGCAGATCCAGGACATCATCAATGACGCGGTGTACATCCTCGATCTGGACGGGCGCCTGAGCTTCGTCAACACGCGCATGGCCGATCTTCTCGGGGTGCCGGCAGATCGGGCGATCGGCCGGCGCTGCGGCGAATTCATGCTGCATTCGTCGGCATTGCGCCTCGAGCGCGATTTCCGGCGGCGGCTGGCCGGCGGGCCGGGGCTGCCGTTCGAGATCGCGATCGAGGCGCCGTGCGGGACGAACTGCCTCCTCGAAGTCAGCACCGCGGTGCTGCTGACGAACGGAAAAGCGGAAGGCGTCATCGGCGTCGCGCGCGACATCACTGCCCGGCGCGAAATGGAGCGGCAGCTCGCGCAGGCGAATCGCCTCAGTTCGCTCGGGCAGTTCGCGTCCGGCATTGCGCACGAGATCAACAACCCGCTCGGCCTCGTGTCGGGCTTCGCCGAAGAGCTGCAGTCGCTGATGGAGGCGATCCCGAATGCAGCGCAGATCCCCGACCTGGAAATCATCCGCGACGGGCTGACGACGATCCAGGAACAGGCGCAGCGCTGCAAGGCGATCACCGACAACCTGCTGCTTTTCTCGCGCCGGCAGAGTCCGCCGATCGAACCGGTCGACGTCGCGCTGTACGTGCAGGAGCGCTTTGCCTCGTACCGCGAGGTCGGCCTCACGCGCGGGCTGGAGATCACGTTCGACATCGAGGACCGCCTGCCACCGGTGCGTACGAACCCGACGCTGCTCGACCAGGTGATCCAGAACCTCGTCAAGAATGCACGCGACGCGATGAATGGCGCCGGCCCCCTGCGGGTCGAGCTGCGAAGCGCCGACGACGCCGTCGAGCTCGGCGTGCTCGACGAAGGCGCTGGGCTGCCTGCAGGCGTCATCGACCATGTCTTCGACCCTTTCTTCACGACCAAGCCGCCGGGCCGCGGCACCGGCCTGGGCCTGTCGATCTGCTACGGGATCATGTCCGAGCTGCACGGCAGGATCACCTGCGGCAACCGGCAAGAAGGCGGGGCGTGGTTCCGCATTTCGCTGCCGTACGATGAAGCCGGCATCGAGGGGGCGGACTGATGAACCGACACATCCTGATCGTCGACGACGAGGCGCTGTACCGCCAGCTGCTCACCAGCCGGCTCGGCCGCGCCGGCTACCGCCTCAGCGAAGCCGCGGACGGCGAGGCTGCGCTCGAATGTGCGCAACACGGCGGAATCGACCTCGCGCTCGTCGACATCAAGATGCCGGGCATCGACGGCATCGAGGTGTTGAAGCGGCTCAAGGAGCTCGATCCGCTGATCGAAGTCGTGATCCTGACGGGGCACGGCAACGTCGACACCGCGATCTCGGCAATGAAGCTCGGCGCCTTCGACTACCTGTCGAAACCTTACAAGCTGACCGAGCTCGACATCGTCGTCGAGCGCGCGCTCGAAAAGCGCGCGATGGCACAGCGCTGCGCGGCGCTGAGTGCCGAGGTCGCCGCGCTGCGCAGCACGGACGACGGCGCGGTGATCGGCGCGAGCGCCGCGTGGAAGCGCATGCTCGCGCTCGTGCGCCGCGCCGCACCGCTCGACCTGCCGGTGCTGATCACCGGCGAGAGCGGTGCCGGCAAGGAGGTCGTCGCGAGCGCGCTGCACCGCTGGAGCAACCGCGCGAAGGAATCCTACGTGCCGCTGAACTGCGGCCTGCTCGACGACGACCTCGTCGAGAGCGAACTTTTCGGCCACAAGCGCGGCGCGTTTTCAGGCGCGACGGCCGACAAGGAAGGCCTGTTCCAGGTCGCGAGCGCCGGGACTCTGTTCCTCGACGAGATCGGCGAACTCCCCCTCGGGTGCCAGGCGAAGCTGCTGCGCGTGCTCGACAGCGGCGAATTCCGCCAGCTCGGCGCGACCGCGCTGCGGCACACCCATGCGCGCGTCGTCGCCGCGACGCACCGCGACCTCGATAAGCTCGTCGCTGAAGGCAAATTCCGCCACGACCTGCTGTACCGACTCAACGTCGTACATATCCACGTGCCCCCGCTGCGCGAACGGACGGAGGACATCCCGCTGCTCGTCGAACACCTGCTCCGTCGCAGGACGCCCCAATCAGGGCCGGTGCCGCAACTCGCGCCGACCGCGCTCGCACACCTCGTCGCCTACCGCTGGCCCGGCAACGTCCGCGAGCTCCGCAACGTCGTCGAGCGACTTATCGCCTTCCGCGAAGGCGACACGATCGGGGAGGCGGAAGTGTGTGCGGTGCTCGGGATTGCCCCGGCGCCCGCGCCGGGCTGCGCGCGGGGAGGGGCGGCGGCCGCTTCGGATGGCATCGTGCCCCTCGACGATTTCCAGCGCGACTACGTGCTGCGCGTGCTCGACAAGCTCGACGGCAACGTCAGCGCAGCGGCACAGGCGCTGGGCGTGTCGCGCTCGACCGTCTATCGCTTCCTGCGAGAAATGCCTGTTACGGATGACGCCCAACGTTTGACATGAGCGGATCGCTTACAGAGAGCGAAACCGGCTGTAAGCCGTCCGCTCGATGAAAGGATCGGACGTCACGACGCGAGCGCCTCTTCGGCGGCTGTTCGTGCGTGAATAGCCGTGGTATCGAATAATGGGACCACTTGCTGCACCGTTCATCGTGTAACCGCGTGCTCGCTTCGATGCGCGCGCGCTGCCCGCAGTGCTTTCCAGGTAAGTGGAATCCGAGGCGGGGGAATGCGGCTGATGGAGCGCGCGTGCCTGCGCGTCAAGGATCTCGACTTCGAATATTGGCAGATCGTGGTTCGTGACGGGAAGGGGCAGAAGGACCGGGTTGTGCCGCCTCGGGCCCGTTGGCCGATGGTCCAAGAGCGCGCTTTTCGCGGAGGTGCGCGGCTGTCGCAAATATGGACACTGTCTGATTTTGTGATTCGCCTCACGAGTCCAGCTTCCGCGTGCCTGCTGACGGTGCCGCCGGGGCGTTGCGCGCCGAGGGTGTCCGGATTCTGGACAGCGGGGTCTTCCCGGCGACGCCTCCATATTTTTCGTCTCTGATTTCCAAGCTACTGTAAACAAACGACTAGTGAGATTCCGCGCTAAGCTGGCACTGCGCTTGCTTTAGCTCGTCCTGAGATGTTTGAAGGCCAACAATCAGGAGGAGGTCGAAATGAACGCAAGGAGATTGGCCGTTTTCGTCGGCGCCGCGGCTCTGATGGTCGCCGGCGGGGCGCACGCCGAGTGGCGGGATGGCGACGAGGTATACGACAAGGTCTGCGGCTATTGCCACGAGGCGAACGTCGGGCCGGTGCTGAAGGGGCGCGCGTTGCCGGCGGAGTACATCGAGCGGGTGGTGCGATTGGGCAACCGGGCGATGCCGGCGTTCCGGCAGAGCGAGATCGACGATGCGACGCTCGCCGATGTGGCGCGGCGCATCAGCGGCGAAGCCGCGGTCGCACGGGAGTGAGCCGACATGGACAGGCGGGTATTCCTGAAGGGTGTGCTGGGCGGCGGGGCGCTCGGGGTGATGCCGTTTGCGGCGATGGCGAATCCTTTTGTGCGGGGCGGGGGGCAGCGGCCGGTGATGGTGGTCGCGCAGGCGGAGTTGCCCGAGGCCTTGGCGATTGCGCGCGGGCTCGGGGCGGAGATGGGTGTGCAGCCGGTTTCGGCGAGCGTGCGCGAGCTGGGTAGTTTCGCGGGCGTGGCGGCCTTGCTGGACCGCGCGGGGCAGGGACGTGTGATCGGCGTGATGGACGACGCCTCGGCGCTGATCTTCCGGCAGATCGCAGCGGCTCGCGGGGCGGGGCTGGCGTTGGATTCCCATCGCCGTATCGGCACGGCCAGCCTGGTGTCGTTCGCGATCACGACCTGACGCGCCCGGCAACGACGACAAATATAACGGAGACAAGCGAATGAGTTCGAAGAGCAAGGCATTGCCGAAAGGCATGAGTGCGGCGGATTTCGACAAGGCGGTAGGCGAGCTGCGTGCGATCGTCGGCGACGAGCATGTGCTGATCGATGAGGAGAAGTTGGCGCCGTACCGCAAGATCGCGATCCCGGTGCCGGACGCGCAGCACGAACTGTCGGCCTCGGTGATGCCGGACGGCGTCGAGCAGATCCAGCGCATCATGAAGGTCGCCAACAAGTACCGGATGCCGGTGTATCCGATCTCGACCGGCAAGAACATCGGCTATGGCTCGGCGGCGCCCGTCGAGCGCGGGCAGATCGTGATGGACCTGCGGCGCATGAACCGCATCCTCGAGGTCGATCCTGAGCTGTGCACCGCGCTGGTCGAGCCGGGCGTCACCTACCAGCAGCTCTACGACTACCTGCAGGAACACAAGCTGCCGCTGTGGTTCTCGTGCCCGGCGCCGTCCGCGATCGCCGGGCCCGTCGGGAACATGGTCGACCGCGGGGTCGGCTATACGCCGTACGGCGAGCATTTCATGTTCTCGTGCGGCATGGAGGTCGTGCTCGCGGACGGGCAGGTGCTGCGTACCGGCATGGGCGCGATGGAGAACTCGAACACCTGGCAGGTGTTCAAGTGGGGCTACGGGCCGACGCTCGACGGCATGTTCACGCAGTCGAACTACGGCGTCGTGACCAAGATGGGGATGTGGCTGATGCCGGCGCCGCCGGACTTTCGCCCGTTCTGCATCCAGTACCCGGACGAGGCAGACATCACGAAGATCGTCGAGGCGCTGCGCCCGCTGCGCATCGCGATGGTGATCCCGAACGCGGTCGTCATCGCGCATACGCTGTGGGAGGCGCCCTGCACCCCGGTGAAACGCGCGGACTATTACACCGGGCCGGGCACGATCCCGGACGACGCCGTGAAGAAGATCCAGGCCGACCACAACATCGGTGCGTGGAACGTGTACGCAGGCCTCTACGGCACGAAGGAAACCAACGACGCCAACTGGAAAATCATCGAGTCGGTTGCGGCGACGACCGGCGGCCGGATCGTCACTCAGGAGCAGTCGAAGGGCAGCCAGGCACTGGAATACCGCTTCGACCTGATGAAGGGCAAGCCGAACCTCGGCGAGTTCGGCCTCTACAACTGGCGCGGGGGCGGCGGCTCGATCTGGTTCGCGCCGGTGTCGCAGGCGAAGGGCGCCGAGACGCTCAAGCAGATGCAGATGGCGAAGACGATCCTCGGGAAGTACGGCTTCGACTACGTCGGCGAGTTCATCGTCGGCTGGCGCGACATGCACCACGTGATCGACCTGCTGTACGACCGCTCGGATGAAACGCAGATGAAGAACGCGTACGCGTGCTACGACGAGCTGCTGCACACCTTCGCGAAGGAAGGCTACGGCATGTACCGCGCGAATACCGCCTTCGCCGAGAAGGTCGCGGCGACCTACGGACCCGTGAAGCGCGACGTCGAGAAGCGCCTGAAAAAGGCGCTCGATCCGAACAATATCCTCGCGCCGGGACGGTGCGGCATCAGCCTGTAAGGGAGCGAGCATGAAGGAATACAAGCTGTTCATCGACGGCGAGTGGGTGGGCTCGTCGACCGAAACGATCCTCGACGACCTCAACCCGGCGACCAGCGAGGTGTGGGGGCGGGTGCATCAGGCCTCCGCCGCCGACCTGGAGCGGGCGATCGCAGCGGCTTACCGCGCGCGTGAAAGCTGGGGCAACACCCTCGCGAACGAGCGCGAGGCAATCCTGCTGCGCGCGGCGGACGCGCTGCAGAAGCGCATCCCCGACGTCGCGGCCGTGTTGATCGACGAAGCCGGCTCGACTTACGGCAAGGCGATGTTCGAAGCATCCTTCGTCGTGAATCTGCTGCGCAGCGCCGCGGGCGAGTGCCGCCGCATCACCGGCGAGACGATGCCGTCCGACAGCCCCGGCGTGTTCTCGATGAGCGTGCGCCGGCCGCTCGGCGTCATTGCAGGGATTGCGCCGTTCAACTTCCCTTTCCTGCTTGCGACGAAGAAGGTCGCGCTCGCGCTCGCCGCGGGCAACACTTTCATCCTGAAGCCGGCGAGCTACACGCCGGTGACGGGCCTGAAGATCGCCGAAATCTTCGAGGCCGCCGGCTTGCCGAAAGGCGTGCTGAACGTCGTGCCGGTGCAGGGTTCGGTGCTCGGCAACACTTTCGTCGCCGATCCGCGCGTGCGGATGATCACTTTCACCGGCTCGACTGAGGTCGGGCGCGAGCTGTCGGCGGAAGCCGGCAGGCACTTCAAGCGCATCACGCTGGAACTCGGTGGCAAGAGCCCGATGATCGTACTGAAGGATGCGGACGTCGATTACGCGGTGAACGCCGCGGCCTTCGGCATCTTCCTGCACCAAGGCCAAGTCTGTATGGCGAACTCGCGCCTGATCGTCGAGGCACCGATCTTCGACGTCTTCTGCGACAAGCTCGCGACGAAGATTGCCGGTTTCAAGGTCGGCGATCCTCGTGATCCGCAGACGGTGATCGGGCCGCTGATCGACCGCAAGCAATGCGCGGTGCTCGATCGCCACGTCGCCGACGCAGTTGCGAAGGGTGCGAAGCTGCTGCACGGGGGAAAAAGCGACGGCGCGTTCTACCAGCCGACGATCCTCGCCGGCGTGACACCCGACATGGTCGTGTTCCGTGAGGAGAGCTTCGGTCCGGCGGTGTCGGTGATCCGCGCCGCCGACAGCGAGGACGCGCTGCGGCTCGCCAACGACTCATGCTACGGGCTGTCGTCGGGCCTGATCACGAACGACCTGCAGAAGGCGTTCGACCTGTCGCTGCGGCTGGAAGCCGGGATGGTGCACATCAACGACTCCTCGATCATGGACGAACCGCATGTGCCGTTCGGCGGCGTCAAGGACAGCGGCTTCGGGCGCGAGGGCGGGCATCACTCGATGGACGAGATGACCGAACTCAAGTGGATCACCGTGCAGATGGGGCAGCGGCAGTTCCCGTTCTGATGCAACCCGGTCCCTGCATTGCGCCCGCTGCGCGGTGCGGGCCGGTTAGTGCGAAAAATCGAATCAGGGAGAAAACATGAAGGTAAATCAAATGGCCGTCGCCGCCGTGCTGGCGGCCATGGTGGCGGGCAACGCAATGGCGAAGGAGGGAGGCGACCAGTACCCGAACGGCGGGGAAAACTGGCTGGCCGGCGCGGTGCCGCCGCCCGGCAACTACTTCCTCAATTACTTCGGCTATTACGACGCGGAGCTGCGCGACGGCGACGGCGACAAGGTGCCGAACACGTCGGTGCGCGCCTGGTTCGACGCGCTGCGGTTCATCAAGATGACCGACACGAAGATCCTCGGCGGCGACTGGGGCATGCACCTGATCGTGCCGGTAGTCAGCCAGGAGGTGAAGCTCGGCGGGCGCAGCGCATCGGTGACCGACCTCGGCGACATCACGATCAACCCGATCATCGTCGCCTGGCATACGCCGACCCTGCACTGGACCGTCGCGCTCGACTTCAACCTGCCGAGCGGCAAGTACAAGTCCGGCGATCCGCGCAAGAGCATCGGGACGAACTACTGGAGCGTCGAGCCGATCTTCGCGATGACGTGGCTGTCGGACTCCGGCTGGGAGGTGTCCGGCAAGTTCATGTACAACATCAAGTCGAAGAACAAGGATTTCCGCCCGGCGCCCGGCGCGCCGAAGATGGATTACGAGTCCGGCGACGACTTTCACATGGATTACGTCGTCGGAAAGCACATCGGCCCGTGGGCGGTGGGGCTGTCCGGCTACTATCTGAAGCAGACGACCGACGACAAGCTCGAGGGCAGGAAGATTTCGTCGGCGATCGGCCCGTGGTCGTCCGGGCGGCGGGGTGAAGTGTTCGCCATCGGCCCGAGCGTGAGCTACACGAGCAAGACCGGGACGATGTTCATCGCCCAGTGGCAGCATGAAACGGAAGCGGAGAATCGATTCCGCGGCGACAAGGCGTGGTTCAAGGCCGTGCTGCCGTTCTGAGCGGCTTCTCCGGGCGCTTCCCGCCCCCTGCGAGGCGCCCGGATCTTTCGCGGGCAGCAGGGTGAATTTCGTCGCGCCCCCAGTGCGACAGCCGGGTCAACGCTGTTCCGGAAATATCTTCTGCAGCAGCGTCACCAGCGTGACGCGCTCCTCTTCGGACAGGTGCTCGACCAGCCGTTTCTCGTGTTCGCCGACGCGGCGCTTGAGTTTTTTCAGCAGTGCGATTCCGTCCGGGGTGAGCACAAGCGCGTTCGAGCGACGGTCGTTTTCGGCCGGCCGTCGTTCGACGAGGCGGCGGCGTTCGAGATTGTCGATCACCGAGACCACCGTCGAGCGGTCGAGGTGCGCTGCGCGGGCAAGTTCGCTCTGCTTGAGTCCGGGGTTCGCGTCGATGATGACGATGACGCCGAACAGTCCGGGCGTGACGTCGAACTCGCCGAGCGCAGCGGCGAAATCGCGAAAGATCGCGATCTGCGCAAGCCGCAGCTGATAGCCGGCAAGGCTGGGCAGAATGCCGAAATCGAGGCCTTTATCTGCGGATGTCTTCTTTCTTGTCATGTCCATTCCGGGCTTGGCGTCACAGACGCTACTTGGGTTTCAGGCTCGAATGCTACCGTAGATCGCCTTCACGTTGAACTGCAATTATATTGTTAGACGTCAAACAATTTGACTGGGAGCAATACGGGTGCTACCGTTCGGCCATCGGAATGCCGGCGATGGCCGGAAGGGTGCTCCCGTCGATGCACCTCTCCGGCGAACCCGGGCCGAATCACCATGGACCCAAGCGTACAAAACAGGAGAAAGCGGCAATGGCCTTGATGATCAACGACGACTGCATCAGTTGCGACGTGTGCGTTCCGGAGTGTCCGAACGAGGCAATCACCGCCGGAGACGACGTTTTCGCCATCGATGCCGGCAAGTGCACGGAATGTGTCGGCTACTTCGACTCACCGCAGTGCATCGACGTCTGTCCGGTCGATGCCATCGTGCAACTGGTGGCTGCGTAGCGCCTCTTCCGGCCCTGCCCGGCCCGGGCGGTCAACCGTGGGCGGGAGAGAGTGACAAAACAGGATACAAACAAAAAGCTCGATAGAGCTTTTTGTGTATCAAGAATACGTTGTGAATTGATTGACCAGGAACGGTTTCCGGATCAGCAGTCAGCGCAGGCGGGTTTCTGCGCTACTGCTGCTCCGCTGCTTCACGGTGTGTAGTGTCCTCGAGGCCGCCGAAACGTTCGTAGAAATACGGCGCGGCGGGCGGCAGCGGGCCATTTGGCGTCTTGCATGTCGCCATCAGGTGCTGCTGGGCAAGGCGATACGTGATGCGATAAATGTCTCGGCACACTTCGCGGGCGACCGCACCGCTCCAGTCGACAGGCATCAGTTGATCGGGCAGCAGCGGGTCGTGCAGCAGGGCGCGACGAAAATCGTGCATCGTCAGGGTCTGCACGAGGAAGCACTGTTCCGGGTCCAGGTCGCGAGCAGTACGCAGCGCCCGCAGCACGGGCCGCAGCCGGTCCGCGAACTCCCGGTAAGTCGCGCCGATTGCCTCCAGATTCCAGCATTCACGCGCCAGATCCTGCAGCGGGCGGTTCGACAGCGCGCCGAGATTGTGCGCGGTCATCGGTACGACCTTGTCGTGGGTGCCGGTCTCCTGCAGGATTTCCAGCAAGGTTTCGGTGTCTGCCGACGGGTGTGCGAGCACGCACGGAGCGATCGTTCCGTAACCCGCCCATGACAGTTCCTTGCGCAGTGCGTCCCGCTGCGGGGCGGGCAGCGTCGAAGGCAGGATCACGAGCTGCCATTCGCCGTTCCACGGTAGCTGCCGTGCGTCGTAGATCCGGCGATAGGCGTGTTCGAAGCGCCGTCGTCCCGAGGCAGTGAGGCTGTAATAGCTTTTGCGTCCGATCTGCTCGGAAACCAGCCACTTGTCCTGCGACAGGCGATAGACGCTGGTGCGGACCATTCTCTCGTTCAGGCCCAGCGGCTCGACCAGCCGTATGAAACTGCCGAGCCACACGGTTCCGCCGTGCGGGGCGATGAAATCTCCGTAGATGGTGATGATCAGCGAGTTCGCGCGTACGCGGCGTTCCGCCAGGTAATCGTTGATCCACTGCGTGATGAACCGACTCTTCATTGTCGTGACCGTGTTTTTCTGAGGGGAGGGGTATTTCATTATTGAATTGAATGCCGATTGATTCTAGCGCCGGTCAGGCGATTTAAGAACAGGAGGCTCGTGATTCGGACAGGGGTGCCCGCTCATCGGAGAACGAAATACGACACTCTTTGCAGCGGCTGAAAATGATGCGTCGCACCATGAAATGTTGGAGGAAAAACGATACAAATGTATTGACTTCGTCCAGACTGATTTGTATCGTTACGGTCATGTGAAGAGGCTGATTCGCCAATCTCGGCGGATCGGGGTGAAACCGATTGGCGGGGTGAGCGATGCGGCACGATTCGGATTCGATCGCAGATTCGCACGGCAGGGTAGGGGTGGAGCGCTGGGTCGACGGCGACGCCACCCGCGCAGAAGACATGGTTGCCGAAGAAGTCCCCGCTGCCCTCGTGTACAACGGGTTTTCCCACGCCGTAATGATGACCACGCCTCAGGACCTCGAAGACTTCGCGCTCGGCTTCAGTCTGAGCGAAGGCATCATCAACGAGGCCCGCGAGCTCTACGACCTCGAAGTGGTCGAGCATCCCCAAGGCAGCGAAGTGCAGATGCGCATCGCCGGCGAACGCTTCGCCGGGCTGCGCCAGCGTCGCCGTGCGATGGCTGGGCGCACTGGCTGCGGGCTGTGCGGCGTCGAGAGCCTGGACCAGATCGCAGGCCGCCCGCTCGGCACGGTCGATGCGCGCCGCGGTGCGCTGCAGGCGGGCGCATTGTCCCGCGCACAGGCCGAGCTGCACGCGCGCCAGCACCTCTTCCACCTGACCGGCGCGGTGCATGCGGCGGCATGGTGCGCCCTCGATGGCGCGGTCGAGCTCGTGCGCGAGGACGTCGGCCGGCACAATGCGCTCGACAAGCTGATCGGCGCGGTCGCTGCCCACGGTGGCGCGTTCGGCGACGGCTTCGTGCTGATGACGAGCCGCGCGAGCTACGAGATCGTGCAGAAAGCCGCTGCCGTGGGTATCGCGGTCGTCGCGGCGGTCTCGGCGCCGACCGGCATGGCGGTACGCCTGGCCGAAGCGGCCGGCGTCACATTGATCGGGTTTGCACGCGGCGAGCGCCACAGCGTGTATTCGCATCCGCAACGCATTCATTGAGGTGAGGAACACCATGACGCTTGCCCCCAAGCCGCAGTCGGTCGCGAAAGTCCCGAGCTACTGCTACAACTGCGTGGCCGGCCCGGACTTCATGACCGTCAAGGTCGTCGACGGCGTCGCGACCGAAATCGAGCCGAACTTCGCCGCCGAGGACGTCCATCCGGCGCGCGGCCGCGTGTGCGTGAAAGCCTACGGACTGGTGCAAAAGACCTACAACCCGCACCGCGTGCTGCAGCCGATGAAGCGCACGAACCCGAAGAAAGGGCGCAACGAGGATCCGGGCTTCGTGCCGGTGTCGTGGGACGAGGCGCTCGACCTCGTCGCCGCGAAGCTCACCGCGACGCGCGCGAAAGGGGTGACGGACGAAGCCGGCCTGCCGCGACTCGCCGCGAGCTTCGGCCACGGCGGCACGCCGGCGATGTACATGGGTACGTTCCCGGCCTTTCTTTCCGCGTGGGGCCCGATCGACTTCAGCTTCGGCTCGGGCCAGGGCGTCAAGTGCGTGCACTCCGAGCACCTGTACGGCGAGTTCTGGCACCGCGCCTTCACGGTCGCGGCCGACACGCCGCTCGCCGACTACGTGATCTCGATCGGCTCGAACGTCGAAGCCTCCGGCGGCCCGTGCGCGGTCACGCGCCACGCCGGAGCGCGCGTGCGTGGCTACAAGCGCGTGCAGGTCGAGCCGCACCTGTCGGTGACCGGCGCCTGTTCGGCTGAATGGGTACCGATCCGGCCGAAGACCGACCCCGCGTTCATGTTCGCGCTGATCCACGTGCTGGTGTGCGAACAGGGGCTCGACAAGCTCGACGTGCCGTTCCTGCGCGATCGCACCTCGTCGCCGTATCTCGTCGGGCCGGACGGCCTGTACCTGCGTGACGCGGCGACACGCAAGCCGCTGCTGTGGGACGAGAGAACCGGGCGCGCCGTGCCGTTCGACACGCCGGGCGCGGTGCCGGCCGTGGCCGGATGCTTTGCCGTGGCCGGTGCCGTGAGTGTCGATGCCGACGATGTGTGTCGCGAGATGGGTGCGGTCGAAGGCAAGACCGCATTCACGATGCTCGTCGAGCACATGAAGAAATACACGCCGGAATGGGCCGCGGGCGTGTGCGACGTGCCGGCCGCGACGATCCGCCGCATCGCCAACGAATACCTCGAAGCGGCGTCGATCGGTACCACGATCGAGATCGACGGCCACACTTTGCCGCTGCGCCCGGTCGCGGTGACGCTCGGCAAGTCGGTCAACAACGGCTGGGGCGCGTTCGAATGCTGCTGGGCACGCACGCTCTTGGCGACTCTCGTCGGCGCGCTCGAGAACCCCGGCGGCACGCTCGGCACGACGGTGCGGCTGAACCGCCCGCACGATGACCGCCACGTCAGCGTCAAGGCCGGCGAAGACGGCTTCATGGCGCAGAACTTCAACCCGACCGACAAGGAACACTGGGTGTCGACGCCGACGGGGCGCAACGCGCACCGCACGCTCGTGCCGATCGTCGGCAACAGCGCCTGGAGCCAGGCGCTCGGCCCGACCCAACTGGCGTGGATGCACCTGCGCGAAGTGCCGAGCGACTGGTCGATGCCGGCGCCGACGCTGCCGGACGTGTGGTTCGTCTATCGCTCGAACCCGGCGATCTCGTTCTGGGATACGCCGACGCTGGTCGACACGATCGCGACGTTCCCCTTCACGGTGTGCTTCGCCTACACGGTCGATGAAACCAACTGGATGGCCGACGTGCTGCTGCCTGAGGCGACCGACCTTGAGTCGCTGCAGATGATCAAGGTCGGCGGCACGAAGTTCGTCGAGCAGTTCTGGGAGCACCGCGGCGTCGTGCTGCGCCAGCCCGCGGTCGAGCCGCAGGGCGAGGCGCGCGATTTCACGTGGATCAGCACCGAACTGGCGAAGCGCACGGGGCTGCTCGAAGGCTACAACGCCGCGCTCAACCGCGGCGCCGGAGGCGGGGCGCCGCTCAAAGGCGAGCATTACGACCATTCGCTCGACCTGAGCCAGGAACATGGCGTCGAGCCGATCTGGGACGCGATCTGCAAGGCTTCGTCGGCGAGCCTGTCGAATGGCGCCGAAACCCACGACCTCGAATGGTTCAAGGCGCACGGCTTCTACACCGTGCCGATGTCGAAGTTCGACTGGTACCTCACGCCGACGATGGAAAAACAGGGCTTGCGCTACGAGATGCCGTACCAGGAGCGGCTGTTGCGGATCGGGCGGGAACTGGGCAACCGGCTGCACGAGCAGAAGATGCACTGGTGGGACGCGCAGCTCTCCGAATACACGGCGCTGCCCGAGTGGCACGACGTGCCCGGGCGCTGGACCGAGCAGCTTGTCAATGTCGGCGCCAACCCGGACGACTTTCCGCTATGGCTGCTCGCGACCAAGAGCATGCAGTACCACACCGGCGGCAATGTCTCGATTGCGCTGATGCGTGAAGTCTCGCAGAACGTGCGCGGCCACACCGGCGTGATCATCAACGCTGGAACCGCGAAGCGCCTCGGCATCGCTGAGGGCGACCGCGTCGAGATCCGCTCGCACATCGGCGCGACCTACGGCGACGCGGTGCTCGCGCAGGGCGTGCGCCCGGACACGCTCGTGATCCTTGGCCAGTTCGACCACTGGGCGACGCCTTTCGCCAAGGATTTCGGCATGCCGAGCCTCAACACGATCGCGCCGATGTCGCTCGAGCTCACGGATGCGACCGGCTCGGGTTCGGACATCGTGCGCGTGGCGCTGCGCAAGGTTGCTGCTAAGGAGACCGTATGACCCGCTACGTGATGGCCATCGATCTGCGCCGCTGCGTCGGCTGCCAGACCTGTACCGCGGCGTGCAAGAACGCCAACGCGACGCCGCCGGGAGTGCAGTGGCGCCGCGTGCTCGATATCGAAACGGGCGAATTTCCCGACGTGCGCCGCAGCTTCGTGCCGATCTCGTGCATGCATTGCGACGAGCCGCCGTGCGAGGAAGTGTGCCCGACCACGGCGACGAAAAAGCGCGCCGACGGTCTGGTCACCATCGACTACGACACTTGTATCGGCTGCGCGAACTGCGTGATGGCCTGTCCGTACGAGGCGCGCTCGATCGTGCACGAGGCGAAGTTCGCCTACGGCGACACGCCGATCGCCTCCGAATCAGTGCGCTTCGACCCGGCGCGGATCGGCGTGTCGATGAAATGCACGTTCTGCGTCGATCGCATCGATGAAGCGGCGAGGACCGGCCAGGTGCCCGGGCGCGACCCCGAAGTCACGCCGGCGTGCGTCAATTCGTGCATCTCGGGAGCGATGAGCTTCGGCGATATCGACGACCCCAACAGCAACGTCAGCCGGCTCTTGGTCGAGACGCAATCATTTCGCATGCACGAGGAACTCGGCACGGGCCCCGGCGTGTATTACATCTGGGACAAGGGGTGAAGGCCGCGATGAAAGCGAAGACCTTGAAGGCGGGCGAGCGGATCGGGCCGCGCCAGCAGCACAACTGGGACTGGCGCGCGGCGTCGAACTTCATTGCCGGTGGCGCGGGCGGCGGACTGCTGTTCTTTGCCGCCTTGGCGAGCCTCGCGGGCACGGACGTTCGCGCCCTGCTGCTCGGCGGGATGGCGCTGATCGGCGCCGGGCTCACCTGCGTGTGGTTCGAGATCGGCAAGCCGTGGCGTGCGCTGAACGTCTATCGGCATCTGGCCACCTCGTGGATGACGCGCGAAGCGGCGGTGGCGCCGCTGGTATTCGTCTGTGGCGCGCTGGCGCTGCTCACCGGTCACAATCTGTTCGTGCTGCTGACGGGCGTGTTCGGCGCCGCTTTCGTCTATGCCCAGGCGCGCATCCTGTCCGCCGACAAGGGGATCCCGGCGTGGCGCCATGCGCGCTGCCGGCCGATGCTTGTCGCGACCGGTTTCGCTGAAGGCGCGGCGCTGGTGGCGGTGGCGGCGCCGTTCGTAATTACGAGCGCGGCGGGCCAGATCGCAGTCGCCGCCGTGACGCTCGGGCTGCTGCTGATTCGCGTCCTGCTGTGGCGCAGTTACCTCGCCGGCCTGCGCGCCGACGGCGCGCCGGAAGGCAGCCTGCGTGCGCTGGGGGCGGTCGACGGACAGTTCCTCAAGTTCGGCAACCTGGTTCCGGCAGCATTGCTGCTGCTGGCGGCGCTCGGCGCTCCGCTGGCCGGCCTCGCGCTGATTCCGGCCGGACTGATCGCGGTTGGCGGCGGCTGGCTCGTCAAATACACGCTGGTGCGCCGCGCCGCCTTCACGCAGGGCTTCGCGCTGCCGCACCTGCCGGTGCGCGGGCGCGGTCCGGCCGGCGCCGCGGTGAAACCGGGCTGGGGCGGCGCCAGCTGAACGGCCGGGGGCTGATCCCCCGCCAACCGAAGCAAACGACAGGGACCGGGCCAGCGAGCCGGGTTCCGCGAGCAGCAGGAGGAGACAAGATGTACGAGGTGCGATTCCATGGCCGGGGCGGCCAGGGTTCGGTGCTGGCGTCGGGCATTCTGGCCGCGGCGCTGGTCGAGGAAGGCAAATACGCGGTGTCGATCCCGTCGTTCGGCTTCGAGCGGCGCGGCGCGCCGGTGGTGTCGTTCCTGCGTGCGAGCGATCGCCCGATCCGCCAGCTCACCAATATCTACCACCCCGACTGCCTGATCTGCGTCGATCCGACGCTGACCCGCTCGGTCGATATCTTCGCCGGCCTGAAGCCGGGCGGCACGCTCATTCAGGCGACGCACAAGCCGCTCGCGGAGCTCGTGCTGCCTGACACGGTCGGGCGCGTGGGCCTGTGTGACGCGGTGAAAATCGCCATCGAGATCTTCCGCCGCCCGATCACCAACACCCTGATGCTCGGCGCGTTCGCGAAGACGACGGGCGTAGTGTCGCTCGACGCCTTGAAGCGCGCGCTCGAGGGCTCGGACTTTCGCGACGCCGGGCTCGCGCAGAACATGACAGCGCTCGAGCGCGGCTACGCCGAGACGAGCGTGCACCAGATCGAAAGGAGGGTCGCCGCATGAGCCGGCATCAAAGCTATCCGCTGTTCAACCTCGAGCAGGCGGGCGTCCCCGACGACCTGTGCCCGGTCGCGACCGACATCAGCCCGATGCTGCCCGGCGACTGGCGCAGCCAGCGTCCGGTCGTCGACCGCGACAAATGCGTCAAATGCGCGGTGTGCTGGCTGTACTGCCCGGTGCAGTGCGTCGAGGAGCACGCCGCGTGGTTCGACTTCAACCTCAACACCTGTAAAGGCTGCGGCATCTGTGCGACCGAGTGCCCGCAGCGCGCGATCACGATGATCGGGGAGGCCCAGTGAACATGAGCACCACCACGCTCGAAAAACCCGCCGTCAGCGCACCGAAGAAGCAGAAAGTGATGCTGTGCGAAGGCAACGAAGCGGCCGCGCTGGCCGTCGCGCTCGCGCGCCCCGACATGGTCGCGGTGTATCCGATCACGCCGCAGTCCTCGCTCGTCGAGCACGTCGCCAGCCTCATCGCCGACGGCAAGATGGACGCCGACATCGTGGACGCCGAAGGCGAACACTCGGTGCTGTCGGTGCTGCAAGGCGGCGCCCTGGCCGGCGCGCGCACCTACACGGCGACCTGCGGGCCTGGCCTCGCGTTCATGTTCGAGCCGTATTTCCGCACTTCCGGCATGCGCCTGCCGATCGTGATGTCGATCGTCACGCGCGACGGCATCACGCCGCAGTGCGTGTGGGGCGGGCACCAGGACGCGATGACGGTGCGCGAAGTCGGCTGGGTGCAGATCTACTGCGAAACGGTGCAGGAAGTGCTCGACACGACGGTGATGGCGTTCAGGATCGCCGAAGACCACGACGTGATGCTGCCGGTGAACATCTGTCTCGACGGCAACTACCTGTCGTACGGCACGGCGCGCATCGAGCTGCCCGAGCAGTCGGACGTCGATGCGTTCATGGGGGCGAAGGACGTCAACTGGCACGTCGCCCTCGACCCGTTGAAGCCGATGGCGGTCGATCCGCTCACCGGTGGCGCGGGCGGCAAGGGGCCGGCGACATTCGTGCGCTATCGCAAGAGCCAGTGCCGCGGCATGCAGAACGCGCTGGGCGTGATCGAAGCGGTGCATGCCGAGTGGGCCGAGCGCTTCGGGCGCAGTTACGCCCCGCTCGTCGAGGAGTACCGCTTGGAGGATGCCGAGTTCGCGATCATGACGCTCGGCAGCATGACGGGGGCAGCGAAGGACGCGGTCGACGAGGCGCGCGAAGCCGGCAAGAAAGTCGGCCTCATCAAGATCAAGACGTTCAGCCCGTTCCCGGTCGAAGCCTTGACGCGCGCCTTGTCGAAAGTGCGCGCGCTCGGCGTCGTCGACCGTTCAGTCGGTTTCCGCTGGAACTGCGGGCCGATGTACCAGGAAGTGCTCGGTGTGCTGTACCGCCTCGCGGGGCAAACGGGCACGGTGCTGCCGGCGATGAGCTTCATCGGCGGGCTGGCTGGCGCGGACATCACGACCGGGCACTTCCACCGCGTCATCGACGCCACCGAGCGGCTGCTCGACGGGCCAGCGCCTACCGAGCCGGTGTGGCTCAACGAGAATGACTGAGGGCGGCAGAACCATGGAACCAGCGATGGAACAGACTCAATATCTCGTCGTCGGCAGCAGCCATGCGGCGCTCGAGGCGATCAGCGCGATCCGCATGCACGACGCGACCGGCACGCTGACAGTGGTGACGCGCGATGCGCACCTGCCGTATTCCCCGACCGTGCTGCCCTATGTCGTCTCCGGAAAATCCGCGCCCGAGCGCGTGTTCCTCAGGGACGACGACTTCTTCGCACGCAACGCGGTGAGCTACCGGCCGGGTGCGGGACTCGCCGCGCTGCACGCGGACTCGAACACCGCGGAACTCGCCGACGGCACGCGGCTCGCCTACGACAAGCTCTTGCTCGCGACCGGCACCTCGCCGGCGATCCCGCCGATCCCGGGCATCGACACCGTCTCCTACCACGTGCTCCGGACGCTCGATGATGCGCTCGGGCTGCGCGAGGCGATCGCGCAGTCGCGCCAGGCGGTCGTGCTCGGCGCAGGGCTCGTCGGCATGCACGCGGCCGAAAATCTCGTCAAGGCCGGCGCGAGCGTGACCATCGTCGAGATGAGCGACCAGCTCACCGCGGGCTATTTCGACAAAGTCGCTGCGCAGATGATCGAGCAGGCTTTCACCGACAACGGCGCAAAGATCCTGACCGGCAGCCGCGTCGTGCGCCTCGAGCCCTCATCGGTGGGCGCGCGCCTGACGCTCGCCAACGGCCAGAGCCTCGAAGCCGATCTCCTGCTCGTCGCGACCGGCGTCAAGCCGAACCTCGAATACCTCAACGGCAGCGGCGTCGCGTTCGACCACGGCATCCTCGTCGACGACACGATGCGCACGAGCGTGGCCAACGTCTGGGCGGCGGGCGACTGTGCGCAGGCGAAGCATTTCTTCTCGCCGACGCCGCGCGTCAACGCCATCCTGCCTTCGGCGACCGAGCAGGGACGTCTGGCCGGCATGGCGATGGCGGGTGATGCGGGCATCAAGCCTTACGCGGGCGGCGTGCCGCTCAACACCTACCACTTCTTCGGCCGGCATGCGATCTCGGTCGGCTCGAGCGAAGCGCCCGAAGGCAGTGAAGTCCTGACCCGCTTCGATGAAAAAACCGGGCGTTACCTGAAGGCGATCTTCCGCGACGGGCGCCTCGCCGGCATCTTCGGCGTCAATGAATTCTTCGACGGCGGCATCATGTGCCAGCTGATCGTGCGGCGCATGGACCTCACGGCAGACAAGGAGCGCCTGGTCGCCGACCCGCTCAAAGTCGGCCGTGAGCTGATGTCGAGGACGTGGCGCTAGACGCGCCCGATCAAGGAGCAGATATGGGACGAGCTTACAGCACGATCGCCTTCGACCCCGCCAAGTGCGACGGCTGCGGCGATTGCATGACGGCCTGCGCGCAGGCCAAGACCGGCACCGATGATTGGGCGCGCTCGCGTATCCAGATCGTCGGCCGGGGTAACGCAACTCAGGACGCAACCTGGGACGCAACTCAGGATGCAATCAAGGACGCCACTGAAAAAGCGTTCGAGCTGGCGCTGTGCCGCCAGTGCGCCGATCCGAAATGCGTCACCGTGTGCCCGGCAGGCGCCTTGGCCAAGGACGGCGCGTCGGGCGTGATCGGCTGGGACGCTTCGAAATGCGTCGACTGCCTGCTGTGCACGGTCGGCTGTGCGTACGGCGGCATCGCGCTCGACGAAGTCAGCGGCCACGTGTCGAAGTGCGACACCTGCGATGGCAAGCCGGCGTGCGTGCCGGTATGCAGCAAGGGCGCGCTGACCTATGTGACGACGGCGAACATCTATAACGAAGTCGGCGACTGGGAAGACCTCTTCGCGCCGGGGCTCTCCGGCTGCCAGGGCTGCAACACGGAGCTGCTGATGCGCCACACGCTGCGCCGCGTCGGCCCCGACACCGTGCTTGCGACCCCTCCCGGGTGCGTGCCCGGCATGGGCTCGGTCGGCTTCAACGGCACGACCGGCACGAAGGTCCCGGTCTTCCATCCGCTCCTGACGAACACTGCGGCGATGCTCGCCGGCGTCAAGCGCCAGTTCAAGCGCATGGGGCGGGACGTCACGGCCTTGGCGATCGCCGGTGACGGCGGGGCGTCGGACGTCGGCTTCCAGTCGCTGTCGGGCGCCGCCGAGCGCGGCGAGCAGATGCTCTTCATGGTCGTCGACAACGAAGGCTACATGAACACCGGCATGCAGCGCTCGAGCTGCACGCCGTACGGCGCCTGGACTTCGACGACGCCGATCGGCGCCGGCTGCAGCGCCGGGCAACCTGCGCAGGGCAAGACGCAGGACGCGAAGAACCTGCCGCTGCTGATGGTCAATCACCGCTGCGCGTACGTCGCGACCGCCTCGACCGCGTACATGGAAGATCTCTACGCGAAGCTCGACCGCGCGATCGAAGCGTCGAAAACGGGTTTCGCCTACGTGCACGTCTATTCCCCCTGCACGACCGGCTGGCGCTTTCCGTCCGACCAGAACATGGAAGTCGCGAGAAAAGCCGTCGAGACCAACTTCGTCATGCTGTGGGAATTCACGCCGAGCGAAGGCCTCAGATTCAGTCGCTCCGTCGACGACCCGCTGCCGGTCACCGACTACCTCAAGGCCATGGGACGCTTCCGCCACCTGAGCGCCGATCAGATCGAGCACATCCAGGGGAAGGTCGTGGAAAATGCAAAATTCATCCAACGTTTTTCGGAGCAGGCCCATGGCGGCTAGACAAGACTGGGAGTCGGGGCGCGCCTCGGCAGGTGACGAACTGGAACCGATCGAGACGGCGAGCCGCGAGGAACTTGCCGCACTGCAGCTCGAACGCATGAAATGGTCGTTGCAGCACGCATACGACAACGTGCCGCACTACCGCGCCGCGTTCGACGCCGCCGGCGTGCATCCGTCCGACCTGAAGCAATTGTCCGATCTCGCCCGTTTCCCCTTCACGAGCAAGAAGGAACTGCGCGAGAACTACCCTTACGGAATGTTCGCGGTGCCGATGAGCGAGATCGTGCGCGTGCACGCCTCGTCCGGCACGACCGGTCTGCCGACCGTCGTCGGCTACACCAAGAACGACATCGAGATGTGGGCGGGCGTCGTGGGCCGCTCGCTGCGCGCCGCCGGCGGCACGCGCAACGACATCATCCTGAATTCCTACGGCTACGGCCTGTTCACGGGCGGCCTCGGGGCGCATTACGGCGGCGAGAATCTCGGCGCCGCGGTGATCCCGATGGGGGGCGGCAACACCGAGAAACAGGTGCAGCTGATCCGCGAATTCGCCCCGACGATCATCCTCGCGACGCCGTCGTACATGCTGACGATCGCCGACGAGCTGCAGCGCCAAGGCATCGACCCGACTTCGACGTCGTTGCGCCTCGGCGTATTCGGCGCCGAGCCGTGGACCAACGAGATGCGCCGCGAGATCGAGACGCGCCTCGGCATCGACGCGATCGACATTTACGGCCTGTCCGAAGTCATCGGCCCGGGCGTCGCCTGCGAATGCATCGAGACGAAGGACGGCCCACATATCTGGGAAGACCATTTCTATCCCGAGATCATCGATCCCGAGACCGGCGAAGTGCTGCCCGACGGCCAACTGGGCGAACTCGTGTTCACGTCGTTGACGAAGGAAGCGCTGCCGATCATCCGCTACCGCACGCGCGACCTCACCATGCTGCTGCCGGGAACCGCGCGGCCGATGAGGCGTATGGGCAAGATCACCGGCCGCAGCGACGACATGCTGATCATTCGCGGCGTGAACGTCTTCCCGACGCAGATCGAGGAAATCCTGCTCAAGCATGAATGCCTGTGTGGCCATTACCAGCTGCAGATCACTCGCGAGCACCACATGGACGAGATGACGGTGCTTGCCGAAGTGCGCCACGACCTGTCGGAGGTGCTCAGTGCGAGCCAGCGCGCCGCGATCGCGACCGAGCTCCGCCACGAGATCAAGAGCGCGGTCGGCGTGTCGGCTGACGTCCATGTGCTCGAGACGGACAGCATCGAGCGCACGCAGGTCGGCAAGGCGAAGCGCGTCGTCGACAAGCGGCCGAAGGCGAGTGTGTGATACGGCACCGGTAGCAGAAGGGAATTCCAACAAAAGCCGTGCGGCAAGCCGCGGGGCGATAACGGAGACAGCACAGTGAACGATCGGTCGACCTTCAATCCGGGCGCGACGGTGAACGCCGTGGCCGGAGAGCTGTTCAAGCAGGCGGCATCGGAAGGGCGCGACGCGCTCAACGCCGCGGAACTCGAGAAGTTCGTCGCCAGCTTCGGCGCCGCGCTGGCCGAGGGGACGCCGGGCGGCGTCGATCTTCGCATCGAATTGAACAACACGCGCGAGTTCGGCATCGTCATCACCGCAGGGCAGGGCGGCATCGATGCACAGCTCGACCGCGACAATTTCCGCAAGGACCGCGCGAGCGTTTCGGCCTCGGTCGAACTGACCGACGCCGCCGGCTTTCTCGGCCTGTTCCGGCGCACCCTCGCGTACCGCAAGATGGCAGCCTTGGCACAGCGTGACGGACGTCGTGCGCCGGACCAGGTGCTCGAATTCTGCTTCGGCCTGATGCTCGGCCTCGCCCGCGAGTATTCCGCGACGAACCCGCAAGCGCCGTACGTGCTGCGCACGCTCGAACTCGACTCGGTGCAGTTCAACAAGAAGCCCACGGTTGGCAGCGCCCGCTTCGAGTTCGGCGCCCCGGTCGCAGGCCGCCTGCCGCGTCCGGTGCACAAGATCGACAAGCTGATCCATCCCCAGTCGATCGGCATCATCGGCGTGTCGGCGACGAGCATGAACTTCGGCCGCATCATCCTGAAGAACCTGATGGGCAGCGGCTATCCGAAGGAAAAACTGACGATCCTGCGTCCCGGCGAGACCGAGATCGACGGCGTGCGCTGCGTCGAGGGTCTCAAGGCGCTCGACCACAAGCTCGATCTCCTGATCGTCGCGGTCGCCGCCGACGCGGTGTACGGCCTCGTCGACGAGATCATCGAAACCGACGCGGTCGAGTCGGTGATGCTGATTCCCGGCAGCCTTGGCGAGACGGCGAAGAGCCGGGAGCCGGCAGCGGCGCTGGCTGCGCGCATCAACGCGGCACACGGCAGACCCGACGGCGGGCCGGTCTTCCTCGGCGCGAACTGCCTCGGCGTGGTGTCGCATCCGGGCGGCTACGATTCCTGGTTCATTCCGCTCGAGCGCCTGCCCAAGCCGCAGAAGAAGCTCGAACGCAATTCGGTGATGCTGAGCCAGAGCGGCGCGTTCATGATCACGCGGCTGTCGCAGAACCCGTGGCTCGACCCGCGCTACATGCTCGCACTGGGCAACCAGACCGATCTGACGCACGGCGACATGCTCGGTTTCTTCGCCGAACGCCCGGACATCGAGACGATCGGCGTCTACATCGAAGGTTTCAAGGACGGCGACGGACTCGATTTCGCCAAGGCGGTGCGCCGCGCGGTCGAGAACGGCAAGCAGGTCGTCGTCTACAAGTCCGGCCGCACCGAAGCCGGGGCCGGTGGTGTCATGGGGCACACGGCTTCGATCGCCGGCGACCCGGTGCTGTTCGAGTCGGTGCTGCGCCAGGCCGGCGCGATCGTCGCCGAGGATTTCAATACGTTCGACGATCTTTTCTACATCGCTGGCGCGCTGCATCACAAGAAAGTCGGCAAACGCATCGGGGCGATCAGCGGCGCCGGTTTCGAGGCTGTCGGCATGGCCGATTCGATCGTCTCCGAGACTTTCGCGCTGGAGATGGGGACACTCGAAGACGCGGCCGTCAAGCGCGTCGAGGAGATCCTCGCGGCGAAGCGGCTCGACGCGCTGGTCGAAGTGCGCAATCCGATCGACATCAACCCCGGCGCCGACGACGAAGCGCACCTGCTGATCACGCAGGCTTTCCTCGACGATCCGAACATCGACGCCGTCGTCGTCGGCCTCGACCCGACCGCGCCGTCGATCCGCGCCCTCGAATCGAGCACGCTGCGCCCCGGCTTCGATTTGTCGGACCCGAAGAGCACAGTCCATCTGATGCCGCCGCTGGTCGAACGCAACGACAAGCCGGTGATCGGCATCGTCGACGGCGGCGTCCTCTACGACGCGATGGCCGCCCGCCTGATGGACCAGGGCGTGTGCGTGTTCCGCAACTGCGGGCGCGGCACGCGAGCGCTGGTCCGCTACGTCGAAGCCCGCCTCAACGCGGACGCGATCAAGAACCGCAATCAATAAGCCTGGGCTGAAAAAGCGGCAGCCTTCCATCCGGGCGGCTGCCTTTGGAAAACATGGAACAACTGGAGGAAATCAAATGAGCGAGACCCTGAAAGCCGGCCTGACCTCGACGCGCCGTTACGACATCGATGCCGGCCGCACGATCGGATTCATGGGCGACGATTGCCGCGTCTACTCGACGCCGAGCCTGCTGTACGACATCGAAGTCGTCTGCCGCGACCTGCTGCTCGAAAACATCGAAGCGGGCAAGGACTCGGTCGGCACGCGCGTCGAACTCGACCACGTCGGTGCGACCTTGCTCGGCATGTGGATCGAGATCACCGTGACGGTGACCGAAGTCAATGGCCCGGCCGTGACGTTCGAATTCACCGCGCGCGACGCGCTCGAGGAAGTCGCCCGCGGCAAGCACAGCCGCTTCGTCGTCGGCGCCGAGAAGACCGCCCAGCGGCTGAAGGCGAAACTCGCCAAGGCGCTGGCTGCGGCGTAATACCACAAGCATTGCGATGAACGTCGTACCAGGGAAGCGGCAGCTGGGCTGCCGCTTCCTTGGCAACCGCGCCAGCGCCACCCCGGGCGCACGAGCAAATCCTGTAGTTTTGGCTACCTGTCAGCTTCGTAGCCGGCCTGACCTGTCTTTGTCCCCAGCAACTTCGTCCGCCAGCCGCGCTCCAGTAAACTGCGGGGCGAGGAGACGAGTGCGATGAGTGACGAAGATTTCATGCGGGCGGCGCTGGAGCAGGCGCGAATGGCGGGGGCGTGTGACGAGGTGCCGGTCGGTGCAGTCGTCGTGCTCGACGGCGAGATCGTCGGCCGCGGCTTCAATCAGCCGATCAGGCGCCACGATCCGAGCGCGCACGCCGAAGTGATGGCGTTGCGCGACGCGGGCGAACGGCTCGGAAACTACCGCTTTCCCGGCTGCGAGCTGTTCGTCACGCTCGAACCGTGCGCGATGTGCAGTGGCGCGATCATGCATGCGCGGGTGGCGCGCGTCGTGTTCGGCGCCCGCGATCCGAGGACAGGCGTTGCCGGCAGCATCATTGACCTTTTTGCCGAGCGGCGGCTCAATCATCACGCGGAAGTCGCCGGCGGCGTGCTCGCCGACGAATGCGGCCGTCTGCTGTCGGGGTTCTTCGCTGCCCGGCGCGGGCGCACCCTCATCGCGTGACGATCGTGCACATCCGGATCAGCATTGCCGCGCAGCGGCTGTTTCTGTTCGGCCCGGACGGCGCCTGCATCCGGTGCTATCCGGTATCGACCGGCGAAAAAGGTGCCGGCGAAGTTCGGGACAGCGGCTGCACGCCGCGCGGCCTGCACCGCATTCGGGCCAGGATCGGCGCCAATGCGCCTGCGGGCGCAGTATTCCGCGGACGGCGTCGGACCGGCGAAGTCTGGTCGCCCGGTTTAGCTGCGCAGCATCCCGGCCGCGACTGGATTTTGTCGCGCATCCTGTGGCTGTGTGGGTGCGAGCCGGGGCGCAACCGGCTCGGCGACGTCGATTCGATGCGCCGCTATATCTACATTCATGGCACGCCGGACGGCGAGCCGATGGGCGTTCCACGTTCGCACGGCTGCATCCGCATGCGCAACCGCGACATCATCGAGCTGTTCGAACTCGTCCCGGTCGGCACCGCCGTCGAGATCGTCGGGTAGAGCCGCCCGGGGTACGCGGCGATTCGGCAGGCACGGCGCATCCGCTGCGACTCAGCGTGCAACGGGAGTGCGTGCGGTAAAGCGGTGCCGCACCTCGCTTGCCAGTTCGCCCTGGTCATCCCACGTCCATTCGACGAACTTCACGTCGCCATCGCGCCGCACGGTGATCACGGTCGAGCAGCGCGTGCCGTAACCCGGCGCGCGGATGAACGCGGACGACAGCCAACGCTCCCAGTCTGCACTGACGCCGGTTTCCGGCAGGTGGCTGTCGGGTGCCGCAGCGTCGTCGCGCAACAGCGGGAGGAACGCATCCTCTTCGTCTTCGGGCAGGCGGGCAAGGGCAGCGCCGAAGCGCTCGCGGGCGAGCCGGACTTTCGGCCACGGCGTATCGAGGAGATGGTTCGACAGCCCGTAGATGCCCGCGTCGAGCAGCCTTACGGCGCCAGTGGTGCTTTCATGGATGCCCAGATCCGCACCGTCGCTGACGAGCAGGTTGAACGCGGCATAGTCGGGACTGACCGCGGCAATGCGGCCAAGAGTTGCCTGGGTGTTGGCGTTGTCGGCGGGGGCGAGGCAGTCGCGCACCACAATGCCGCGCGACGGCGCCCCGGGCCGGTGCAGCGTCGGGTCGCGATAATTCGTCAATGCCGCGAAGCGCCCGCCGCGCGTGATTCCCATCCACGTCCCGCCGCCCTCGAGATCCCGGCCGGCGAGCAGATCCGGCGCGTCGGTCCACCAGTGGGCGGGCACCGCGGGACGAGCGAGGAACTCGTCGCGGTTCGCGGCCACGACGAGCGGGTAGTCGGGGTGAGCCTGCCAGCCGACGACGATCAGGCACATTCGACGAAACGTTCGAGGTGCCTGGCCGAACCGGGTTCGATCAGGTCGGCGAGCCGGTGCGCTTCGGTCTCGGCATTGAGCGTCGCTTCGAAAGCGGCTGGATCGGCAACGGATTCGTAGATCTCCATCCACGTCGCGTCGTCGCCGCGACGCTCCATCAGCCGGCCCGCGACCCTCGTGCGGGCGGCAATCGCGGCCTGCATCGCGCGCACGTTCGCATGCGCGTCGTCGCGGTCGACGCCGGCGCGAATGCGGTAGTAGATGAAGTAATGGATGCGCCCGGTTTCGCTGATGGCCATCGTTCAGGGCAGGGCGTAAGGAAGGTCGAGAAACGAAAGCCGCGGACCGGCGAGGCTGCCGAGATGCACGTCGCCCGCCTCTGCGCAGCGGGTCTGCATGACCGCGAGCGCTTCGAACCCGCCTTCGGGGGAGGGCGCGACGTTGACCAGCTTGCCTGCCGACTGGTCGCCGAACTCCGGCGCGAAGACGTCGGCGCCCGGCAGCGGCTCCGCACCATCGGCAATCCGGACGCGGTACATGCGCTTCTTGAGCTTCCCGAGGTATTGCGTCCGCGCGACGATCTCCTGGCCGGGGTAGCAGCCTTTCTGGAAACTGACGCCGCCGATGATTTCATAATTGAGCATTTGCGCGACGAATTCTTCCTGCGTCGGAACGGTGATCAGAGGCACGCCGGCGCGGACCATCGCGAGTTGCCACGCCGCAGTGCCGGCCTTCGTGGCGCCCGCCGCGAGCAGTGCGCCAAATGCTTGCGGAGCCTCGCCGACGGGAAGCGCGACGAGGAAGTTGTTGTCGTCGAGGCGAATGCAGCGCGTGTCTCCCGTTACCGTCTGAGTCGGCGCGGCGGCCGGCACCGCGAGGCCGGCGCGCGCAAGCACTTGGCCCGCCTCGCTGCCGCTGACACCCACGAGCGCCGTTTCGGCGCCGTCATCGGCGAGCTTGACCTTGCTGCGCAGCACGTACATCGACAGCTTCTTCAGCAGCGCTGGCAGGAGGTCGGCGGACATCACGAGCGCGTGACCGTCGGCTTCCTTCCACAGCAGGATGCTGGCGAGCATCCTGCCTTTCGGCGAGTTGAAGCTGGTCCACTGCGCGCCCTCGGCCGAGAGGTTCTTGACGTCGTTCGAGAACAGGTTGTGCAGGAACGGCGCGGAGTCTTCACCGCGGCTGCGGATGATCCCGAGATTGACGAGCGGCACGACGACAGTGGCAGCCGGCGTAAGCCCGGCGTCCGGGGCATCGAAGCGGATGCCGGTGCTTTCGATCGTGGCGCCTTCCGCGATGAGAAAATCGGTCCAGGTCGAATGGGTCCAAGTCGTATTCGTACTATTCGTATTCATGTCGTTAAGCCGGAGTCGAAGAATGCGATGAAGTATTATAGGGTCCGTCCGCCGCCAGCGGTCGCCGGCGCATCGCCTCCGACACGCTGAAGTCCAATTATTTCGCTATCGCATGAAGTCGCTGCTCCTCCGATTGTTTCTCGTCGTCGCACTCGGCGCTGCAGCGAGTCTCGCCGCCGCGTGGTGGTATGTCACGCGTCCGCTGCCGCTCGCCCGGCCGGTCGTCGACTTCACGGTGCAGCGCGGGTTTACGATGCGCGAGACGGCTGCGGCGATCGCCGGTGCCGGTGTCGATGTCGATCCGCGCGTGCTGTACTGGGTCGCGCGGCTCACGGGCAAGGCCGACCGCATTCTGGCGGGCAGCTACGAGGTCCACACCGGGGTCACGCCGTGGCTGCTGATCCTCAAGCTGTCTAGCGGTGACGTGTCGCAGGCTCAACTGCGCCTCGTCGAGGGCTGGAATTTCCGCCAGGTACGGGCCGCGCTCGAAGCAAGCCCCGAACTGATACAGGATACCGTGGGCCTGTCGGAGGCGGAGATCCTGCAGCGCATCGGCGCGACGGAGTCCCATCCCGAAGGGCTGTTCTTTCCCGATACCTATCTTTTCGACAAACAGTCGAGCGCGCTGGCGCTGCTCGCCCGCACGTATCGGGCGATGCACGAGCGGCTCGCGCAGGCGTGGGAGACGCGAAACCCCGATCTGCCTCTCGCGTCGCCGTACGAAGCGCTGATCCTCGCCTCGATCGTCGAGAAGGAAACAGGTCGCGCGGAAGATCGCACGCTCATTGCATCGGTGTTCGTGAACCGCCTGCGCAGCGGCATGCGTTTGCAGACCGATCCGACGGTGATCTATGGCCAGGGCAACGCGTTCGACGGGAATCTGCGCAAGCGCGACCTCGAAACCGACCACGCCTACAACACCTATACGCGCACCGGGCTTCCGCCGACCCCGATCGCGATGCCGGGACTCGACGCGCTGCTGGCCGCGGTCAGGCCGCCGACGACCGATTACCTCTATTTCGTCTCTCGCGGTGACGGCACGAGCGAGTTTTCGACGAATCTGAACGACCATAACAAGGCCGTGAGTCAATACCAGCGGAGAACGGGAAGTTGAGCGGATCGCAGGCGCAGGCACGTTTCATCACGTTCGAAGGCATAGACGGGGCGGGCAAGAGCAGCCAGATCGCGGCCGTCGTCGCGCTGCTCGAGGCACGCGGCCTGTGCGTCGAACAGACCCGTGAACCCGGCGGCACGGCGCTCGGCGAGCGCTTGCGCGAGCTGCTCCTGCACGAGCCGATGCATCTCGAGACCGAAGCGCTGCTGATGTTCGCCGCGCGCCGCGAGCATCTCGCCGCGCGCATCCTGCCGGCACTCGCGGCCGGGCGATGGGTCGTGTCGGACCGCTTTTCGGATGCCACCTATGCGTACCAGGTGGGCGGGCGCGGCCTCGACCCGGCGAAGTTCGCAGCGCTCGAAGCGTGGGTGCATCCGGGCTTCCAGCCCGACCTGACGCTCGTCTTCGATCTGCCACCGGAGGTCGCCGCTGCACGGCTCGCAAAAGGCGGCGCAGAACCCGACCGCTTCGAGCGCGAGCAGCGCGATTTCTTCGAGCGGGTGCGCGCCGCGTACCTCGAACGGGCGCGTATGGCGCCCGGGCGGATCCGGATCATCGATGCCGGAGGTACGGCCGAATCGATCCGCGCCGAGGTCGAGGCGATCGTCGAGGAGTGTTGCCTGCGATGATCCACCCGTGGCTGCAGGAAACCTGGCAGCGGCTCGTCGCGCTCGGTGAACGCCTGCCGCACGCGCTGCTGTTCGTCGGGCCGGCGGGACTCGGCAAGCGCGATCTCGCCGACGCGCTGGCGGCGCGGCTGCTGTGTGCGACGCCTCGCCCGGACGGCTGCGCCTGCGACCGGTGCACGACTTGCCAACTGCGCCGCTCGGGCAACCACCCCGATCTCTTCATGATCGTGCCGGCTGCCGACATGGAAGCGGGCAACGGCGACGAGAGCAGGGAAGGCGGGGAACGCGACATCGGGTCGGCAAAGAAGAAGTCCACGCAGATCGTCATCGAGCAGATCCGCGACCTGCAGCAATCGCTGTCGGTGACCGGGCACCAGAGCGGTCGACGCGTCATCGTCGTCGATCCGGCCGAGGCAATGAACCCATATACCGCCAACGCGCTACTGAAGCTGCTCGAAGAGCCTCCCGCCGGGTGCCTGTTCGTGCTCGTGTCCTCGGCTCCGCGCCGCCTGCTGCCGACGATCCGCAGCCGCTGCCAGCAGTGGAGCTTTTCGCAGCCGGCGACGGACGTGGTCGGGCAGTGGCTCGGCACGCAGGAAGCCCCGGCGGCGGACCTCCTCGCCCTGACCGGCGGCATGCCGCTTGCAGCGCAGCGGTTGGCCGGGCAGGGCGCCGGCGCGCTGCTTGCCCGTTTCGTGCGCGACGTGGCGCAGTTGCCCGCAACCGATCCGCTCCAGCTTGCGGGTCAGTGGGAAGCCTGGCTGAAATCGAAGGAAGCGCTCGCAGCCGGTTTCGGTATCGTGCAGCTGGTCGAATGGATGCAGCGCTGGGTCACCGATCTTGCTTCGCTGCGCCTCGGCGGCCGCGTACGGTTCTTTCCCCGCGAGGAAGAGGTGGTGCGCGCGCTGGCGCAGCGCTCCAACGTGGCCGCAGTGCTGAACTGCTACAATGAATTCGCCCGGATTCGCCGGGTCGCACAGCATCCGCTGAATGCCCGACTGATGCTCGAAGACATGCTGTTGCGCTATGCGCGCGCGCTGGCGGAACCCCGATCATGAGCGAAAACAAACCGAGCGCCGCACGTCCGAGCGTGTTGTCGCTGAACATCAACTCGAAGTCCGCGCTGTACGCCGCCTACATGCCATTCCTCGCGAACGGCGGCATCTTCGTGCCGACGCCGCGGCCCCACCAGATCGGCGACGAGGTGTTCATGCTGCTGCAACTGATGGACGACCCGACGAAGCACCCGGTCGCGGGGAGCGTCGTATGGATCACGCCACGTGGCCCCCAGGGCGGCCGCACGCAGGGGATAGGCGTGCATTTCAGTGCCGACGATTCGGGACGCGCGCTGCGCGGGCGCATCGAGCAGATCCTCGCCGGGCACCTCGGTTCCAGTCGCCCGACCCACACCCTTTGATTCCGCCCGGTTTCCACGAGGTTCGTCGATCCATGTTCGTCGATTCCCATTGTCATCTCGATTTTCCCGACCTGGCCGCGCGTGAAGACGCCGTGCTCGCGACGATGGCGGCCAATCGCGTCGGCCACGCGCTGTGCGTGAGCGTGAAGCTCGAAGACTTCCCGCGCGTGCTGGCGCTCGCCGAGCGTCATGCGAATCTCTTCGCCTCGGTCGGCGTGCATCCCGACAACGACGACGTCGAGGAGCCTGACGAGGCGCGACTCGGCACGCTCGCCGATCACCCGAAAGTGGTCGCGATCGGCGAGACAGGCCTCGACTACCACTGGCAGAAGGACGCTCCCGAATGGCAGCGGGCGCGCTTTCGCACCCACATTCGTGCCGCGCGGGCCTGCAGCAAGCCGCTGATCGTCCATACCCGCTCCGCCGCGGCCGATACGCTGCGCCTGATGCGTGAAGAAGATGCGGCGGGGGCTGGCGGTGTCATGCACTGCTTCACGGAGACGCGCGAAGTGGCCGAAGCGGCGCTCGACCTCGGCTTCTACATTTCCTTCTCCGGCATCGTCACGTTCAGGAACGCGACCGAGCTCAAGGCGGTCGCGCAGTACGTTCCGCTCGATCGCCTGCTGATCGAAACCGATGCGCCGTATCTCGCGCCGGTGCCGCACCGTGGCAAGACCAACGAACCCGCCTGGGTAGTGCATGTCGCCGAAGAGATCGCGCGCTTGCGCAACGAGCCGCTGGAGCGCATCGCTGTGGCGACGACCGAGAATTTCTTTCGCCTGTTCCGCCACGCCCGGAGATCCTGATTCCATGAAGCGAACGATCCTTGCCGCGCTGCTTGCCCTCACGCTCGGCAGTGCCCCCGTCCAGGCCAGCAGCTACGACGATTCGCTGGACGCCGCGCGGCTCGGCGACACCCGGCCGCTGGTACAGCTGCTCAACCGCGGGCTCGATCCGAACACCGTCGATGAACAGGGCAATACGCTGCTGATCCTCGCGGCGCGCGAAGGCCACGCGGACACCGTCGCGGCGATTCTCGAATTCCGGCCGAAGCTCGGCCAACGCAACGCGGCGGGCGATTCGGCGTTGATGATGGCGGTGCTCAAGGGCCATGACGGCGTCGTCGATCTGCTCCTCGAAGCGGGCGCTCCGGTCGATCACGACGGCTGGACGCCGCTGATGTACGCGGCTTTCGAAGGCCGTGCCGCGATCCTCGAACGCCTGCTGGCACAAGGGGCGGATGTCAACGCGCTGGCGCCGAACAAGTCGAACGCGCTGATGCTCGCCGCGCGCAACGGTCACATCGACGTCGTACGCCGGCTGCTGCGCACGGACGTCGATCTCGACCAGAAGAACGATGCCGGCTTCACGGTCGACAGCTGGGCGCAGGCCAACGGCAACACCGACATCGCCGAGCTGGTGCGAACCGAGCGCAGCAGGCGCACGAAGGAGGCGTCACCGGCGCTGCGGATGGAAACGAAGTAGGGGTTTCGGCATAAATCCATCGGCGATGGAAGTCGCGAACGAAGCAGAATGCGGCGCGTGATCAACGAAAATAGTGCAGGGAACGGCAACTTCAAGGAAAATCCTCGTCCGCCCGCGTCTCGCGGGCGTCCGGTCACCTTCCTGCCAAAGGTCAATGCAATGCGCTATAAGTCCCTCGAAGAGTTCCTGTCCCATGTAGAACAACGCAATCCCGGTCAGCCCGAGTTCATCCAGGCGGTGGCCGAGGTGATGGAAAGCCTCGTGCCGTTCATCACCGAATATCCGCGTTATGCCGAGCACGGCCTGCTTGACCGCCTCATCGAGCCGGAGCGCGCCATCCAGTTCCGTGTGTCGTGGGTCGACGACCGCGGCGAAGTCCAGGTCAACCGCGGCTACCGCATCCAGCACAGCTCGGCGATCGGGCCGTTCAAGGGGGGCCTGCGCTTCCATCCGTCGGTGAACCTGTCGGTGCTGAAATTCCTGGCATTCGAGCAGACGTTCAAGAACGCCTTGACGACGCTGCCGATGGGCGGCGGCAAGGGCGGCTCCGACTTCGATCCGAAAGGGCGCAGCCCCGGCGAGGTGATGCGTTTTTGCCAGAGCTTCATGACCGAACTGTATCGGCATGTCGGCTCGGATACCGATGTGCCGGCGGGTGACATCGGCGTCGGAGGGCGCGAGATCGGCTTTCTCGCCGGCATGATGAAAAAGCTGTCGAACAAGGCGAGCTGCGTATTCACGGGCAAGGGGCTGAGCTTTGGCGGCTCGCTGATCCGTCCGGAAGCGACCGGTTACGGCATGGTGTATTTCGCCGAGGAGATGCTGCGTCACGTCGGCAAGACGATGGCGGGCATGACGGTCTCGGTCTCGGGCTCGGGCAACGTCGCGCAGTACGGCATCGAGAAGGCGATGGCGCTCGGCGCGAAGGTCATCACCGCGTCCGACTCGAGCGGCACCGTCATCGACGAGGCGGGTTTCACGCCCGAGAAGCTCGCGGTGCTGATGGACGTCAAGAACGTCCATTACGGTCGCGTCAGCGAATACGCCGAGCGACTCGGTCTGCATTTCGAGCCCGGCAGGCGGCCGTGGCACGTGCCGGTCGACATCGCGTTCCCGTGTGCGACGCAGAACGAGCTCGACGGCGACGACGCCGCGGTGCTCGTGCGCAACGGCGTCAGTTGCGTCGCCGAGGGCGCGAACATGCCGTCCAATGCGGCTGCCGTGCGCGTGTTCGAGAAGAACGGCGTGCTGTATGCGCCAGGCAAGGCGAGCAATGCCGGTGGGGTGGCCACTTCCGGCCTCGAGATGAGCCAGAACGCGATGCGCCTGTCGTGGACGCGCGAAGAGGTCGATGGGCGCCTGCTCGAGATCATGCAGGGGATTCACCACATGTGCCTGCAGTACGGCACCAAGCCCGACGGCTCCGTGAATTACTCCGACGGCGCAAACGTCGCAGGTTTCGTCAAGGTCGCGGACGCGATGCTTTCTCAGGGCGTCATCTGAAGCCTTCGTAACGAAGGCGGCAACACTCTTCACTCGGAGGCCCGGCCTTCCCGGTGGAACGGAAGCAATTCGCGGCTGCGACCGAGCAGACGGCGCCCGGGTTCGACGGCCGGCGCCAGGATCATTACACTCGATGTTTTCGCACAACGTCACCGAAACCCGGTTCCCAAGGGGGCAGACATGAGCGTCATCGAATCCATCCGGCCCCGTCTCGCGAAACTCACCGAGATACGCCGCGACCTCCACGCCCATCCCGAGCTCGCGTTCGCCGAACACCGTACCGCCGAGCTGATCGCGCGCCATCTGGAGACGGCGGGCATCGAAGTCCACCGCGGGCTCGGCAGGACCGGCGTCGTTGGTGTCGTGCGCGGCGGGCGCGGCCTGCGGGCGATCGGCCTGCGCGCCGATATCGACGCGTTGCCGATGCAGGAGCGCAACGAGTTCGCCCACCGTTCCGTGCACGAAGGGTGCATGCACGCGTGCGGGCATGACGGACATGCCACGATGCTGCTCGGGGCGGCCGACGCGCTCGCGGCGCGACGCGACTTCGACGGCACGGTGTACCTGATTTTCCAGCCTGCCGAGGAGGGCGAAGGGGGCGGACTGGCGATGATCGAGGACGGCCTGTTCGAACGTTTCCCGATGGAGTCCGTTTTCGGCATGCACAACTGGCCCGGCATGCCCGCCGGACAGTTCGGCGTGCGCAGTGGCCCGGTCATGGCGAGCGCGGACCGTTTCGACATCGACGTGCGCGGCCACGGCGCCCATGCGGCGATGCCTCATCTGGGCGCCGACCCGGTGACCGCGGGCGCGGCGCTGGTGCAGGCGATCCAGACCATCGTCAGCCGTACCCTCGATCCGATCGACTCGGCGGTGGTTTCCGTCACGCGGTTCAATGCCGGCGAGGCATACAACGTGATTCCCGACCGCGCCCGGTTGTGCGGCACTGTGCGCGCCTTCAGCGAAACCGTTCAGGACCGGATCGAATCGGGGCTGCAGCGCATCTGCGACGGCGTCGCCGCGGCGTTCGATGTCGAGGTTACGCTGGATTACCGCCGCGGCTATCCGCCGACGATAAACAGCGCGGCGGAAGCTGCCATGTGTGCGGAAGTTGCGAGCGAACTGGTCGGCTCGGTGAATGTCGCGACCGACGCGCGCCCGAGCATGGGGGCCGAGGACTTCGCGTACTTCCTGCAGCGCAAGCCCGGCTGCTATGTCTGGATCGGCAACGGGGAGGGCGAGGGCGGGTGCATGCTGCACAATCCGACTTACGACTTCAACGACGACATCATCGCGACGGGCGTCGCGTACTGGGTCGAACTGGTGCGCAAGGTGCTGGCTCCGGCGCGATGAGCGGGCGCGACAGGACTCTCCGCTCGACATGAAAACCGTCCGGCTCGCGTGGCGCATGATGTTGCGCGACCTGCGCGCGGGCGAGCTGCTCCTGCTCGGCATCGCCATCGTCATCGCGGTGGCGAGCCTGACGAGCGTGGGTTTCCTTGCCGACCGCGTGTCACGCGGGCTGGACCGCGAAGCGAACCAGCTGCTCGGGGGCGACCTGTTGCTGCGTGCCGACCGGCCGTGGGACCGGCAATTTGCGGACGAAGCACGGCGGCGCGGCCTGCGGACCGCCGAGACGGTGGTATTCACCAGCATGGTGAGCACGGCAGAGGCGGCCCAGCTTGCCGGCGTCAAGGCGGTCGAGGCGGACTATCCGCTGCGCGGCAGCGTGCGCGTCGCGCCCGGTCCTAACCGGCCGGATGCGGTCGCCGAACGAATGCCGCAGCATGGCGAAGTCTGGCTCGACGAACGACTTTTCGCCGCGCTCGGCGTCGCCGTCGGCGACAAGGTCGGACTCGGGCAGCTCGAGTTCCTGGTTGGGGCCATGGTGACGTTCGAGTCTGACCGCGGCGCGAATTTCTTCAGCCTGCTGCCGCGCGCGATCTTCAATGCCGCTGACCTGCCCGCAACGGGCCTGTTGATCGCCGGCAGCCGCGCGAGGTGGCGGCTGCACCTGGCGGGCGAGCCGGAGGCCGTCGCGGGTTTCGAACGCTGGGCGCAGCAGCGGCTCGGGCGCGGTCAGGAGGTCGAAAGCATCGAGAATGCGCGCCCCGAGGTGCGCGGTGCGCTCGACCAGGCGCAGCGCTTCCTGCGGCTCGCGGCGCTCCTCGCGGTGATCCTCGCCGCGGTCGCAGTCGGCCTCGCGGCGCGCCGCTTCATGCAGCGTCATCTCGATGGCTGCGCGGTGATGCGCTGCCTCGGCGCGGGCCAGGCGCAGGTGTTGTGGATCGTCATCGGCGAGTTCGTGTTCTTCGGGCTCGTCGCGGCGACGCTCGGCGGTGCGGCCGGGTGGGCGGTGCAGTTCGGGCTTGCGGCGGTGCTCGCCGAAGTGATGGAGGCGGAGCTGCCAGCGCCGTCGCTGCTGCCGTTTGCGCATGGCGTGGCGGTCGGCATGGTGCTGCTGGTCGGCTTCGTGCTGCCGCAACTGCTGCGGCTCGGGAACGTATCAACCGTGCGGGTGCTGCGGCGCGAAATGGGCGCGGTCGAGCCGGTCAGCGGGCTCGCCTGGGCGTGCGGGGCCGGCGCGCTGCTCGCGATCATTTTCTGGATCGCCGGCGACCTGAAGCTCGGCGCGACAGTCGCGGCCGGCTTTGCGGCGGCGCTCGGCCTGTTTGCGCTCGCAGCCTGGGGCGTACTGCATGCGATTGCCGGGTCCAGGGGCCGCCGCACGATCCGCCAGGGGGGCTGGCGCTACGGCCTCGCGTCGCTCGCGCGACGGATGACGGGCAGCGTGATCCAGGCGACCGCACTCGGGCTCGGGATGACAGCGCTTCTGCTGCTGACGCTGGTGCGTACCGATCTGCTCGAGAACTGGCGCGGGATGACGCCGCCGGACGCGCCGAACCGCTTCATCATCAACATCCAGCCCGATCAGCGCGAACCGCTCGCAGCGTTCTTCGTGGACCACGGACTCGTTGCCCCCGACATCATGCCGATGATCCGCGGCCGCCTGGTCGCGATCAACGACCGGCCGGTCGACCCGGACGATTTCGTCGATCAGCGCACGAAACGGCTCGCCGAACGGGAATTCAACCTGAGCTACGGCGCCATGCTTCCCGACGGAAATCGGGTCGCGGACGGACGCTGGCACGGCGATCAGCGCGAACCTCAGTTCTCGGTCGAGAAAGGCCTCGCGCAGACTTTCGCGTTGCAGATCGGCGACCGCGTGCGCTTCGATATTGCCGGACGTCTCGTCGAGGCACCGATCACGAGCGTGCGCGAGCTCGATTGGAATTCGATGCGCGTCAATTTCTTTTTCATCGCCGCGCCCGGCATGCTCGAAGCCGATCCGGCGAGCCTGATCACGAGCTTTCGTCTGCCGCTTGAAAGCCACGCGTTCACGGCCGCGCTGGTGGCCCGCTTCCCGAACCTGTCCGTCATCGACGTCGGCGCAGTCATCGAGCAGGTCCGCTCGATGACCGACAAGCTGGTGCTGATCGTGCAGTTCGTGTTCGGCTTCGCGGTGCTGGCAGGGTTCGTCGTGCTGTACGCGGCGCTGCAATCGACGCACGACGAGCGCGATTACGAACTCGCGGTGCTGCGCACGCTCGGGGCGCGCAACCGCCAGGTGCGCGACGCGCTGCTCGCCGAATTTCTCGTGCTCGGCGGCGTCGCCGGGGCGCTCGCCGGTGTCGGTGCGACGGTGATCGGCTGGGCGCTTGCGCATTACGTGTTCAAGATGACGTATGTGCCGGCGCCGTGGCCGACCTTGCTCGCGATCGTCATCGGCGCGGTCGGTGTCGTCGCCGGGGGCTGGTTCGGCACGCGCAAGCTGCTCGCGCGCCCGCCGCTCGCGAGCCTGCGGGCAGCGGGGTGATGGCGGCGCGGACCGCCGGCATCCGTGCGACGTCGCGGCCGACTGTGTGCCGCAGTCCGGTGCCTCCGGCCGGTTGCCCCGCCACGGTAATTGCAATCGGGCGAGGCGCGCCGAATCATCGTCGCTATAATCCGGCACGATTTCGAACGGAGTGGGCTGCGGATGCCTGAATACATGCTGGCCGGGCTGGTGGCCGGACTGATCGTGATCGTCGTCTGGCTGGCGTGGCGCATGCGTCGGCTCGAACAGGATCTCCCCGACGTGCTCGTCGGCGAAGTCGGCGCCGCGCTCGCCGGACAGCATCGCGCGATGCTCGGCGACCTGCACGACGGTCTCGCGCGCCAGGCCGACCGGCTGGCGGAACATGCGCGCGCCGACCGCGACCTGCTGCAGCGCGGCCTTGCGGGCGCCTCGGGCCAGCTCGCCGCGAGCATCGAAGCAATGACGCGCAGCGTCGATCGTCGTCTCGAAACCCTGTCCGGCCACGTCAACGAGCGCCTCGACGAAGGTTTTCGCAAGACCAACGAGACGTTCACGAACGTCATGGCCAGGCTCGCGACGATCGACGAGGCGCAGAAAAAGATCGACGGCCTGACCACGAACGTCGTCAGCCTGCAGGAACTGCTCGGCGACAAGCGCGCGCGCGGGGCATTCGGCGAGGTGCAGCTCGAGGCCCTGGTGCGGAACATGCTGCCGCCCGATTCCTACGAATTCCAGCACACGCTGCCGAACAACACGCGTGTCGATTGCGCGCTGCGCCTGCCCGAGCCGACTGGCCTTGTCGGCGTCGATTCGAAGTTTCCGCTCGAAAACTACCACCGTATGGTCGGCCAAGGCGTTTCCGACATCGACCGCAAGCTCGCGCAGACGGCATTCCGCGCGGATATCAGGCGCCATGTGGACGCGATCGCGTCGAAATACATCATCTCCGACGTGACTTCCGACGGCGCGGTGATGTTCGTGCCCGCCGAGGCCGTGTTCGCGGAGATCCATGCCCATCATCCGGAGGTCGTGGCCTACGCGCAGGGGCGCCGGATATGGATCGTGTCGCCGACCACGCTGATGGCCGTGCTGAACACTGCGCGCGCGGTATTGAAGGACGTCGAGACGCGCAAGCAGGTGCACGTCATCAAGGATGCGCTCGGCAAGCTGGCGAAGGACTTTGCGCGCTTCGACGAACGCATGAATGCGCTCGTGCGTCACATCGAGCAGGCAAGCAAGGATGTTCAGGACGTGCAGGTCAGCTCACGCAAGATCACCGCGCATTTCCAGAAGATCGAGTCGGCGCAGCTCGACCAGGGTGCCAGCGACGAACTGGTTCCGGTGATGGTGGCGCCCGCGAGGCGGGCAGAAGGCGGTGCGGGCTGACGGGGAGATGGGTATGCGTGTCGCCGGTGTGGCTCAGCCGCCGATGTAGGACATCTCGATCTTGCGCAGTCCGGCGGTGTTCGCGGTGCGGATTTCCGAGTAGCGGTCTTCCCGGTTGTGCCACACGCCGGCGATCGTCTGGTCCAGCTCGGCATCGGAGACGCCCGCGCGCAGCATGTCGCGCAGATCGTGGCCGGTCTGCGCGAACAGGCAGGTATAGAGTTTTCCTTCGGTCGACAGCCGGATGCGCGAGCAGGTCGAGCAGAACGCCTGCGTCACCGACGAGATGACGCCGATCTCGCCGGCGCCGTCGCGATAGCGCCAGCGCTCGGCGACTTCGCCGGTGTAGTTGGGATCGACCTGTTCGAGCGGAAAGACCTGGTCGATGCGTTGGATGATTTCACGCGACGGCACGACCGAATCCAGCTTCCAGCCGTTCGAGCTGCCGACGTCCATGAACTCGATGAAGCGCAGGATGTGGCCGCTGCCGCGGAAATGACGTGCCATGTCGAGGATGCCCTGATCATTGACGCCACGCTTGACGACCATGTTCACCTTGATCGGTCCGAGCCCTGCGTCCTTTGCCGCGGCGATGCCTTCGAGCACCGCCGCGACCGGGAAATCGGCATCGTTCATGAGCCGGAAAGTCGGGTCGTCGATCGCGTCGAGGCTGATCGTCACGCGATCGAGGCCTGCGTCCTTCAAGGTACGCGCCATTTTCGGCAGCAGCACGCCGTTGGTCGTGAGCGTCAGTTCGACGTCGGGAATCTGCGCCAGCATTTCGATGAGGTTCTCGACATGCTTGCGCAGCAGCGGCTCGCCGCCGGTGATGCGGATCTTGCGCACGCCGCGTGTTGCAAAGCGGCGGGCGATCCGGGTGATTTCCTCGAACGACAGCAATTCCTTGCGCGGCAGGAACGGGTAGTCCGCCCCGAACACCGAGCGCGGCATGCAGTAGATGCAGCGGAAATTGCAGCGGTCGGTGACGGAAATCCTGAGATCCTGCACTGCCCGGTCCCGGCGATCCTTCAGTGGGCCGTCCGTGGGATAGGCGGTGCCGGCGACGGCTTGCAAGGCGGTCGAAGGATCGGGCTGGATCGGGATGATTTTCATGTAAGGCGGTTCGCTGAGAGCTTTTGGCGATTATTGGACGCCGGGCCTGCGGATTCCTTGTCCTGGAGCAAGCAGCCAGGATGGCAGCCAATGGCTTTGTTCATTATCGGCAGCATCGACAGGGCGCGCAAGGCGCGCGATCCGCTGCCTGAATCCATCGTGTTCCTTCGGCCTGCGCACTGTGTCACGACAGCTTGCTGGTCTCGGTGGTTCGGAATCGGCTTGTCGGATATAAAAACGAATTCTGGATTTCAACGGCTGTACGAGGCCGGATGGAGTGGTTCCGATGAGGGGAAGAGTCACCGAGACGCCTACCGAAGTGCTTTACGAGCGGTTTCCGCATCTGCGAAAAATCGACCTGGTATGGGGAAGCCCGGAGTGTCGGAAGTTCCTTTTCATGCTGATGACCGACACGCGCGGCGGTACCCGACAGGGGTTTCCGCGCGAACACGGCGCAACGATCATGTCGCTGCTTCTCGAGCACGACCGGCGTTTTCCACAGTTCGAAAACGAGATCAGCCCCAACAATCACCGCTGGGGGAACGACGTGCGGCGCAGGGATTATGGTTGATCGGCGGCTTGCCGTTCGGGCGGATTGAAGGGGATCATGACGGGAGCTTCGGGCAGGTGGGCCCGAAGCTCCCGTTTCATTTCGGCATCTGGAGAACGACGATATGGCCGATTTCGAGCCGCTGCCTGCGGACCGGCTGCGCGTGGTCTGTGCCCCGGACGTATTCGAATTCGATTCGACAGCCGGTCTCCCCGATCTGCCGGGAGGGCTGGGGCAGGCACGGGCCGAGGACGCGCTGCGTTTCGGTCTTGCGATGCGCCAGCCCGGGTACCATGTTTTCGTTCTCGGTGAATCCGGCACGGGTCGCCATGTCGCGGTGCAGCGGGTGTTGCGCGAATTCGCGGACCAGGGCGAAGTACCCCGGGACCTGTGCTATCTGCACAACTTCGACGATCCGCTGCGCCCGCGGCTGCTGAACCTGCCGGCGGGGCGAGGTGCGATGCTGCGTGCCGACATGCAGGCGTTCATCCGCGAATTGCGGCCGGCGATCGACGCCGCCCTCGACAGCGACACTTACAGCAGCCGCAGCGAATCCTTGCAGGAAGCGCACAAGTCGCGCGAGGAAGCTGCGCTGCGTGAGCTCGGGCAGGCGTGCGCGGCGGAAGGAATTTCCCTGCTCCGAACGCCCGAAGGCTTCGTCTTTGCACCCATTCGCGACGGGGAAACGATGTCGCCGGAGGGGTTCGAGGCCTTGCAGCAGCCCGAGCGGGATGCGATCGAGGCGAAGGTCGGCGCCTGGAGCGAGCGGCTCACCGATCTGCTCGAGCAATTTCCCGGCTGGCGGAAGGAACTGCACGAGGCCATGAAGCGGGCCGCGCGCGATGCGCTGGCGCCGGCTGTGTCGCACCTGATGCGGGGCTTGCGCGAGCGCTATGCGGACCTGGAGCAGGTGGGGAGTTTCCTTTCGGCGATCAGCGCCGAATTGCTCGACAGCGGCGACGAGTGGGCCGGCGGCGAAAACGAGGAAGACGCCTCCGAGGACGAAGCACGGACGCGGTTCCACCGTTACCAGATCAACCTCCTCGTCGATCACTCGGCGACGCACGGAGCGCCCGTCGTATACGAGGACAATCCGAATTTCGTCAATCTTATCGGCCGCATCGAGCACGTCGCGCAGATGGGCACGCTGGTGACGCACTTCAACCTGATCCGTGCCGGAGCGTTGCACCGGGCCTGTGGTGGCTATTTGATCATCGATGTCGAGCGCCTGCTCGGGCAACCCTTTGCCTGGGATGGACTCAAGCGGGTGCTGCGAGGGCGCGAGATCCG
This sequence comes from Aromatoleum aromaticum EbN1, assembly GCF_000025965.1. Taxonomy (NCBI): domain Bacteria; kingdom Pseudomonadati; phylum Pseudomonadota; class Betaproteobacteria; order Rhodocyclales; family Rhodocyclaceae; genus Aromatoleum; species Aromatoleum aromaticum. The sequence goes on from NC_006513.1 coordinate 3,233,541, forward strand.
CATCGAACCTCCGGCCGAAGCGCAGGGCTGGACCAGCATCGTGACCCTCGAGCCGGAGCCGGTGCCGTGCGACATCAAGGTCGTGCTGATCGGCGATCGCGAGCTGTTCTTCCTGCTGACCGAGCACGATCCCGATTTCCCCGAGCTCTTCAAGGTGGGCGCCGACTTCGATGACGATCTGCCGCGGACGGCCGAGAACGTCGTGCGTTACGCACACCTTCTGGCGACGCTGGCACGCTCCGCGGACCTGCTTCCGCTCGACCGCAGCGGCATCGCCGGCATGGTCGAACACGGCGCCCGCATCGCCGAAGACGGCGGACGGCTGACGCTGCAGACTCGCCTGCTCGCCGACGTGATGCGCGAGGCGGACTATCATGCGCGCAACGCGAAGCTGACGATCATCGGGCGTGCACAGGTCGATCTCGCCGTGGCTTCGCGTGCACGCCGTTATGCGCGCTACTCCGAGCGGGTGCTCGAAGCGATGGTCGAGGGGACGACACTGATTTCGACGTCGGGCGAGCGTTGCGGCCAGATCAACGGCCTGGTGATCGTCGACCTGGCGGGAGAGCGTTTCGGCCATCCGGTGCGGATCACCGCGACGGCGCGGCTCGGTGAAGGCGACGTCATCGATATCGAACGCGAAATCGAGCTCGGGGGGGCGCTTCACTCGAAAGGCGTACTGATTCTCTCGGCTTTCCTCGCATCCCGCTATGCCCGCCATCAGCCGCTGTCGCTGTCGGCGAGTCTCGTGTTCGAGCAGTCGTACGTGCCGGTCGAAGGCGACTCCGCGTCGCTCGCGGAGCTGTGTGCGCTGCTGTCCGCGCTCGCGCAGCTGCCGATCCGCCAGTCGTTCGGCGTTACCGGATCGGTCAATCAGCTCGGCGAGGTCCAGGTGATCGGCGGCGTGAACGAAAAGGTTGAAGGATTCTTCGACCTCTGCGCGATATGCGGACTGACCGGGGAGCAGGGCGTCGTGATCCCGTCGGCGAGCGTACGTCACCTGATGCTGCGCAATGACGTCGTCGAAGCGGCGCGAAACGGACAATTTCACATCTACAGCGTCGCAACGGTCGATGAGGCAATGACCGTGCTGACCGGGCTGGCCGCGGGTACGCCCGATGCGAAGGGCGTCCTGCCCAAGGAAAGCATCAATCAACGCGTCGCTTCGGCGCTCGCCACAATGACGGCAGCGAAGCATGCGTTTGCCGAAGGGCCTGGGCGTACGCATCGCCACCGCCGGCGGAGCGATCATTGAGGCACGGTCCCTGCCTTGGGGGCAAGGCAGGAGTGGAATTTGCTTCAGGTAGTGTCTCTGCCCATCCTGGAGCCTACGATGATCTCGAGCGCCATTGAATTGTCCAGGCCGGAACGGGTTCCCCATAGATGGCACGTTCTCAAGATATTGCGGGCGATGCGCTCGGGACATCCGTTCATACGCCTTCTGGACGTGTCGTGCCTGATGCACCTCGAAGGGGTTCCGCTGGCGGTGCATTTCTTCGGCTACCTGGAGCGCAACGGTTACATCGCTCCTCGCGCGAGAGTGGGCCTGCTCGCCCACTACTACACGCTCACTTCCGACGGCATCACGTTGTACGAGGAAGGGGAGCGCTGGTGGGGTTCGCTGGGGTGGCAGCAAAAGCTCTGGGTGATCTGGCGGGGGTAGATCTTGCGCAACCGGTCCCGTTTGCCTGGTCCTCGACGATCGACCCCGTTTCTCCAACAGGCTTGAATTCAGGCTACGGCATAGCGATCCGCGACGAGCCGGATACGGCCGGTTGCGAGAAGCGTGTCGAGCCGTTCACCCAGGACGCCGGCAATGTTGGCCGAGGCGCGCCCGAAGCCCAGGGCCTCGAGGGCGCTGGTGATGGCCGCATCCCGATCCATCGAGAAACCGGCCTGGATCGCCTGCAGCAGCGCGGCGTCCAGTTCCTCCGGTGAGACCCATTCGATCCGGCGCTCGCCCGGCGCGAAGGCACTGCGGCTTCTTGCCTGCACCTCGCCGCGGGGCTCGGTATGGAGGAATCCGCCCGCATGGTTGAACAGCCCGGAACGCACGCCGTGTTGGACAGCCCTCGAGACCGCTTGCGTAATGCGACTGCCGGCACGGCTCACGCCGAAGGCCTCCATGAGGCGCCGGGTCACCTCGGCTTCATGGACAGGCGCTTCGATCGCCACAACCTTCTGCATGAGGTCCGCCAGTTGCGGGAGGCCGACCTCATGGATCGCCTCGGTGCCTTTCCAGCGCGGCAGAACGGCTTTGCGGTAAGTCGCGACGCCGGGCGAAGTCGTTTCCGTGTCCGGCTGCGCACGCTCTATGAGCGGCGCGTTCACGGGCTTGACGGCCGGTTGAACGGGGCGGGCCGCCTTGCGTAGTGCGCACGCGGCCTCGATCGCGGCGATCGCGCGGTCGAGTTCACGCCCCGGGTCACGAAACCAGTCGGTGCTCCAGATCCGGTGGAAGATCCAGCCGAGGCCTTCCAGAACGCCCTGGCGCAGGCGGTCCCGGTCGCGAGCCGAACGTGAGCTGTGATAGGCCGCCCCGTCGCATTCGATCGCGAGGACGTAACGACCCGGCAGCTCCGGGTCCTTGACCGCCATGTCGATGAAATATCCGGCCGTGCCGACCTGGGGTTCGATCCGGTAGCCGCGCGCCTGCAGCGCGCTCATCACCTCCAGCTCGAACGGCGAGTCGGGGGTACGCCCCGTTTCCCGCGGGATGTCCAGCACGCGGGTCTCGGCGTACTTGAGGAAGTGCTTGAGCGCCCGCACGCCGTGACTCGCAGTCTCGTCGAGGTCGAGTTCCTCGCCGCGGAAGTTGCTGAAGACGGTCATGCCCATCTTCGCGCGGCTGATGAGTACGTTGAGGCGCCGCTCGCCACCTTCGCGGTTCAGCGGACCGAACTCTTTCGCGATACGTCCGGATTCGTTGCGCCCGTACCCGATGCTGATGAAGATGCGGTCACGCTCGTCGCCCTGCACGTTTTCCAGGTTCTTGACAAAGAACGGCTCGGTCGGATGGGCCTCGGTGAAGAACCGCTCCGGCCCGGGTGATTTGCGTCGCAACAACTCCAGCTCCACCTGAATCAGGTCGCGCTGCGCGACGCTGAATGCCACGACGCCCAGCGACAGGCCCGGGTGCGTTGTCGCATGGTCCATCACCGCCTGTGCGACCGCGCGGGCTTCCTCGCGATTGGTGCGCGTGCGCCCCCGGTCGTACAGCGCATGCGGAAGACAAACCATCTCCAAACCCGTAGCCAGCGCATTCGTGCCCGACGACGGGAAGATCGTGAGCCTGCGCTCGTAGAACTCGACATTGGATACGGCAATCAGCGATTCGTGGCGGCTGCGGTAATGCCAGCTGAGATAGCGCTCCTGGGCGCCGCGCGCGCGAAAGAGCGACAGCACGCTTTCGATGTCGGCGGTCACGTTGTCCTCTTCGTCGACTTCGACGTCGCGCCCGAAGAAATCGGTGGGCGGCATCTGGCGCGTGTCGCCGACGACGATCGCCTGCCGCCCCCGCAGCAGCGCGCCGAACGCATCGACCGCTTTCACCTGCGAGGCTTCGTCGAAGATGACGACGTCGAACTCGACTTTGCCGGGCGGCAGGAAGCTGGCGATGGACATCGGGCTCATCATGAAGACAGGCTTGATCGCCTGCACCGCGCGGCCGGCCTGATCCATGAGCTGGCGGATCGGCATGAGGCGCCGCTTCTTGTTGGCCTCGTTGCGCACGACGGCCATCTCTCCCGGATCGGAAAGACGCGGCTGGATCTCCCATATCCGCTTGGCGAGGCCGGCCTGCGCGTGGCCCAGGGACAGCTGGTCGAGGTGGCGGAAGCGGTCGATGAGGTGCGCCTGCTTGATCCGGTCGAACCGGGCGAGCGCAGGCGAGGCGCCGTAGGCCTGGGCGACGAGCCCCGCGTACCAACTGTAGTCGAACGCATGAACGAGGTCGTCCGCGTCGCGCTCCCAGTCCGCTGCCGCCTGCGCCACCTCGGGCAATCCGAGCGCGGCGAGTTCGTCGTGAAGGGCGTTGAAGCGGATCGTCTCGTAGATCGTCGGCACCGCCTCGAGCCACGTCGAAAGCTGCTCGCGCAGCTCGGCACAAGGGGAGTCGAGGAGCGTGGACGCCGGCCGGTTCCGGGCGAAACCCAGAAGGGCGACGATCGTCGTGAGCCGCGTCCGCAAGTCGCTGGCAGCGGCGAGGATCGTTGCGATCGAAGTGCCCGGACTGTCGGCATCGGAGTGGCCGGCAAGGAAGTCGACGATGCCGGCAGGCAGAAGCCCTTTGCCGATGTCGTCGTGGAGGGCGATGACCCATTCGCTCGACCGCCCGAGGGCTTCCCAGTCGGAACGTTCGCCCACCCATTGGGCGCCGAAAAGCGTTTCACCGAGCGCGAGATGCTGGTCGTAGCTGCGCTTGCCCAGCTGGTAGCCGAGGATGTGGTCTACCAGTGCGAGCGCCGAGGCGTTGTCCTTGGGCGGCGGCTTTTTGCACAGGCCCTGAAGGCGGGCACGGGCACGTCGATAGGCGCCCGAGAAAACGCGCCACCACTTTTCGCCCAGCTGCGCGAGGTGCTGGCGCTCGGTCAGCAGATCCTGCTCCCATGCCTGTTCGATCAGCATCCCGTCGTGCGCGGCGCGCATCGAAGCCATCAGGCGGCCAGCCGCGACGAGCGCCCGAATGGACTCCGGCGCCGCCTTCCACGCTGCGCTATCCAGCCGCATGCCGCTGAGCGGGGGCGCTTCGGCCGCACGCCGCGCCGTGCGACAGATCACGTCGACATCCTGGAGCGTGGCCGGGTGTTCGAGTCCGAAGCGAGCAGCCAGCTGCCCGGCCGACTCCAGCAGGCGCGCCAGCACCGTGACGATGTGCCGGAGCTCCTCCGTGACCTGCGCCTGCTGGACGGGCGAGAACGTCGTGCACGCAGTCCCGTGGAATGTGTTGAGCGACGGCCGGCCGTTTTCCCGCACGTGACGCGCCAGCTCCGCGACCTTCTCGCGGGCGCGGGCGTAGTCTCGCTGGGACCAGGCCTTCATCGGCTCGAAGGACCATGCCGGCAAGCTCTCATGCGTGCGCCTGATGCGCAAATAATGGCCCAGCGCGGTGATGAAGGGGATTGCGCGCGTGCCGGTGGCCGTATTGACTGCTTCGCAATACGCATTCAGCTCGTCGCGCACTGTCTTGAGCGCCGCCAGGTCGTCCGCGCCGTCGGCGGCCAGCGGTCGACCTTGCTGCAAAGTGCGTTCGAGCTCCCGAATCACCGATTGCTTGGTCGCCTTGTGGCTGTGCAGTTCGAGAACCGCGTCGCCCAGGTGACACTCGTCGAGGCGGCGCTTGACCACTTCGAGCGCCGCCATTTTCTCGGCAACGAAAAGCACTTTTTTGCCGCCCGCCAACAGCTCGGCGACGATGTTCGTGATGGTCTGGGATTTCCCTGTGCCCGGTGGCCCCTGGATCACCAGGTTGCGGCCTTCCCGCGCCTCGAGGATCGCCATCGTCTGGCTGCTGTCGGCGTCGCGCACGAAGCGCACTTCGCCCGGCTCGATGATCGTGTCGAGGCGGGTGTCCTCGGCGACGAAAGCCACTTCGTTCGAAAAGCCTTCGCCGAGCAGGCGCCCGAGAACCGGATGTTCGCTGGGCCGCTTGTCCTCGGGCCAGACTGCCTCGTCGAGGTCGTTGAACATCAGGAATTTGCCGAACGAGAAAAAACCGAGGTGGATCTCGTCGCGTACCACTTTCCAGCGGGGCTGCTTCGAGATGCACGCGGAAACGGCCTCGTGGAACGATTCGGTGCCCGGCATCTCGGAGGCGTCGGCGTTCGCATCAGCCATGTACTGCGGCAGATCGAGCGCAAAGTCCGTCTTGAGCTTCGCCGCCAGCGACAGGTTCTGAATGAGGTCGTCGTCGCTGTAGCGCAGCCGGAAGACATCCCGGGTGCCGGTCCGGGACAGCTCGACGGGCACGAGCAGCAACGGCGCCTTGCGAAGCTTGTCGGAGGATTCCGCCTCGTACCAATGCAGGAAACCCAGCGCAAGAAAAAGGATGTTTACCCCTTGCTCCTGGATGAAGGCCTGCGCTTCGGTGTGAATTTTCAGCAGGCTGAGGAATAGCCGTTCCTCGGAAAGAGCCGTCTGCAGCTTGGTATCCGTGTGCTGCGCGGTGATACTGCCGGCGACGTCCTCATCCGGCCAATCGACGCCGTCGAGTTCTGCGACGAGGGCCATCGTCGCCGCGTCCGGGGCCGGCGCATCGACTTCCTCGCGCTCTTCACCCGACTCCACGGCCGGGCCCTGAACGGAGTCTGTCCTGACGACGCTGTTCCCGGTCTCTTTCCCGCCCTTCGTTTTTTTCTCGGGTGCGGGCACGAACGTCATGGCCTTGTTCTGCCGGTACAGGAGCTGAAGGATCTGCTCGGAGCGCTCACCGATGATCGCCAGGCTCCTGGGGCCGCTGCGAAAATTGATCATCGTGTTGCGCAGCCCAATGTCGAGGAGGTCCTTTCGACTACTGGCAAGCTTTCTTTTAATCTCTGCGTGCGACATTTCACGTTACCTATTCACCGTCAGCCCGGGCACAGGATACCGGACCCATAAAGCCGATCAATGGTAAGCGAATACGCGCTGTCTCCGAGGTCCGCTGCCGAAGTCCGGACGACCCCGAAGCCATCGATCGGGCGAAGCCGCGGCAGCATATCAACGTGAGTCGGCCGGAAACGGGCCGCGGAAAAAGAAAAAGGCCAACCGGTGAAGGCTGGCCTTGTCCTGCTTTTTCTGGCTCCCCGACCTGGGCTCGAACCAGGGACACACGGATTAACAGTCCGTTGCTCTACCGACTGAGCTATCGGGGATCGGTAAGGTGTCCGGCGAAAACCGCCGGACCGAATTTTTGGCTCCCCGACCTGGGCTCGAACCAGGGACACACGGATTAACAGTCCGTTGCTCTACCGACTGAGCTATCGGGGAATTGAGCGGCGCAGTATAGATATCCGACGCGGACCCGTCAATATTTGACCAGGAGGATTTTCACGCCTTCGCGACCGACGCGATCGCCTTCGCGACGTAGCCGATATTGCGCGAGTTCAGCGCCGCGAGGCAGATCCGTCCCGTCGACACCGCGTAGATGCCGAACTCGTTCTTCAGCTGCTCGACCTGAGCGGCGGACAGGCCGGTGTAGGAGAACATGCCGCGCTGCTCGATGACGAAAGAGAAATCCTGGGCGACGCCGGCGCCTTTGAGGCTCTCGACCAGGCCAACGCGCATCGCGCGGATGCGATCGCGCATGCCGGCGAGCTCGTCTTCCCACATCTGGCGCAGTTCGGGGGCGTTGAGCACGGCAGCGACGACTGCGCCGCCGTGGGTAGGCGGGTTCGAGTAGTTCGTGCGGATGACGCGCTTGACCTGCGACAGGACGCGACCGGCTTCGTCCTTGTCCGCAGTGACGATCGACAGCGCGCCGACGCGCTCGCCGTACAGCGAGAACGACTTCGAGAACGAACTGGAGACGAAGAACTGCAGGCCGCTGGCGGAGAACAGGCGCACCGCGACTGCATCCGGCTCGATGCCGTCGGCGAAACCCTGATACGCCATGTCGAGGAAGGGCACGAGGCCGCGCGCGCGGCAGGCCTCGACCACTTCGCCCCACTGCGCTTCGGTGAGGTCGGCGCCGGTCGGGTTATGGCAGCACGCGTGCAGCACGACGACGGCGCCGGCAGCCAGTTCGCCGAGCTTCGCTTTCATGCCCGCGAAGTTCACGCCGCGCGTCGCCGGATCGTAGTACGGGTAGGTGTCGACCGCGAAACCGGCGGACTCGAAGATCGCGCGGTGGTTTTCCCAGCTGGGATCGGAAATGTAGACGGTTGCAGCCGGATTCAGCCGCTTCAGGTAGTCGCCGCCGACTTTCAGCGCCCCGGTGCCGCCGAGCGCCTGTATCGTCACCACCTGACCGTTTGCAATCAGTGCGGAATCCTTGCCGAACAGCAGGTTCTGCACCGCGTTGTTGTAGGCCGGAGCGCCTTCGATCGGCTGGTAGCCACGCGGCGGCATGGCCTCGAGGCGCGCCTTTTCGGCAGCCTTCACTGCGGCCAGCAGCGGAATCTTGCCGTTGTCGTCGTAATAGACGCCGACACCAAGGTTGACCTTGTCGGTGCGGGTGTCGGTGTTGAAGGCCTCGTTCAGGCCGAGAATCGGGTCACGAGGCGCCATCTCGACGGCGGCGAAGATCGAAGGCATATACAACTCCAGGTTGGGCGGGCGCGCGGTCCGGCCCGAAGCCTCGTCTCGAGATCCGGGTCCAGTGTGCCGTGCTTTGAGCCGCGTTTTGGGAAATAATAGGCCTCTTGTCGCGGCCATTCCGTCCTGGACGGCAACCCGGCAAGCGCCTGAAACAGCCGGAAATTTTAGCATGACGAGTTCGACCGACAGCGTTCCGGTGATCACTTTCGCGGATAGCCCGTTCCGCCTTCACCAGCCATTCCCGCCCGCCGGTGACCAGCCTGCGGCGATCGAGCTGCTCACCGAGGGCATCGGCGACGGACTGATGTACCAGACCCTGCTCGGCGTCACCGGCTCGGGCAAGACGTACACGATGGCGAACGTCATCGCCCGTTGCGGCAGGCCGGCGCTCGTGCTCGCGCCGAACAAGACGCTGGCCGCGCAGCTCTACGCGGAATTCCGCGAGTTCTTCCCCGAAAACGCCGTCGAGTATTTCGTCTCGTACTACGACTATTACCAGCCCGAAGCCTACGTGCCGTCGCGCGACCTCTTCATCGAGAAGGATTCGAGCATCAACGAGCACATCGAGCAGATGCGCCTGTCGGCGACGAAAAGCCTGATGGAACGGCGCGATGTCGTCATCGTCGCGACCGTGTCGTGCATTTACGGCATCGGCGACCCCGTTGACTATCACGCGATGATCCTGCACTTGCGCGAAGGCGAGCGCATCGCGCATCGCGACCTCGTGCAGCGTCTCGTCGCGATGCAGTATACGCGGTCGGACATCGATTTTCGCCGCGGCACTTTCCGCGTGCGCGGCGACGTCATCGACGTATTTCCGGCCGAGAACGCCGAACTTGCGGTGCGCATCGAGATGTTCGACGACGAAGTCGAGCACCTGACGCTGTTCGACCCGCTCACCGGGCACCTGAAGCAGAAGCTCGTGCGCTTCACGGTGTATCCGTCCAGCCACTACGTGACGCCGCGCGCGACGGTGCTGAAGGCGATCGAGGCGATCAAGGACGAACTGCGGGACCGGTCGGCCTGGTTCCAGACTTCGGGCAAGCTCGTCGAAGCGCAGCGCATCGAGCAGCGCACCCGCTTCGATCTCGAAATGCTCAACGAGATGGGCTTCTGCAAGGGCATCGAGAACTACTCGCGTCACCTCTCGGGACGCGGGCAGGGCGAGCCGCCGCCGACGCTGATCGACTATCTGCCGTCGGATGCGCTGCTGTTCGTCGACGAGTCGCACGTGTCGATTCCGCAAGTCGGCGGCATGTACAAGGGGGATCGTTCGCGCAAGGAAAACCTCGTCGGCTACGGTTTCCGGCTGCCGTCCGCGCTCGATAACCGTCCGCTCAAATTCGAGGAATTCGAGCGCCTGATGCCGCAGACGATTTTCGTCTCGGCGACGCCCTCGACCTATGAAGCCGAACACCAGGGACAGGTGGTGGAGCAGGTCGTGCGTCCGACCGGGCTGATCGACCCGGCGATCGACGTGCGGCCGGCGACCACCCAGGTCGACGACCTGCTGTCCGAAGCGAAGCGCCGCATCGCAGTCGGCGAGCGCGTGCTGGTCACGACGCTGACCAAGCGCATGGCGGAGGATCTGACCGACTATCTCGCCGAGAACGGAATTCGCGTCCGCTACCTGCACTCCGACATCGACACGGTCGAGCGCGTCGAGATCATCCGCGACCTGCGCCTCGGAAAGTTCGATGTGCTCGTCGGCATCAACCTGTTGCGCGAGGGGCTGGACATCCCTGAGGTGTCGCTGGTCGCGATCCTCGACGCCGACAAGGAAGGCTTTCTGCGCTCGGAACGCTCGCTGATCCAGACGATCGGGCGGGCCGCGCGGCACATCAACGGCCGTGCCATCCTCTACGCGGATGTCGTGACTCGGTCGATGCGCGCGGCAATCGACGAGACCGAACGACGGCGAGTCAAGCAGATCGCGTTCAACCAGGCAAACGGCATCGTGCCGAAGACAGTGAGCAAGCGGATCAAGGACATCATCGACGGTGTCTATGGAGGTGACGTGGAGCGCGACGGGCGGAGCGTGGCCGAACCGCCGCCCGAGTACTTTTCGATGAACGAGAAGACCGTGGCAAAATCGATCCGTAAACTGGAAAAGGAAATGCAGGAGCACGCCCGCAACCTGGAGTTCGAGAAAGCGGCCGCCGCACGCGATGAGCTGTTCCGCCTGCGGCAGCGGACGTTCGGTGCCGACCAGCACGGCACCCCATGAAGGAGAAAAGATTGACGAAAGTCCTGTTTGTCTGCACGGGCAATATCTGCCGGTCTCCGACCGCCGAAGGCATAGCCCGTCACCGGATCGAAGCTGCCGGACTGTCCGCGACAATCATGGTGGACTCCGCCGGAACCTACGGCGCCCATGTCGGGGAGCTTCCCGACCCGCGCGCCCGAAAAGCCGCAGGAAAGCGCGGCTACGATCTTTCCTCGCTGCGGGCGCGAAAACTGGAGATGGCCGATTTCCAGAATTTCGACCTGCTTTTGGCAATGGATGCGGCCCATCTGGAGACCATGCGCGGCCTCTGCCCGGAAGTTTATCGGCCGAAACTGCAGCTGTTCATGGACTACGCCCGCAAGCACCAGCTGAGCGAAGTGCCCGATCCCTACTTCGGGGGCGAGAACGGTTTCGAGGCGGTGCTGAATTACTGCGAGGATGCCGTCGAAGGTCTGCTCGAGGAGATTGTCGGGCGTTGAGGTGAATCAGAGCCCGCCTGCCGCTTCCGGCATTGCGGTATTCCCGGGCTGCAGCGCGAAAAAATGGGGCCGTCCGCGAGGAGGGCCCCATTTGCGCCAAACGCCGCAAGGCTTATTTGGAGTGGGTTTCGACCTGCTGCAGCGGTTCGTTGACGATGACCGGTGCCGGACGCGGGCGGCGTCCCAGCGGCCGGGCAGGCGTCTCGTCCGCCGTGCTCGCCAGCTCCTGGACCTTGTCGCGGCTGGTCTCGATCATCACCAGGCCGCTTTCGGCCAGGTTCACCCCCAGGTCGATCGGAGCGGAGGACAACCGGGACTCGGCCGTCCTGACTTCGGCTTCGGTCACGGCGACTTCGGTTTCCGGCGCGACGACATTTTGCGCGGGAGCCGCAGTAGGCGCCTGCTCGGCCTCGGCCTCGGCCTCGGCCTCGACCAATTCCTCGCCCGCGGATACCTGTACCGGTTCGGTGTCTGCATGGACGAGAGGTTCCATGAGGCCGGCCTGCAGCGATTCGCGCGCACGCTCGGCAGCTTCGATCGCTGCTTCCGGTGCAATTTTCGCTTCGAGTGCCGGTTCAATTGCAGCTTCTCTTTCGGCGACCGGTTCTGCGGCAGTTTCCAGCGTCACCGGCTCGGCTTCCGCCGGCGATTCAGCCTCGATGCTGGTTGCCGGATGCAACGAGACAGGCAACGGTGCAGCTTCGGCGGTGACCGCAATGGATTCCGGCGAGGTGACGGCGACAGGCAGCGGGGCGGTAGTTTCCGCGGCAGCCAAGGGCAGCTCGGCAGCCACTTCGGCAACCGGCTCGGCACTGGTGGCTTGTGTCGTTTCCGGTGCTGTTTCGATGCTCGGCACAGCCGTTTCGGCCCAGGTATCTCCGGTTTCATCGCCCGATGCAGCGACTTCTGCCTGCTGTTCAGTCCCGCGCCGGTCGCGGCGGCCACGGCTGCGGCGACGGCGCTTCTCGGGGGTGCCGTCTTCGGCTGCGGGAACGATGGCGGCAGCCTCCATCTGTGCGAGCGGGGCGGGGGCGATTGTGATAGTACTGGCCGGCGATTCCACGACGTTGTCCACTACCGCGGCCTCACCCTGCTTCGGCTGGGTGCGCTGACCACGGCCCTGGCGTGTACGCCCGCCGTTGTCACGCTCCGGACGTGCCGGCCTGTCGCCGCGGTCGACGCCGGTGTCGGATCGTTCCGTACGCTCGGACCGTTCGGGCCGCTCCGCGCGTTCGCCGCGCACCGGCCCTCTTGCAGTTTGGGCGGCCGATGTCGACTCGTCACGCTCACCCCGTTCGGTGCGTTGCTGGCCGTCGCGACGGTTGCGATTGTTGCCGCGGCGAGTATCGCTGCGCTCAGCCCGCGGACGGGACTCCGGCTTCGGGGCAATTTCCGGAGCCATTTGCGGCGTCACAGCAGGCTTCTCGCTGCGCAGCCAGCCGAACAGCCGCTGGAACAGTCCGGCGGGCTTTGGGGCGAGGCCGGGCGCCACCACCGGCTCGGTTTTCGGTTCGACGATCGGGGCAGGCTGGGCCGGCGAGATTCCCTTCACGACCGCTTCCGCGCGGGGCGGCTTGGTGTCCTCCTTCGACGGCAGCCGCAGATCGATTTCCGCAGGTTTGCCGACCATCTGGTAGCTCGCCAGCGCGACCTCTTCCTGGTTCAGCTGGTCATGGCGCAGACGAATGATTTCGTGGTGCGGTGTTTCCAGGTGGCGGTTCGGGATGATGATCAGCTGGATCTTGTGGCGAACCTCGATATGAGCGATGTCCACGCGCTTCTCGTTGAGCAGGAAGGTCGCGACGTCGACCGGGACCTGCAGATGCACGGCGCCGGTGTTTTCCTTCATCGCCTCCTCTTCCAGGATACGCAGGATGTGCAGTGCCGACGATTCCGTGCTGCGGATGTGGCCGGTGCCGTTGCAGCGCGGGCACGGGATATAGCTGGTTTCGGCAAGCGCCGGGCGCAGGCGCTGGCGCGACAGTTCGAGCAGGCCGAAGCGGCTGATCTTGCCAGTCTGGACGCGCGCGCGATCGTGCCGCAGCGCGTCCCGCAGCAGGCCTTCGACTTCGCGCTGGTTCTTTTGCGACTCCATGTCGATGAAGTCGATGACGATCAGGCCGCCGAGGTCGCGCAAACGCAGCTGGCGCGCGATTTCCTCGGCCGCTTCGAGGTTGGTTCGAAACGCGGTTTCCTCGATGTCCGCGCCTTTGGTCGAGCGCCCGGAGTTCACGTCGATCGATACCAGCGCCTCGGTGTGGTCGATGACGACTGCTCCGCCGCTTGGCAAGGTGACCTGGCGCGAGTACGCGGATTCGATCTGGTGCTCGATCTGGAAGCGCGAGAACAGCGGCACGTCATCGCTGTAGCGCTTGACGCGGTTTACGTTGGCCGGCATCACGTGTGACATGAACTGCCGCGCCTGTTCATACACGTCGTCGGTGTCGATCAGGATTTCGCCGATCTCGGGCTGGAAATAGTCGCGGATCGCGCGGATCACGAGGCTGCCTTCCTGGTAGATCAGGAACGCGCCGGATTGTGACTGTGCTGCGCCATCGATCGCGCGCCACAGTTGCAGCAGGTAGTTCAGGTCCCACTGCAGCTCTTCGGCATTGCGCCCGATCGCGGCCGTGCGTGCGATCAGGCTCATGCCGGAAGGAATCTCGAGCTGATCCATGACGTCACGCAGCTCGGTGCGCTCGTCACCCTCGACGCGGCGCGATACGCCGCCGCCGCGCGGGTTGTTCGGCATCAGGACAAGGTAACGGCCCGCCAGCGAGATGTAGGTGGTGAGCGCCGCGCCCTTGTTGCCCCGTTCGTCCTTTTCGACCTGGACGATGAGTTCCTGCCCTTCCTTCAGGGCCTCCTGGATTCGGACCTTGCCAGCATCGGCACCGGGGGCAAAATAGGTGCGGGAAATTTCCTTGAACGGCAGAAATCCGTGTCGTTCGCCGCCATAATCGACGAATGCCGCTTCAAGACTCGGTTCGATGCGGGTGATGACGGCCTTGTAGATGTTGCTCTTGCGTTGCTCCTTCGCGGCCGATTCGATATCGAGGTCGATCAGTTTCTGACCGTCCACGATCGCGACGCGCAATTCCTCGGCCTGCGTCGCGTTGAAAAGCATGCGCTTCATTTATGTCGTTCCCCCGCGCGGAACCCACGGGCAGGACGAACGGCGCGCACCATCGCGCTTACTACGAGATCAGGAGCGGGTAGTGATGCCTACTTTTTTCTGGTCGGTAATGGGCAGTGATGGGTCGGCTGGTCGAATTCTCGCGTGTTCCCGCCGAAGGCCGGAACCCTTGATCCTGCGTGTGCGTTACGCGTCTAGATTCAATCAAATGGATCGAAGTTTGTCGATTGCGTTACCATCAATGCCTTTTTTGGCAGCGCTGGCACGTTTTGGTTGCCCGGGAGCTCGCATTCGGGCTCGTTGTCGTCCGTCCGCATCCGCTTTCGTGCGCGAGGGACTTCGACTGCAACCGGGGCTAACCGGGACCAAGTATATTTCAGGATGATGGAACAAGGCAAAGCGATTGCGGTGCGGCGCGAGCGGGTGGACGAGGCAGCTGCCGGCCAGCGTATTGACAACTACTTGTTGCGGATCTGCAAAGGCGTGCCGAAGAGCCACGTCTATCGCATCCTGCGCAGCGGCGAGGTCAGGGTGAACGGCGGGCGAGTCGCCCCGACGTACCGTCTCGCGGAGAACGACGAAATCCGTATTCCTCCGATCCGTCTCGCGGAGAAGACGACAAGCGGGCCCGCTCCGGCCGGAGAACCGCTGCCGGTTGTATTCGAGGATGAAGCGCTGCTGGTGGTCGATAAACCGTCGGGCAAGGCGGTGCATGGCGGCAGCGGCGTGAGCTTCGGCGTCATCGAGCAGCTGCGCAGCCAGCGCCCCGACGCGCGGCTGCTCGAACTCGCGCATCGCATCGACCGCGAGACCTCCGGTTTGCTGGTGATCGCGAAGAAACGCTCGGCGCTGACCGCCCTGCACGACATGATGCGCGAGGGGCGCGTCGAAAAGCGTTACCTGACGCTCGTCCCCGGCCGCTGGGCGAACCCGCTGCAGCACATCAAGGAACCGCTGTTCAAGTACCTCACCGCCGAAGGCGAACGGCGCGTGAGGGTGAGCGGCGACGGAAAGGCCTCGCACAGCATCGTGCGGTTGGTCCGGCGGTGGTCGCGGTTCAGCCTCCTCGAAGTCGAACTCAAGACCGGACGCACGCACCAGATCAGGGTCCACCTCGCCCATCTGGGTTTTCCGCTGTGCGGCGACGACAAGTACGGGGATTTTGCGCTGAACAAGTCCCTCGAAGCCGAAGGCCTGAAGCGGATGTTCCTGCACGCCGCACGGCTGTCCTTCGCCCACCCGCTGACGGGCGAGGCGATCACGCTGACAGCTGATCTGCCCGCCGAATTGCAGTCCTTCCTCGTCCACCTCGACACCACGGAGCCGCGCAAGCATGCCTGACCGCTACGACCTCATCGTTTTCGACTGGGATGGTACGTTGATGGATTCGGCGGCGGCGATCGTCGCGGCAATCCTGGCCGCATCGCGCGACCTGAACCTGCCCGAGCCGTCGGAAGAGCGTGCACGCCACGTGATCGGCCTCGGTCTGTCGGACGCGTTGCGCCATGCGGTGCCTGAACTGGCCGAAAGCGACTATCCGCTGATGGTCGAACGTTATCGCTTTCATTACCTGTCACGCGATCACGAGCTGACGCTTTTCCCCGGCGCCGCCGCGATGATTGCGCAGCTTGCGGCGATGGGACGCAGCCTTGCGGTTGCAACCGGCAAAAGCCGGCTCGGGCTCGGGCGGGCGCTGGAGCAGACCGGCTTGGGACCGTATTTCCACACCACGCGTTGCGCCGACGAATGTTTTTCGAAGCCTCATCCGGCAATGCTCGAAGAGATCATGGACGAACTCGGAATTGCGAAGCACCGCACGCTGATGGTGGGCGACACCACGCACGACCTGCAGATGGCGAAAAATGCCGGCGTCCAGTCGCTGGCGGTGGCGTTCGGCGCCCATCCGCGCGCGGCACTCGAGGCGGAGGCGCCCGTCGAGGTCCTCGCGACTCCCGAAGAGCTGGCAGCATGGCTGCGGGACAACGCCTGATTTACTGATCCATGCGTCGGCGGAGTTGCTCGAAGGGGGGCGGATCAGCGGGCCAGAATGAGGAAGAGAGCAGGGCGCCGCGCAAGATCCGGCTTCGGCGCGCGCTGCCATTCAGCGATGCTGCGGGTGCGGATCCATTCGTCGTCGGTCGTCAGGTTGCGTGCGACACAGAGGCGCGAAGTGGGGTGGCAGACCGCGAGCAGCGCTTCATGGAGCCGCTCGTTGCGGTAGGGCGTCTCGATGAAGATGTGCGTGCGCTGCAGCCGGCGTGACTCGTCTTCGAGTTGGCGAATGCTCCGGTCGCGCTCGCCTTCGGCCACCGGGAGATAGCCGTTGAACGCGAAGCTCTGGCCATTGAGCCCCGAGGCCATCAGCGCGAGCAGGATCGACGAAGGCCCAACCAGCGGACGGACCGGGATCTCGAGCGCATGCGCGCGGGCCACGAGCCGCGCTCCCGGATCGGCAACGGCCGGGCAGCCGGCTTCGGACATCAGCCCGATGTGTTCCCCGGCAAGCGCCGGCTGGAGCAGCGCGTCGAGCTCGGCGTCGCTGTCCCGCTCGGGCAGGACGCGGATGTCGAGCTCGCGCAATGGTGTCGGATGTTCGAGGCGCTTGAGTTCGGCTCTCGCCGTCTTGGCGTTTTCGACGACGAAGTGACGGATGCCTGTCGCGATGCGCTGCGCTTCGGCCGGCAGGAAGCGCGTCCACGACGTGTCGCCGAGGCTCACGGGCACCAGGAACAACGTTCCCGATGGCGGCTTCATGGCAGCAGGAGGCCTTCGGCCCGCAGCATGCGCGACAGCGCGATCAGCGGCAGGCCGACCAGCGCCGTCGGATCGTCGCCGGACAGCGAGTCGAGCAGCGTGATTCCCAGCGCTTCGGACTTCGCGCTGCCGGCGCAGTCGAGCGGACGCTCCTTGTCGACGTAACGAACGATCTCGTCGTCGGACAGCTCGCGAAACTTCACCCGCGTCGGCACGTTCTCGCAGCGGACCTGTCCAGTGCGTGCGTTGACCACGGCCACTGCGGTATGGAATATCACCGTCGCCCCGCGCATGCGCTGCAGCTGTCCGATGGCGGCCGCGACCGTTCCGGGCTTGCCGAAGATTTCGCCGTTCAGGGCGGCGACCTGGTCACTGCCGATGACCAGCGCATCCGGATGGCGCACCGCGACCGCGCGCGCTTTCTCGACGGCGAGGCGATTCGCAGTATCCGGCGGCATCTCGTTGGGCAAGGGCGTTTCATCGACGTCGGGGCGGGCCGTCTCGAACGGTAGCTGGAAGCGCTCGAGCAGCAGGCGCCGGTACGCGGAGGTCGAGGCGAGGACGAGTTTCGAATATCGCACGGCTGCGTCAGCTATTTTGACAGGGCAAGCCGAAAATAATATCATGCGCGCCTTATGTCGCAACGATGCCTTATCCCGGATCCGTTCAAGTTTGCCGCCGAGGGGCGCAAGCTGTCCGGCACAATCCCGTCTGCGGATCTGGAGCGGCTCGTGGATGTGATCGTCGACACCTCCGGGGAAGTCGCCTATGAACTGTCCGGGGAGCTGGGAGTGGATCGCAAGTCGCGCCTCAGGCTGCGCGCGAGCGGTGTGTTCCCGTTGCGGTGTCAGCGGTGCCTGGGGCGGATGGATTGGCCGTTGAACGTCGAGACGCTGCTCGAACTGGTCAGGCCGGGGCAGGCGATCCCGGAAGGCGAGCTGGAAAACGATGAATTCGATGCGATCGAAGCGACGCCGGATCTGGATGTCCTGGCGCTCGTCGAGGACGAAATCGTACTCGCGGTGCCCATAGCGCCGCGGCATGAAAAGTGTGACGTGCCACGTCCGTCGGACGGGGCGGAAAAGAAATCGCCTTTTGCTGCGCTCGAGAAGCTTCGCAAGAGCGATAGCGCAACTTAGGCGCGATATTTGTATTAGGAGCGTTTCATGGCTGTTCAGCAGAACAAGAAGTCCCCTTCGAAGCGTGGCATGCACCGTGCGCACGATTTTCTGACCGATCCGCCGCTGGCGGTCGAGCCGACCACCGGTGAAGTGCATCTGCGTCACCATATCAGCCCGAGCGGCGTGTATCGCGGCAAAAAGGTCGTCAAGGCCAAGGGCGAATAAGTCCGGTCACCGGAAACGGCGCGGCGCCTTGTGCGCCTGCGCCGTTTTTTCATCCGAATCAATTGTTTGAGCCACGCGAGAAGCCGATGGGTGTCACCGTTGCGATCGACTGCATGGGTGGCGATCATGGCCCGGCCGTGACCGTTCCTGCTGCGCGGGCGTTTCTGCGCAATCATCCCGAAGCCCGCATCGTCCTCGTCGGGCGCCAGGATGCGCTCGAGCAGGCGATGGGCGCCATCGGGAACGGATTCGGCGAGCGGCTTTCGCTCCGTGCCGCGTCGGAAGTCATCGCAATGGATGATCCTCCAGCCATTGCGATGCGCTCGAAGAAGGATTCGTCGATGCGCGTCGCGATCGACCTCGTCAAGTCCGGCGAGGCGCAGGCTGCAGTGTCGGCCGGCAACACCGGCGCGTTGATGGCGATTTCGCGCTTCGTGCTGAAAACCTTGCCGGGAATCGACAGGCCGGCGATCGCGACGATTCTGCCGACGCGCAAGGGACAGACGTACGTCCTCGATCTGGGTGCCAACGTCGACTGCCTGCCCGAGCATCTGCTCCAGTTCGGCATCATGGGCGCAATGCTGGTGTCGGCTGTCGAGCATCTCGACCGGCCAACAGTTGGCCTCCTCAATATTGGCGAGGAAGCGATCAAGGGCAACGAGGTGGTGAAGCGGGCCGCGGAGTTGCTGAAGACGAGCGGCCTGAATTTCTACGGCAACGTCGAAGGTGACGACATCTACAAGGGTACGACCGACGTCGTGGTGTGCGACGGATTCGTCGGCAATGTCGCGTTGAAGACCTCCGAAGGCCTGGCGCAGATGCTCGCGACTTTTCTGCGCGAGGAATTCAGTCGCAATCTCCTCAGCAAGGCGATGGCACTGATCGCGATGCCGGCGCTCAAGCGCTTCAAGCATCGTGTCGATCACCGCCGGTACAACGGGGCGGCGCTGCTCGGATTGCGCGGCGTAGTCGTCAAGAGTCACGGCTCGGCCGATGCGTTCGCGTTCGAGCAGGCAATCCACCGCGCCGCCGAAGCGGCATCGAACCGCTTGATCGAGCGCATTACCGAACGGATGACGGCTATGGGGGTAGCAGCATGATCTACGCACGGATCGCCGGAACTGGCAGCTTTCTGCCGGGCGAGCCGATAACCAACGATGACCTGGTGGCGCGCGGTATCGATACGTCGGACCAATGGATCATCGAACGGACCGGAATCCGCAGCCGACATCTGGCGTCGGCGGAAATGTCGTCGAGCGATCTGGCCAAGACGGCGAGCGAGCGCGCCCTCGACGCGGCAGGAGTGCGGCCCGACGACATCGACCTGATCATCGTCGCGACCTCCACGCCCGACTGCATCTTTCCCAGCACCGCCGCACTGCTCCAGTCGAAGCTCGGCATTCGCAATGGCGCTGCCGCGTTCGACGTGCAGGCGGTTTGCAGCGGTTTTGTCTATGGGCTGACGATCGCCGAGAAGTTCATCCGCTCCGGTAGCCACAAGCGCGCGCTGGTCGTCGGCGCCGAAGTGTTCTCGCGCATTCTCGACTGGTCGGATCGCGGCACCTGCGTCCTGTTCGGTGACGGCGCCGGCGCGGTCGTGCTCGAAGCGGCCGAGGCGCCGGGAATCCTCGCGAGCGCGCTGCATGCCGACGGAAGCCATCATCCGATTCTCTGCGTTCCGGGTGCGGTGGCGGCCGGCCAGGTCGTCGGCGACCCGTTCCTGCGCATGGACGGCCAGGCCGTGTTCAAGTTCGCGGTCCGGGTGCTGGGCGACGTCGCGCTGGAAGTGCTCGATCAGGCAGGTGTCACGGTGGACTCCGTGGACTGGCTGATTCCCCATCAGGCGAATATCCGCATCCTGCAGGCGACTGCGCGCCGTCTCGGCGTTTCGATGGACAAAGTGATCACGACCGTCGATCACCACGGCAACACTTCCGCGGCATCGATTCCGCTGGCGCTCGACCTCGCCGTCCGCGATGGCCGTATCCGGCCGGGGCACCGCTTCATCATCGAAGGGGTAGGCGGGGGCTTCACGTGGGGCGCGGCGCTGCTCCAATTCTGATACAGGACGGATACGATGGTTTTTGCGCTGGTTTTTCCGGGACAGGGGTCGCAATCGGTCGGCATGATGTCGGCCTACGGTGAGCGGGCCGAGATTCGCGACACCTTTGCCGAAGCATCGGATGCTCTCGGCGAGGATTTGTGGCAGATGGTGAGCGAGGGGCCGGCAGAGCGGCTCGCGCTGACGGTGAATACCCAGCCGCTGATGCTCACCGCCGGGGTCGCCGCGTACCGCGCGTGGCTGGCCGCCGGCGGGCCGAAGCCCTCGCTCGTCGCCGGCCACAGCCTCGGCGAATATTCCGCGCTGGTCGCCGCCGGAGCGCTGAGCTTCAAGGACGCTGTGCCGCTGGTGCGCTTTCGCGCGCAGGCGATGCAGGAGGCGGTTCCGGCAGGCGAAGGGGCAATGGCAGCGCTGCTCGGCCTCGACGTCGATGCGGTCCGCGAAGCATGCGCCGAGGCCTCCCGCGGCGAGGTCGTCGAAGCGGCGAACCTGAACGCGCCGGGGCAGATCGTCATCGCCGGAGCGAAAGGTGCAGTCGAACGCGCGATCGAGGCAGCGAAGGGGCGCGGCGCGAAGCGCGCGATGCTGTTGCCGGTCAGCGCTCCGTTCCACTGCGCGCTGATGAGGCCGGCAGCCGAGCGGTTGGCCGAGCGCCTCGCGACGGTCGCGATCGCGTCGCCCGAGATCGCGGTGCTGAACAACGTCGATGTCGCAGTGTGCAACGATCCGGCAGCAATCCGCGACGCGCTGGTCAGGCAGGCGTTCTCGCCGGTGCGCTGGATCGAGATCGTGCAGGAAATTTCCCGTCGTGGCGTCGGCCACGTCTTCGAATGCGGCCCCGGCAAAGTGCTCGCGGGGATGACCAAGCGGATCGCAGGCGATCTCCAGGGCGGCTCGATTCACGACGCCGCCAGTCTCGAACTCTCGATCGCGGCGGTCAAATGAGCGCAACAAATTCAACCCTGAACGGGGCAGTGGCGCTGGTCACGGGCGCTTCACGCGGTATCGGCCGCGCAGTCGCGCTCGAACTCGGTCGTCTCGGCGCCACGGTCGTCGGGACCGCGACTTCGGAAGCGGGCGCGGCGGAAATCGGCAAAAGTCTGCGCGAAGCCGGCACCGAAGGCTGCGGTCTGGCGCTCGATGTGACCGACGGCGCTGCCTGCGAGGCAGCGGTCAGAGAGGTCGAAAAGCGTTTTGGCGCGATCGGCATTCTCGTGAACAATGCGGGCATCACGCGCGACAATCTCGCGCTGCGCATGAAGGACGATGAATGGGAGGTGGTGATCGACACCAATCTCAAGTCCGTTTTCCGTATGTCACGCCTGGTCATGCGCGGGATGATGAAGGCGCGCGGCGGGCGCATCATCAACATCACTTCGGTGGTCGGCAGCGCCGGCAATCCGGGACAGGCAAACTATGCGGCAGCAAAGGCCGGAGTGGCCGGCATGAGCCGCGCACTCGCGCGCGAACTGGGCAGTCGCAACATCACAGTCAATTGTGTTGCCCCCGGATTCATCGACACCGACATGACCCGGGCACTGCCAGAAGCCGCGCGCGACGCGCTGTTGGGCAACATTGCGCTCGGTCGTCTGGGCCGACCGGAGGAGATCGCCGCGGCGGTCGCCTTCCTCGCTTCACCCGCCGCTGCTTACGTTACCGGGACGACCCTGCACGTGAATGGTGGTATGTACATGTCGTGAGCGCCGGCCGCGATAGCGGTTGCCATCCTTTTTGGTAGAATACGCCGGCTTTTTTATTCATATCTGGATCATTCAGGGAAGGAGTTTGTTCATGGAGAACATCGAACAGCGCGTCAAGAAGATTGTCGCCGAGCAGCTTGGCGTGAACGAATCGGAGATCAAGACCGAGTCGTCTTTCGTCGACGATCTGGGCGCGGATTCGCTGGACACCGTGGAACTGGTCATGGCGCTGGAAGAAGAATTCGAGTGCGAAATCCCGGACGAAGAGGCCGAGAAGATCACCACGGTTCAGCAGGCGATTGACTACGTCACCGCTCATCTGAAGAAATAAATCTGATTACCGGAGCGAACATTGACCCGTCGCAGAGTCGTCATTACCGGTCTCGGAATCATCTCGCCGGTCGGTAATACCGTTCCGGAGGCCTGGGACAACATTGTCAACGGCCGCTCCGGCATCGGCGAAATCACGCGTTTCGATGCTTCCAGCTTCCCGGTCAGGATCGCCGGCGAAGTGAGGGGTTTCGACATTGGCGCCTACCTGTCTCCGAAGGAGGCGCGTCGTATGGATGTTTTCATCCACTACGGCCTGGCCGCAGGCATCCAGGCGTTCAGGGATGCCGGGCTGGACGTTACCGCCTCCAATGCGGAACGCATAGGGGTCAACCTCGGGTCGGGAATCGGCGGCTTGCCGATGATCGAAGCGACCCACGACGATTTCCTCAAGGGCGGGGCACGCAAGATTTCCCCTTTCTTCATTCCCGGCACGATCATCAACATGATCGCCGGCAACCTGTCGATCATGCTCGGACTGAAGGGTCCGTGCCTGGCGATGGTTACCGCATGCACCACGGCGACGCACTGCATCGGCGAGGCAGCGCGGCTCATCCAGTACGGGGATGTCGATGTGATGGTGGCCGGCGGCGCGGAATCCACCGTCACTCCGCTCGCCGTTGGCGGCTTCGCCTCCGCGAAGGCGTTGTCGACGCGCAACGATGATCCGCTTACTGCCAGCCGTCCATGGGACAAGGGGCGCGACGGTTTCGTGCTCGGCGAAGGGGCCGGCGTGCTGGTCCTCGAAGAGTACGAGCACGCGAAGGCGCGGGGCGCCCGGATCTACGCCGAAATATCCGGCTACGGCATGAGCGCCGATGCCTATCACATGACTGCACCGGCCGAGGACGGTGACGGCGCCGCGCGCTGCATGGCGAACGCGATGCGCGATGCGCGCATGACGGTCGAGGAGATCGACTACGTCAACGCCCACGGCACTTCGACGCCCCTTGGAGACTTGGCCGAAACGACCGCGGTAAAGCGCTGTTTCGGCGATCGGGCAAGATCGATCGTGGTGAACTCCACCAAGTCGATGACCGGCCATCTGCTCGGCGCCGCGGGAGGTGTCGAAGCGGTGTTCACCGCGCTGGCCCTGCACAACCAGATCGCTCCGCCGACGATCAACATTTTCGAGCAGGACGAGCGGTGCGACCTTGATTACGTCGCGAACAAGGCGCGTCCGATGGAGATCCGGGCAGCGCTTTCGAATTCGTTCGGCTTCGGTGGCACGAACGGCACGCTGGCGTTTCGTCGCATCTGAACGGACGGGATAGCGCTGCGCATGCGCTATCCGCTCGAACTGCCGCTCAGGCCATCCCGGCAGGCACTGGTCATGATCGCCGCGATCCATACGATCGCGGCGATCGCGTTTCTGCGTTCATCGCTTTCGGCGCTGGCTCTCTATCCTGTTCTTTTCGTGCTTGCCGTATCGCTCTTCGCCGGCCTGCGCGTCGAGTGGCGCAAAACGGGCCGAGTGCTGACCCTCGAGAACGATGGAACGCTTCGCGACGGCTGCGAAGTGGCGACGCTGGCGCCGGAGACAGGCTGCACCGATTTCGGATGGGCAGTGTGGCTGCAGTGGCGACGCGACGAGGCGGAGGGGGTCGGTTCGCGCTGTCGCGGGTCGATCATGCTGCTACCTGATAACCTGCCTCGTGGACACTGGCGTGGGCTGCGTATCTGGTTGCGGCAGAAGATTCGCGCCGCCCCGGAAGGGGCGCAGGTGCGCGAAAACCCGAGCGGTCGATCGTAGGATCAGGTTTTCTGGGGCTGCAGGATCGTCGGGAGAGCCTCGTCGAGCATTTCCGGATAGTCGCGCGAGAAGTGCAGGCCGCGGCTTTCCTTGCGCTCGAGCGCGCAGCGCACGATGAGATCGGAAGTGACGACCAGATTGCGCAGTTCGATGAGATCGTTGGTCACGCGGAAGTTCGAGTAGAACTCATTGATCTCGCTCGTCAGCAGGCGGATCCGGTGCTGAGCGCGCTGCAGGCGCTTCGTTGTCCTGACGATGCCGACGTAGTCCCACATCGCTCGCCGCAGTTCTGCCCAGTTGTGGGCAATCACGACCTCTTCATCGACGTCGGTGACCCGGCTCTCGTCCCACTCGGGCAGTGCCGCGATCGGGTCGCGGGGACGCGCCTGGATGTCTTTCGCGGCAGCTTCCCCGAATACCAGGCATTCGAGCAGCGAGTTGCTCGCGAGCCGGTTCGCGCCGTGCAGGCCGGTGCACGCTGATTCGCCCACGCAATAGAGGCCGGCGACGTCGGTACGAGCGGCGAGGTCCGTGACGACGCCGCCGCAGGTGTAATGGGCCGCCGGGACGACGGGAATGCCTTCGTGCGTCATGTCGATGCCGAGTTCGAGGCAGCGCGCGTGGATATTCGGGAAATGTTCCCGCAGCCAGTCGGCCGGCTTGTGGCTGATATCGAGATAGACGCAGTCGAGGCCGCGTTTCTTCATCTCGAAGTCGATTGCGCGGGCCACGACGTCGCGCGGGGCAAGCTCCGCCCGAGGGTCGTGCTCCGGCATGAAGCGTGTGCCATCAGGGAGCCTCAGGATCCCCCCTTCGCCGCGGACAGCCTCCGAAATCAGGAACGACTTGGCTTGGGGATGGTAGAGGCAGGTCGGATGAAACTGGATGAACTCGAGGTTCGCGACGCGACAGCCGGCGCGCCAGGCCATCGCGATCCCGTCGCCGGTGGCGACGTCCGGATTCGTCGTGTAGAGGTAGGCCTTGCCGGCGCCTCCGGTCGCGAGTACCGTGCTGCGCGCCGCGATCGTGATCACGCGTCCGTCGGCGATGTCGAGCACGTACGCCCCGAGACAGCCTTCGCCACTGCGTCCGACCTTGTCGCCGAGGATCAGGTCGATCGCGATATGGTTTTCGAGGATGTGGATGTTCGGATGGGCGCAGACGCGTTCGGTGAGCGTGGCCTGGACGGCGGCTCCGGTGGCATCGGCAGCATGGATGATGCGGCGATGGGAGTGCCCGCCTTCGCGCGTCAGGTGGTATCCGATCGCGGACTGGTCTTCCCGGGTGAAGGGAACGCCCCAGCGTATGAGCCATTCGATCGCAGCTTTGCCGTGTTCCACGACAAAGCGGGTCGCAGCCGGGTCGCAAAGGCCTGCGCCCGCCGTGAAGGTGTCCTGTATATGAGCTTCGATGCTGTCGGTGGCGTCGAGTACCGCCGCAATGCCGCCCTGGGCCCAGGAACTCGCGCTATCCGCGATGGAACGTTTGGTCACCAGCGCAACGCGCAGGTGGTCCGCAAGGCGCAGCGCCAGCGATTGGCCGGCAGCGCCACTGCCGAGAATGAGTACGTCGTATTGTATTGACAAGGTCGTGAGCATCCAGGATCGGTCGCGCGCCGAAATATAGCACGTCGCAGGCAGAGGCCGGAATCCGCGCTTACATCGGATCCGCCCGAATCACAAGACCCCTTCACCGTCTGAACTATTCCTGGAAGGCTGTGTCTCTTGCAATAGCTTCGGCTTTGCCGGACTCATGGGCGGTCGTTATACTGGCGCGGATTTTGCCCAACCTAGAGAAACGACCCGCTCATGAGCGATCGCGAAATTGATCAGCAGCTTGTCGAACGCGTTCAGCGCGGCGACAAGCAAGCCTTCGGCTTGCTGGTAACAAAATACCAACGCAAGCTGCACAGGCTGCTTTCGCGGTTGATTCGCGATTCTGCCGAGGTGGAGGACGTCGCCCAGGAGACGTTCATCAAGGCTTACCGGGCCTTGGGTTCTTTCAGGGGCGACAGTGCTTTTTACACTTGGCTTTACCGGATCGGAATCAACACCGCTAAGAACTACCTGGTCTCCCAGAGCCGTCGTGCCCCGACTTCGACCGGATTCGATTCGGAAGAGGCGGAAACCTTCGAGGAAGGCGACAACCTGCGCGACATCAATACGCCCGAACGGCTGATGATGACGCGCCAGATCGGGCAGACGGTGGACGAGGCGATGGAGGCGCTGCCCGAGGAACTGCGCACCGCGATCATGCTGAGAGAACTGGAAGGCCTTAGCTACGAAGAGATCGCGAGCATCATGGACTGTCCCATCGGGACGGTTCGGTCCCGGATTTTCCGGGCGCGCGAGGCAATTGCTGAACGACTGCGGCCGCTGCTGGATACGGCTCCTGACAAACGTTGGTAGGTGGGTGGTACTCATGAAGGACAAACTGTCGGCACTGCTGGATGGCGATCTGGACGAACAGGCGATGAGCCCGGTGTTTGACTCGATTCGTCGAGATCGGTCTTTGCGCTCCGACTGGGAAACATACTGCCTCATAGGCGACGTCCTGCGCGGGGACCGGAACACTTCTCCGGGCCTGGTCGCCCGGGTGATGGCCGGGATCGAAGCTGAGCCGACCGTGCTTGCCCCTCCCGCTTCCGGCTCCGCCAGTGCGCCGCCGGGGGCTGCACAGCCTCGGGCGGGACGGTCGCTGATGCCGCTTGCCGCGTCGATCATGGGCGTCGCCGTTGTCGGGTGGGTCGCCTACACACTGAATGCCGAGCCCGAAGGAGACGTCCGCACGGCGAGCGCCGCCAGCGGCCTTCAGGCAGTGGAGAAGGTTTCCGTTCCGGGGGGGGCCACAGCTCCCTCACCCCAGGTCGACCGCCAGCGCGAATATCTCTTCGCGCATCAGGCGATGACTTCCGGCGGACCGCTTTCGGGCGTCATTCAGCACGTCCGGACAGTTTCGGATGTGAGACAGGACGTCAATCGATGAGAGGTTTTGCCGCTGCGTTGAGTCTGTGTCTGCTGTTCGCCCAGACCCAGGTTCTGGCGCAGGCACCGAGTGACCCGGTGTCCTGGCTCGAGCGCATCGCCACGGCGGGACAACGTCTGACCTACTCCGGGACTTTCATTTATCAGTCGGGCAAGAATTTCGAAACTTCCCGGATCTCGCACATGGTCGACGCAGGCGGGACGGAGCACGAGCGGCTCGAAGTACTCGACGGAAGTCCTCGTGAGGTGATCCGGACCAACAGCGAAGTGCGGTGCGTCCTGCCCGATCAGAAGATCGTCATAATCGATCAGCCGGGCGGACAGCGCGCGTTTCCGGCCCGGCTTCCCGCGTCGTTCGGCAGCCTCACCGAAAATTACCGCATCCGCAAGGGCGAACCGAGCCGCGTGGCGGGACTCGACGCGCAGCTCATCATCCTGGAGCCGAAGGACGACCTGCGCTACGGCCATCTGCTGTGGGCCGAAGTCCAGTCCGGCCTGTTGCTCAAGGCTCGCACGGTTGACGAGCGCGGCGAGATCATCGAGCAGTTCACTTTCAGCGATGTGAAGATCGGCGGCGAGATTGCGACTGAGGCCTTCAAGCCGCGCTATGTCAAGGACGACCGATGGCGCGTCGTCCGTGCCCATGGGGTCGAGGTGGGAAAGGAAGAGAGCGGCTGGGTGTTGACGACGCCGTTGCCCGGGTACTCGATGATGTCGATCGTGCGACGCCCGATAGGGCGTGACCGCGCTGAAGTTCTCCATCTCGTATTCAGTGACGGCCTTGCCGCGATCTCGGTATTCGTCGAACCGCTGCCTCCCAATGATGCTGTCAACAGCGCGGGGCCGCTGGCACCGAGCGGGGCGATCAACACGTACAAGCGCGTCGTTGCCGGCCATCTGGTCACGACGCTCGGCGAGGTTCCTCTGCGGGCAGTCCAGAGGGTGGGCGACGGGATCGAGCCGGTCGCACGATGATCGAAGCCAAGGCTGTGGTAACCCGCGCGGAAAGTGGCGAGGCGTGGGTGCGCATCGATGATCGTCCGGGAGGATGCGGTCGCTGTGACGAACCGGGCGGGTGCCGCTCGACCGGGCTTGCCTATGCGCTGAAAGCGCCTGACAAAGTGTTCAGGCTGCCGAACCGGATCGGTGCCGAAGCGGGCGACGCCGTACGCCTGCGTATCGACGACGCTGCTCCCCTGCGCGGTGCCTTGCTCGGCTATGGCCTGGGCGTCGTGCTGCTGATCGCCGGTGCGGCGCTCGGGACAGGCCTGGCGGCCGAAGGGCAGGGCGATCTGTTCGCGCTGACTGGAGGCCTCGGCGGTCTCGCTGCCGCCGTGGGGTTGAATCGCTTCGTGCTGCGCAGTTCTAGGTTGCGCGAGGCGTTCGACGTCGAGATGGTGCATGAGCCGGCGTCCTGCAGGCACTCGGCGGGAACGTCCTCATGACGTCGTGGAGCACGGTGTTTCGTTGTCTGGTCGCGGTCCTGATGGCATCGCTGATGCCGATCGCCGCCGCCATGTCGCTGCCGGACTTTACCGAGCTGGTGCAGCGGCAGGGCGCCGCTGTCGTGAATATCAGCACGAGCCAGTCGCCGAAAGAGGGTACGACGTTGTTTCCGGGTTTCGACGAAAACGATCCGATGTTCGATTTTTTTCGTCGCTTCATCCCCCGCAAGCCCGAGCTGCCGAGGGCAGATCCCGAAAACCGCTCGCTCGGCTCGGGGTTCGTCATCAGCCCCGACGGTTACATCCTCACCAATGCACACGTCGTCGATGCGGCAGACGAGATCCTCGTCCGGCTCGTCGATAAGCGCGAATTCCGCGCGCGGGTGATCGGCGCGGACGCGCGCAGCGATGTCGCTCTGATCAAGATCGAGGCGACGGACTTGCCGAAGCTGGTGATCGGCGATCCGGACAAGCTGAAGGTGGGCGAATGGGTCGTCGCGATCGGATCGCCGTTCGGTTTCGATCACTCCGTGACGGCAGGGATCGTCAGTGCGACCGGCCGCAGCCTTCCTGACGAGAACTTCGTCCCGTTCATCCAGACCGATGTCGCGATCAATCCCGGCAATTCCGGTGGCCCGTTGTTCAATCTCCAGGGCGAGGTCGTCGGCATCAATTCACAGATCTACAGTCAGACGGGCGGGTTCATGGGATTGTCGTTCGCGATCCCGATCAACGTCGCGATGGATGTCCAGCAGCAGCTGCGCACCACCGGCCGCGTGCAGCGCGGGCGGATCGGGGTCGCGATCCAGGAAGTGACGCGGGGACTCGCGGAGAGCTTCGGCTTGCCACGGGCTGCAGGGGCGCTCGTGAGCGCGGTCGAGCCCGGTGGCCCGGCAGCCAGTGCCGGGGTGGAACAGGGCGACGTCATCGTGAGTTTCGCCGGCAAGAGCGTGGAGGCTTCGGCTGATCTGCCTCGTATCGTTGCAGCGAGTCGGCCTTCCACGCGCGTCAACGTGCGGGTGTACCGCAATGGCGAACCGCACGAACTGAGCGTGACAGTCGGCGAATGGCAGGACGACGCGCCGGCCCGAACACGGCGCAGCGAGCGCCCGCAGGTGGCGCCGAACAAGCTGGGTCTGGTGGTTGCCGAGCCGACGCCCGCCCAGCGGCGCGAGCGCGAGGTCGAACACGGCCTGATCGTCGAGCGCGTGCAGGGGGCTGCCGCGCGCGCCGAATTGCAGCGCGGCGACTTCATCCTCGCGCTGGTGTCGGGAGGCCGGCAGGTCCCGCTGAATTCGGTCGCGGCCTTCACGCGCGTCGTTGGGGGACTCAAGGACGGCCAGCAGGTGACGCTGCTCGTGCAGCGCGGCGAGGGGATTTCCTACGTGACACTGCAGGCGGGCGAGTGAGCGTGCGCGAGCTCGTGGTCATGAGCCGCGAGTGGTGCCACCTGTGCCACGATCTGCTCGATGAGCTCCGGCCGCTGGCGGCGGAGCTCGGCTGGACGCTGCGCGTTCTCGACGTCGATGCCGACCCCGAACTCGAGGCACGCTGGAACGAACTGGTCCCGGTAGTGCTGGGCGGCAACACCGAACTGTGCCGCTACCGGCTCGACGCAGCGGCCGTTCGTGCCTATTGCCGACGTTTTCCGCTAGAATCCGCGCCTTAGCCAGGTCAACCAATTCATTCAAGGTGCCGCACGGCACCTTTCTTTTGTTGTCGCTGCAACATATCCGAAATTTCGTCAAGCACGTTCAGCAGGGGCGCGGGTTCTAGCCCGATTTCGGAAGTTGCGAGTTCCAGGATACCCGCAAATCTACCCGCATTCGCGGGCGCTACCCGCAGCCCTCAAGCCCTCAACCCACCTCAGAATCCAGGGCGCGACTGATGCCGGCAAGAGAGGCTGAAGCGTTCTGCAGTTGCATGCTGGCCATGCCCAGCCCGCTTACGTCCCCGGACAGCTCCGAGAGCAGGGTTCCTAACTGCTTCACTGCCGCGCTCAGATCGACGGCCGCTTGCTTCTGCGCGGCGACGGTGGACTCCGCCGAAGCCTCGACGGACGGCAACGGTGCGACGCTCAGACGGGCCTGCGCCCGTGCTTCGGCCTCATACAAGCGATTAATGAACCCCGTGGCCTTGGCCTTCTGCCCGTCCGCGTCGAGCAGGTTGAAGGCCTGCATGGTCTTGCTGTTGATCTGCTCGAACAGCCCTTGCACAGTCGCCGGGTCGAACGATTCGTTGAGTTGCGTCAACAACGACTCAATCTCGTTGTCGAGGTAGTCGTACTTGCCCGCGTCGTCCAGTATCGACATCTCGATATCGCGCACGGACGCTGCCGTGGTCTTGCTGATCGAGGCGAAAGTTTGCTCGACAGCGCCGGCAACGGACAAGAAGGCGGGGGCGATGTTGAGCAGGCCGTTGTACAGCGTCGCCCCGGCGTCGGTCGTCGCGTCGATACCGGAGAGCAGCGAGACGAATGCATCCGTGCTGCCGGGCATCGCCACGCCGAGCTTGGCGAACTGTTCCTGTAGCGACTTCTGCGCAAGCCCGAACCGCTCGCTCTCGTCAATCGACGCAGCGAGGACCGTGTTCAGGCCGGCGACGACGCCCTCCCAGGTGCCGGACTGGTCTACGAGCTTCGCAATGGTTTCAGCGGTCAGGCCGAGTTCAGGCCCGGCGACCTTCGCCGCGTCCTTGATCGCGCCCATTGCCCTAGCCGCAGCGTCGAGCGCCTGCATGCTGGGCTTGTCGCCCAGGCTTGTAAGGATGTTGTCAGCCCAGCCCGGCAGGTCGGCAGCGACGAGGGCATCACGCAGTTCTGGAGCCACGTCCGCAGCAAAGTCCGCAAAGCCCTTTTGCGCATCCTTGGAGAACTTGCGGACGAACTCGTTGACCTCGTCCCCGGCGTTGTCGAGGATCGACAGGCGCCCCCGCGATTTGTCGGTCCCATCCGCCGAGAAGGCCATCCCGACTTGATAGCGCGCCTCTTGCCCGAAGTCGGCAAGGATGCCGTTGAGCATCCCCGCTGCGCCTTCGGCGAGCGGTGCGAGCGCATCCGCCGTACCTTGTTGCCGGCGCCGATAAAAATCCTTTGCACCGAAGCCGTTCGCGTCGAGCGGGTCAGCATAGATCGCTTGAGTCTCTTCCCACGACTTGGGTTGCTTGACACCATCTGGCCCGCCAAACACTGCGGCCCCGGCGTGCGGCGTCCCTGCTCCGCCCGCTGCCGTCTTGTCGACCCAGCCGCCGACCTCGCCCCCGACCCAGCCGCCGACCGGCCCACCGAAATACGTGCCGACAGCCGTACCAATTGCCCGTGCCCATTGCCCTTCGGTCGCGGCATAGAGCGCGTTGGCGTAGGACATGTAGGTGCCGGCGGTGTTCAGCGTGCTACCCATGCTGTTACCGGCGTTGATGCTGCTACCGATGTCGGTGTATCCGGCAGCGTTGTACGCGTTCGCGGCGGCCGTGGCTTCGGCTGAGGTCATCGTCATGCCCGAGCCGTAGGCGCTCATCGTGGCCGATCCGGTCACGTTGCCGAATGCCGAAATGTAGGAGCCGCCCGAGCTCAGGTTGTACTGTTGCAAGCTGCCGAAGCCGGGACCGTTGCTTGGTCCGTTCATGCCGAAAGCGTTCGTTACCGTGCCCGCTGCGCTCTGCGCGACGGTGCGAATCATCGGTTCGAGCACAAGAGCCTTGAACGTGCGCTTGAGCACGTCCCCGGCGTCTTCACCGCCCGAGACGATCGCGTCATAAATCGACTGCTCGATGAACTTTGAGGTGTCTTCCCAATCGCGTTGCGCTTGCTCTGCTGCGGCTTGGTTCGCTTCGAGCGATTCCATGCCTCGTGACGCTTCGGCGATACGGCGACGCTGTACGACTTCCTGCTCCAGGGCCTCGATATAGGCCTTCTCCACGCCCGTGGATTTGGCGACCTGCAGGCGCTCTTCGGCGCGGGCAAGGGAGAGCCGCGCGAGCTGCGCGTCGCTTTTGCCGAACAGCTTTACTTGATTCTCCAGCGCTTCGGCTTGGTCCCACAGCGTATCAAGGTGCGTTGCCCACGCGTCGTTGTACGCGTCGACAGCCTTTGCCGCTTCCTCAAGTTCCTTGGCTTCCAGCTTCTCGATCAGGTCGCCGATGGCGTCCCCGGCCTGCTTCGCCCTCTTGCCCGTCTTCTCTAGCGCTTGATTCAGCGGGGTCAGCGTCGGCGTGGTCGCCGTAACGGCGACGGCAAGCGGGCGTATCGTTTCCCCAGCCTTGCCGACGCGCTCCATCGATGCGGCGGCGGAGAGCGCGATACGGTCCAGGTCATCGACCAGCATGCTGATGATGTCCTTGGCCTGTCCCAGTTCTCCACTTGCGACGGCGGCAGCGGCAGCGGCCACGCCCCCGATAGCGGTGCCTGTGAGCTTGAACGCGGTCGCTGCGCCGAGCGCAGTGTTGAACACGCCGACGAGGGCGGAGTTAAGGCCATCGGCGATGCCGGCGAACCCTTCGGCCTCTTGCGACGCGCGCAGGATCTCGCCCGCCATCGCGGACACGGTCGGAATAACGGCGTTGCCCAAGGTCACGCCCAAACCTTGCGACACGGCATTGAGCTGCTTCACGTTCCGATCAAGCTCGGCGGTCGCAGCGAGCAGGGTGTCGTTCATGACGAGGCCCAGCCGCTCCGCTTCCTCGCCCGCTTCCTTGAAGCCCTTGGCGTTGTCGCGCAAGAGCGGGACCAGCAAGCTCGCGTCGCTCGCCAGCGCTTCCATATAGAACGTCGTCTCGGCGTGCGAGAGGTTCGCTTTCTGCAAGGTCGAGTGGTACAGGCCCAGGGCTTGCGGCCCGGAGAGGTTGCGGAAGGCTTCGGCGGTCACGCCGACTTTCGGGGCGACCTTCTCGAAGAAGTCCTTCATCTCGCCCCCGCCCGTTGCGGCGAATTCGCCGAAACGCTCGTTAACGTCCTTCATGATGCCGGCGAACTTGTCGGTCTCCAAGCCCGCTTTCGTCGCGCCGTAGGCGTACTTCTGGAACTCTTGCGCGTTGCTGCCGGCCATCTTGGCGAAGCGGTCGACTTCGACGGCGGCGGTGCGGATGTGCTGGACAAATCCGGTGACTGCAGCCACGGAGAAGGCGGCGGCGATGGGCGCGGCGATCGACGAGGCCATGTTGCTGAACGCGTCCTCGATTGCTTTCGTGCGCTGCTTCGCGGCGAACTCGATGGCGCGTAGCTTCTTGTCGGCTACGCGCTCGGCCTTGGTCATGCCGTCTTCGAATCCGCCGACGTTGGCGACGATGTCAAGGGTCAGTTGACCCAACGATGAACTCATTTCCTAATCCCTCTTGAACAGAGCCATCAGCTCATCCATGAACTGCTCCTCGCTCATGGGTTTTTCTTCTACCGGGATGAAGTCGGAGAGCTTCGCTTTGCCGCCCGTGGCCCGATTGACTTGCACGCACAAGGTCGCTAACAAGCGGTCCGTGTGACGTAGTCCCTTGCGGCTCAGGTAGTCGAACCAGCGCAGCGCCTCTGGATAGCTCAGATTCGCTTTGGCTTCTGCGATGGTTCGACCCCCGACACCAGCTAGAACTAGTTCGTGCCAGAGGTCGTCGCTTTTGGGTCGGCGGCGTCCCCCTCTTGCGCGCGCATCACGGCGGCATACAGCGCGTTGGCCAGGGCAGGGTCCAGCTTGAACGCGTCGTCAAAGCTCAATTGGCCGTCGCTGAACAGCACGCATTCGGCGATCAGGCGCGTATTGAACGCTTGGCTACCGGCCTTGTGCAGGGTCTCGATGGCGCCATAGGACAGGCGCTTGATCTGTACTTCAAAGGTCTGCTCTTTCCACTCGATTTGCGCGGGGACGGGCTCGTTGTTGACGATGCCGCCTTGGCTCTTGATGGTGTAGATGTTCATGGTTCAATCCTTTCTAGTTGGTGGTAGTGCAAGGTGATGCGGTACAGCCGGGCTTCGTGATCGAACGTGTTCTGAAAGAACGTCACGATGCCTACGGAATCAATGGCGCGGCGAATGGCTTTCCCAAGTGCTCGGGCTTCAGTCGCCGTCGTGCTCCAGAGGTCGATCTGGTACTTGACGTGATCGGTGCTCGGCGCGCCTTCCAGCACGTTGGCAGGGCGCACGTAGAGTTCCTGATACGTGGCGTAGGGCAGGGTCTGGAGTTCGGGCGCGGTGCCGAACTCGAACAGCCGGACCGGGTTCGCGCCGAGCAGGGCCGTGCAGGCGGGCGAGGCTTTGACAAGGGCGAAGAGGCTCATAGCTTTTCCAGCCTTTTCTTGAGTTCAGCAGTGATCGCGTCGAACACTTCCTGAGCGTTGGATTCGAGGGCGGGTCCCATGAACGGGCGGGCGGCGGTGTCCTTCGAGCCGAACTCGACGAAGCGCCAATGGGCCGTGCCCTTGCCGGGGTTCTTCTCGTCGCCGGGGTCTTTCTTCGCGCCGCCACGGATGCCGACGCGGTACATGATTTCGCCCGTGGCCTTGTAGCGTTTCGGGCTGAAGCGCACGGCGACGTTCTTCTCGATGTCGCTCGGGGTCGCTTCGTCATCGATGGCGGCGGCGCCTTCCTTGATGGCGTCCGCGACGATAACCGCGCCCTTGCGCACGGCGCCCATCACGGCTTTCTTGCCGACCTTCTCTTTGAGCACGTCGAGCTTCGTCTTCAGTGCGGCGAGTTCGACGGGGTTGAACTTGACGGCCATGTTCAAGCCTCCACGCTGCAAGGGATGGTCAGCCACTCTTTGCCGCTGTTCGGGTCGGGCAGGAAGCCTTGCGGGATGTAGAGGGTTCCGTCCGGGCCGATCAAGCGCATGTCGTGCTTGAGGTCGGCGCGGTAGCGGATGACGATTCTCACAGCGACCTTGCTTTTCAAAGTCTGCGCGGCGATGTAGTCTTTGACGCTCAGCGGTTCGATTGCAGCGGCGACCGTGGCAAGGGCCGTCCACGTCGTCGTCATGGCGCCGGTCTCCGGGTCTTGCGTGCGGGTCGGGGCTTGGATGGTGACGCGATGGCGCAGGCGTCCGGCGTTCAGGCCCATGACGGCCCCCGGATCGTGTCGAGGATATTGCGCACGGACGGGCTCAGCGGGTTCCCGGTGCTGCTCTCGCGGTTCGCCCACAGTTCGCCGAGCACGAGCAAGGTAGCGGCGTCGCGGATCGGGTCTTCCGTCGACGGGTAGGCGTCGACGAATCCGCGATACGTCCTCACGATCATCTCGGCGTGGTTCAGCTTCGTGTTCACCTCGGCGTCTTGCTCGCTGCCGTCGATTCGGAGGTGATACTTCGCGTCTGCAAGGCTGATAGTCATTGCGCGTCCTCCTTGAGGTCAGCGTCCGGGGCAAGCGGTACGTCTTGCATCTGGCGGAAGATTTCGTCCCCGCCATCAACCGGGGCAAGGTTCAGCTCGGCACGCGCTTCGTTGATCGTCCGCAGGCCGGATTTGACGGCGGTGCTCAGGACGTTGATGCGGGTCGCGCTGTCGAGACGGAGCAGCGAGCTTTCGTCGAACTCAGTCCGCACGTCGGGGGGCAGGTCCAGGCCATCGTCGAGGGCGAGTTCCAGCGATTCGATATGGACTTGCAGGCAGTCGCTCAGGTACTGCAGGTTCGTCGCTTCGGACGACGTGTAGGGCGCGGTCGGGCCGGCGCCGATTTTCCACGCCGGAACGTGGAATGCTCGGGCCACGTCTTGGGCGCTGAACGCCAGTTGCTCGATCAGTTGCGAGTCGACGGGCGTTGTGCTCATCGCCTCATAGCGCAGGCCGTCGCCGAGCACGGCGGTCTTGCCTGCGTTCGCTCCGGTATAGTTGGCGTCCCAGTGCGCTTTGAGGCGTTCGGCAGTCTCGGGGCTGATTGCGCCGGGTGCCGTCAGGATGCCGCCCGGCTGTGCGCCGTTCTGGAAGAACTTGGCGCTGTTGTGCTGGATCGCAAGCCCTTGGGTCGTGGCAGCGGCGGCGGCTTGCAACGGGCTCAGGCCAATCAGCGGATGGAACGGGGCGATGCCTCGATCATGGATGATCTCGCGAGCGGGAACCGTGACATCAGCGGCGATGCCCGACAGTTGCGACGCCTTCAGTTCGTAGAAGACCGCGCCATCGTCCGCGATCATCGGGCGGACGGTCTTCGCGTCCAGGACGTGGAGTGCGGTAATGCGGCCTCGGTTGTCCCGGACCTTGAGCACGTAGGTGTTGCCGAAAATCAGTTTCGACGCGATCCACTGGCTTATAAATTGAACGCGATTTTGGAAGCCGTTCGGCTTCCGCAAGAGGCGCGAATATTCGTGCGTGATCGGCGACCAGTAGTCTGTGCGCCGGCTGATGCTGATAGGCAGCTTCGCCACGTCGGACGCGATCAAGTTCACGCACGCGAACACGGCGCTATGTGCAAGCGCGGTCTCGACAACGATAGGCTCAGAGCGTTGCCATGCGCCCGAAGTCGGCTCAGCGACGATCGGAAACCAGCCCCGATTGCTTACGGGCTGCAAGGCCTTCTTGGTGATCTCGAATCCGAATAGCTTCATAGTGCTGCCTCTTCTTGTTCTAGTTGGCGCCCGCCTCGTGAGCGGGCGCCCGCACTACGCCGGGTTAGGCGTATTTCGCAGCGGAGATGCGGTAGACGGCGGTCGGGCGGCGGGTGGTCCAGGTGATGCCACGGATCACGCGAATTGCGACACTGCCGGTCTGCCACAGCGAGACCAGCGAGGCAGCGGTCGGCGTCTTCGAGTCATGAACCGGTGCTCCATCCATTTCGAGCGAGGCCTCGCGCGATGCGTCGATAGCAAGGCCGCCTTCGGCAAGTAGGATTTCGTTCTGCACCGCGAGGACCAGGTCGTATCCGGCGGTCGCGTCGCCCGGAACGTTGGTGCTCAGGACAACGGGCAGGCCTTCGAAGGTGCCCCCGTTCATCGAAATGCCGGGGAATTCGCGCTGGCCCGACGTGATGGTGGTGACGTCTTGAGTCACCGAATCAACGTTGGTGGTGAAGCTGAACGGCACAACCATCATCGACAGCGACAGGGCGGTGCTCGGGTGCATAATCCAAGCCGCAGAAGCGAGCGGCTGATTTGCGAGCACGGCGTTTGCATAGGCCTTCTTCACGTCGGCGCGCACGGCATCTGCCGAAGTGCCCGAAGCGGCGGCAGTGGTCGCGCCATTGGCGATCGATGCGGGCTTGACGCCAGCCACGCCGGCGTTCGTCGAGGTGATGAATGCCACGTCGATGGCGTTGGCCGTGACCGCGATCAGGTCATCGCGCACGAGGTTTTCAGCGGCGGGTTCCGAGCGACGCAAGAGCTGCTCAGTGAAGACTGCGATTGCGCCCAGCTTGTGATCGCCCAACTCCAGGTCACCGAACGCTGCGTTGGTGACCGCAGCAGGGCGGCCTTCCCCAATCCAGGACGCCGACGTGCCGGTGGTCTGGCGCGGGATGCGGATGTTCGAGGGGACGTGGCGCACTTGCGTCAGCTTCGACACGATGAGCGACGGGCGCAGCAAGTCGATGAATTCTGCAGTCATCATCTGCGGTTCGATCAGCGAGGCGAAGTCCGCGCTCGTGGTCGTGCCGGCAGCGACAGCCGCTTTCAGGACGGTCTCGACGCGGTTACCGTAGCCCAGGTGCTTGGCCATTTCCACGGCCTGCATCGGGTTGCCACGGGCAAGGGCAAGCGCCTTGGTGAAGCGGACGAAGTCCGAGCCCTTCGGCGCGTTGTCTTGCACGGTCACGTTCACGCCTTGGACCGGGCGAGCCGATTTCGCTTGACGCGCTTCGGCGGCTTTCAGTCGTTCGATGTGTTGATCCAGCGAAGCGACTTCCGTTTCGGCGGCCTTGTATTGCGTGTCCTCGTCCTGCGACAGGGTCGCGCCCTTGGTCACGAGAGCGTCCATCTTGCCCAGGGCTTCGGCGCGGGCGGACTCAAACTGCTTCAGTTGTTCAGCGATGGTCATGGTGTTTCCTTCAATGTGAATAACGGGATTTGCTGCTTGGTGCTGCTTCGTGGTCAGGATTCGTGCATCCTGATGTGCTGGAACAGTCACCAGTGACAATTCCAAAAGCTCGACTTGCTTGTAGTGATACCCACCGGCAGCAAGTGGGGCGTATTCGAGTGGGCGGAATCCGATGGACAGGGACACGGCGCCCGCCTTGACGAACTCCCAATAGCTCTTTACTTCGGCGCTCGCGTCCTTCAGGACACGACACACCACAACAAGGCCCTTGGCGGTCGGGGTCATGCTCTCGACGATGCCGGCGGGTTTATCGTGGTCGTGCTGCCACAGGAGCGGGACGGGTAGGTGCTTTGCCGTAATGCCTGCGGTCTCGACGATGTCGCCGACTCGGTCCGTAGACGGCGTCGAGGCGATGCCCGTAAAGACGCCTTCGTCCTCGTCGAAACTCTTTACCGTCAGGGTGCTGAATAGCTTGTTCATGTTGTTGTTCTCAGAGAAAGATCATCTGGTATTCGGGTTCGCGCTCTTCTTCTTCAACCTTGAACGCGGCGCTGAAGCACATCGCAAGGGAGACAATTCCGTCTATTCGGGCCGTGGCTTTCCGCTTCGAGAAGCGGCGCTGCCCTTCGGAGTTGATCTCGGTCACCGCGCCCGCTGCGGCCATCGTCAGAACCGGGTGCATTCCGTGGCGCAGGCGCTTGTTCAATAGCTCGGCCTCAAGGTTGCAGATGCCCGGATTCACGCCGTTGAACCCTTGGTGACACATCAGCAAGGGGACGGAGCAGCCGATCCGCTCGAACTCTTTTTTCAGGAAGTCGATACGGTGCGGGTCAAAGGCAATGGCCTTGATGTCGAGCCCGTCGCAAATCTCGGCGATGTCGCGGGCCACATATTCGTAATCGACCGTCTTGCCCGGTGTCGCGCGCAGGAAGCCTTGGTCGCGCCAGAGGTCATACGCGACGCGGTCGACGCGGGCCCGGTCCATGATTCCCTCTGCCGGGGTCCAGAAGAAACTCTTGACGTGCCAGATCCCGGACGAATCGCGGCCGGTAAGCACAAGGCTCGTGAGGTCCGTACGCGTCGATAGGTCGAGCCCGCCCCACACTTCCAGGCCTTCGAGGCTATCGGGCATGGCGCCGCAGGACTCCCACACGGAGCGCGACACGAACGGGTTGCCGACTTCACAGCGCTGGTTCAGGCGGAAATTCCGGTGCGCAGGCTCGGCAGAGGGCATGCGCATGGCCTCTTCCGCCGAGTGCTTCAGGTCGTCGAAACTGGAAAACACGCCGGCTGCAGGGTTGGCGGCGCGCATCGCGTCTTCGTCATCAAGCGTGCAGTCTTTCGGCGCTTGATGGACGTGGCAGACTACGCGCGGGTCTTGGCTCTTTTCGGCGTCGTCGATGATGATTGAGAGCAAGTCAGCGTCGCTTGCCGCTTGCGTACTGATGATGAACGTGAGCGGGTTCTCGTACGCGGCTTGAGCAGAGAAAAGGGCTTCGGCAAATTCGGAGCGGGGTCCGCGCACGCTGCCCAATTCATCGAACAGGACGAATACCGGGGACAGGCCCAGGGCGGTCGAGCCGACAGCGGCCAAGGCCTTGAAATGGGTTCCCATCGGCAAGCCGAAGAGTTCCTTGGTCGAGTCCTTGATGCGGACGAGGGCCGCCAGTTCGGGATTCAGCCGGACCATTTTGGCGGCGAGCTTGAAGACTAGCGACGCTTGATCGCGCGAGAGAGCGCCCGACACCAGTTGGGAATTTTGGACTGCTTCAGGTCCCACCAGATGCACCAGAATAAGAGCAGCCACCAGCGCAGATTTCCCATTCTTTCTCCCAACACTTAGGATCGCGCGGCGGGTTCCTACCGGATTGTCATAAACGGCCCTTACCCAGGCGGTCTGGAAAGGTTGAAGTTCCAGGCGATTGCCCACCAACGAACCCTCGGGCACGCGAATGTGTTTCTCGATGAATGCAATGGCGAGGTCGGCGCGAGTCATGGTCAATGTCTCGGACGGGCAAACAGCGGGTCGGCCGCTTCAAGTTGCGCGGCGATCTCTCGGGCCTTTTCGTTCTTCTGGCCTTGGTGATCGCTCTTGCCTTGGGTGGCCACGCTATGGATCTGGAGACCGCGCGTTGCAGCCAGAATGCGGCGCTGTGCTTGGTCGAGCAGGTTGTACGCGGGGTTGCTGTAGCGGCGGTTCTTGTCCCCGACCAGGACCGGGCCGTGGTCCGCGATTTCCTTCTGCAGCACTTCGACTGCGGATTCCGACCCAACGTGACCGCTGACTCCGAAATAGTGTGACCGGTGAATCCGCGGTCGTGACCGCGGATTCCGATTTGATCGTGACCGATTTCGGCGAGTTGTCGGAATGGGCGGTCACGATGTCGGAATCAATGGTCACGATCAAATCGGAACGGGTTTGTGAGGCCAAGCGTGGCAACGTCGTTTGTCAGGCCGGCTACCCTCGCGCGCTTTGCGCGGAGACCGAGGATGCCGGCGGAGCGGATTGCCATGCACAAGATCAGGGAGCTGTTACGGCTCAAATACGACTGCGCGCTGTCGCATGAGCGCATTGCCCGCGCGCTGTCGATTTCCAAAGGCGTGGTCGCCAAGTATGTGAAGGCGGCCGAGGAGTGCGGCCGTAAGCGGTAACTGACGAGCGTTCTTGACTACTTCGAGATCCCGAAGAGATCGGATCGCAGCGGGTTGGCAGCGAAGTGCTGCTTCCACAGACGGGGGGTGAGTTGCGCGACGTCGGCAGCGGGGTGTTGGCCGACACGCTGCAGCACATCGACCAAATATTCGTACGGATCGATGTCGTGCAGCCGGCAGGTGGCGATCAGGCTCTGCGCGATGCCGACGTATTTGGCGCCGACCTCGGTCCAGCAAAAGAGCCAGTTGCGACGTCCCATGGGCACCACGCGCAACGCCCGCTCGAGATGGTTTGTGTCGATCGACACTTCGGGGTCGCGCAGGTACACCTCGAGGGCGGCACGGCGCTCCCGCACATAAGCCATGGCGGTGGTGAGCGGCGAACTGGGCAGCAAGCCGTGGGTGTCGAACTGGGCATCGACCCAGGCGAAGAACTCGTGGACCACGGGCTGTGCATGCTCGATCCGGTACGCCCGGCTCGCCTCGCCGACGAGCGTGGCCTCGCGGATGCGTTTCTCGACTGCATAGAGCTTGCCGATCATCTCCAGCGCCCGGCCCGCACGCTCGGGCTCGACCGACTGGGCGTCGAAGAACTTCCTCCTCGAATGCGCCCAGCATTGAGCGTGCGTGAGTCCGCACTTCTCGGCATAGCGTTCGTAGACTCCATAGCCATCGGTGAGGAGCACCGCCCCCTCGGGGGGCGGGTCAGTGCCCAGGATCTGCTCGATGTGCTGCGCCTTGCGGCTCTCGTGATAGACGAAACAGATCTCGTCACGTTCGCCATAGACCGGCCAGAAATAGCCGCCTTTCATCTTGCCGGGGCCAGCACGGCCGGCCTTGATCGGGGTCTCGTCCATCGCCTTGACCCGCGACAGCCGAATCGAGCCGAGCTGTGCGGTGAAGACGGGTTCGAGCAGCGCGAGCGCGCTATGGGTGAGCTGCGTGAGCCACGGGCGCGACACCCTGATGCCATTGTCCCCCAGTCGCTGGTGCTGGCGGTAGAGCGGCTGGTGATAGCAGAACTTGTCCGTGATGAGCCCGACGACAAAGCTCACATCAGCGCGGCTACCCTCGATGACACCCCTGGGCGCCGCGGGGCAGGAGATGAGCTGCGTGTTGCGAAGCTTGATCACCGGGCGCACGTATTTGAGGATGACGTAGCTGCCCGGGCGCTGCGCGAGCCGGAAACTCGTCTTCTCACCGATCACCTCGAACTGACCGGGAGCGAGCCCCTCGGCCTCGGGGTTGGGCACCTCGATCGTCTCGACCGGCACCCGGGCCTCGTCGAAGAACAGCGCCGACTCGTCGCCCTTGGCGCAGTCGCTGGTCCGGGCCCGTCGGGTATGGGCGGCAATGTCCTGGGCGGGGGGCGGCGGCGAGGATCCGGGCACCGGCAACTCGCCCAGACTCATCTGATGTGGGTTGGCGTCCACGATGCGCTTCTCGCTCTTCTGGCCGAAGAGCTGCCGACGGAACCAGTCGAGCTGGTGGCGCATCGCCTCGAATTCGCCTTTGATGACCTCGAACTGGCGCTGCTGCGCCAAGTGCGCGCCCGCCAGTTCGACGACCTGATCGGCCGTCCACTGGGCGGCTTCTTCACGGGTCGGCAGCTGCGTCAAAGGCGTCTGAGGCATGGCGTCATTTTACCAAAAACGCCAGCATTCATACGGGTTTGCGGTTACTTTCTGGAAGCGCAAAGCGCTTTTTGAAGCGTGCCGGCTCGATGCCCTCGAGCAGCAGTTTCAGCCCCGTCCAGTCCATCTCGCGGGTGGCCACCCGCGACCAATCCGACACGAAACGGCCCGACTCGAGCCGCTTGGCCCAGATGCAAAAGCCGCTGCGATCCCAGTACAGGACCTTCATCTGGGTCGCGCGGCGGCTGATGAACACGAACAGATGCCCCGACAACGGATCCTGTCCCACGCCGTGGCGGGCGAGCGCATACAAACCGTCGAAGGATTTGCGCATATCGACCGGGCGCCCGTACAGATGCACCCGCACCGCGCCTTCGGGAAAGAACATCAGCCGCGCACCAGATGCAGCACGACGCCGTCACCCAGATCAAGCTTCAACTCCCAGCGCGAAGTACCGCCCGACCCCAGCACTCCCAGATCAACGAAGGCCTCTTTCCGAGTCGCCCCGCCAGCGACTGCCTTACCGC
This sequence comes from Aromatoleum aromaticum EbN1, assembly GCF_000025965.1. NCBI lineage: Bacteria > Pseudomonadati > Pseudomonadota > Betaproteobacteria > Rhodocyclales > Rhodocyclaceae > Aromatoleum > Aromatoleum aromaticum. The sequence continues at coordinate 3,276,744 of NC_006513.1, forward strand.
ACACCGGACCGACCGTCGCTCGCCAGCGCTGAAAGCTCGAGACGCTGATCGACTCGCGCGCGCAGAATGCCGTGACGCTCAGCCCACTCGAACCGTGTCGGGCGAAAACCTCCTGCCACTCCTCTCGGCTGCGCCGGCGCCAATTGCGCTTGAGCACTCCTGCCATGAACGATCCCTCCATTGCTGAGCCTGGAGGCAATTGTCCACGTCGATCACGGGCCCAGGAATAACGCCGGTCAGTTACCGCTTACGTGCGGCCGGCCGTGGGCCGAGTTGTCGGCGGCCGACGAGGCCGAGTTGCGCCGGGTGCTGGGGGTCGCCCGGCGTGGACGTGGCGCGAGCGTCGCGAATGTGCCGCCGGATCTGGCGGCGGTGCATCAGGGGCTCAAGCGAAAGAACGTCACGCTGGCGCTGCTGTGGGAAGAGTACGTGCAGACGGCCGACGGGCCGAGCTATCAGTACTCGCGCTTTTGCGACCTGTACCGCGCGTTCGCCCGCACGCTCAAGCGCTCGATGCGCCAGGTGCACCGCGCCGGCGAGAAACTCTTCATCGATTACGCGGGCGACACGGTGCCGATCGTCGACGCCGACACGGGCGAGATTTCGCGCGCGCAGATCTTCGTCGCGGTGCTCGGCGCCTCGAGCTATACGTTCGCCTGCGCCACGGCGACGCAGTCGCAGGCCGACTGGCTGGGCTCGCTCGCGAAGGCGCTCAGCTTCATCGGCGGCGTGCCCGAGCTCGTGGTGCCCGACAATACGCGCTCGCTCATCGGTCAAGCCGACCGCTACGAGCCGCAACTGCAGCGCACCACCGCCGAGTTCGCCGCGCACTACGGCGTGGCGATCCTGCCCGCGCGCCCCTACAAGCCGCAGGACAAGGCCAAGGTCGAAGTCGGCGTACAGATCGTGCAGCGCTGGATTCTGGCGCGGCTGCGGCATCAGCGTTTCTTCTCGCTGGGAGAGTTGAACGAGGCGATCGCCGCGTTACTCGAGCCGCTGAACACGCGTGCCTTCCGGCGCCTGCCAGGCTCGCGCCACGAAGCGTTCGAGACGCTCGATCGGCCGGCGCTGCGCCCGTTGCCCGCCACCGCGTTCCAGTTCGCCCAGTGGAAACGGGCCAAGCCCAATATCGATTACCACGTCGAGTTCGACGGGCATTACTACAGCGTGCCGTATGCGCTCGCCGGCCAAGCGGTGGAGTTGCGCATCACCGCGAGCAGCATCGAATGCTTTGCCGCGGGCCGTCGCGTCGCGGTGCATGCGAGAAGCCACCGGCCCGGCGTCTACTCCACGCTCACCGAGCACATGCCCGCATCGCATCAGGCGCACCGTCAGTGGTCCCCGGGCAAACTCATCGCCTGGGGCGCCACGGTCGGGCCTCACACCGAGCAGGTGGTCAGCCACCAACTCGAACGCATGCCGCACCCCGAGCAGGGCTACCGGGCGTGCCTCGGGCTGATGCGCCTCGGTCGTCAATACGGCAACGAACGCCTCGAAGCCGCGGCGACCCGCGCCGTCACCCTCGGGGCGATGCGTTACCGCAACGTCGCCTCGATCCTCAAGAGCGGGCTCGACCGCGCGCCGCTCCCCGCATCCACTGCGCAGCAAAGCGAGCTCGCGCTACCGGCCGCTCACGAGAACCTGCGCGGGGCGCGCTACTACCACTGATTCCACCCACCGGAGAACATCGATGCTGATGCAACACAGCCTGCAACAACTGCGCACCCTGCGCCTGGAAGGCATGGCCCGCGCCTTCGAGGAGCAGCTCACCCAGCCCGCCATCACCGCGCTCAGCTTCGAGGAGCGTTTCGCCCAGCTCATCGATCGCGAGATCCTGCTGCGCGACGGCAAACGCATCGATCGGCTGCTCAAGGCCGCCCGCATCAAAGCCGCTGCCGCCTGCCTGGAGGACGTCGACTACCGCGCCGGCCGGGGCCTCGAGCGCAGTCAGATCGCCGCGCTCGGAACCGGCCAGTGGATTCGCCACCACCAGAACTGCCTCATCACGGGCCCCACCGGCAGCGGCAAGACGTGGCTCGCCTGCGCGCTCGCCAACGCGGCGTGCCGGCAGGGCCTCGCGGCCTACTACGTGCGTCTGCCGCGGCTCTTCGAAGAGCTGCGCATCGCGCATGCCGATGGCAGCTTCAGCCGACGCCTGATGCAGCTCGCGCGCATGGATCTCATCGTCATCGACGATTGGGGCCTGGCCGCGCCGTCGGCGCAGGAGCGAAGCGACCTGCTGGAGCTGCTCGACGACCGCGTCGGCACGCGTTCGACCGTGATCACCAGCCAGCTGCCGATCGAGCACTGGCACACCTACCTGGGCGACCCGACCTTCGCCGATGCGATCCTCGATCGCGTCGTGCACGCCGCGCACAAGCTCGCCCTCAAGGGCGAGTCGATGAGGAGAAAGGAAAAGGCATGAGGCCGTGCGCGCGAGACGCCTTACCCACAGGCGCCCGCCCGCCAGCGTATGAGGCGCGCTGGCGGCCGCCTGTGGATAAGCCTGCGCCGTGCCCCGAATTGACCGTGATCGTGACCGACACGGTTAGAATCTGAACCCCACGCTTGCGCGCGCCCCCCCCGGTCACGTTCGTCGGTGCAGGCGGTCACGTTCGTCGGAATGCGCATTCGACTGCAGCAAGGTCGCGGCAGAGCGCAGCGGCGATATACAGGTCGCTCGGCGTCCAGGCCGTGGCGCGCTTGGAGCGGATGACGTCATCCCAGAAGAGGAGGGCATCGTCATCGAGCGGGACCGGCGACACGGGCAGGGGCAAGCTCGCTTCCTGCGCGGCGGCAGCGGCGAACTTCAGCGAGTTGGCGTCAACCTTGCTCATTTTTTCAGCCTTTTTTTCCGAACGAAGAAAAAGACGACTCCGGGCGCGCTTGACAAATCATAAAAAGTGTGGAACATTTTTCGCCCCCCTAGGAGCGGACACGTCGGCCACGCGCAGGTTCTCGATGCGGTCGTCAAGTACATCGTCATTCCGGCGACCGAGCACGCGGTCAGGCCATACGCCGTAGTGCCAAGCCCAGGTCAGTTGTCCGCGTGTGTAGCGCACGCGCTTGTACTGAATGACGTGCTGCTCGCGGCCTCGATCGCACGGGCGGCGACGTTGAACTGCTCCGGCAAGGGTTCCCGCGCGGGTGCCCTTGCTCGGCTGGATGCGCCAGTACAGGGCGCCGTCGCGATAGTCGAAGATGTCGCGCACTTCGGCGGCGTTCAGGGCATAGCTCATTCCCATCCCCTTTCCGCGCCATGCGGTGCGGTCCACGCAAGGTTGCCGGCAGTGAATGACGGCTCGCGCTTGACGATGCTCACGGCCTCGTCCGCGCCGGGCCACTTGATCGGATGCCCGAGCTGGCGCTCAGCGATCCCGCGCAGGTGCGCGAGCTTGTCGGCGTCGCTCTTACCTTCGAGTCCGGGCAGTGCAGCTTCCAGGCGCTCGGCAAGGGCCCGCAGGCGGGACTGGCCGGTGCGGGCCTCATCACGTCGCTGCGCAATGCGCGTGCGCTGGTAGTGTCACCGATCGCCGTAATGGCGCCAAAGCGGGATCGGCGTAAAGGCGCCACGTGGTGATCGGCGTTATGGCGCCAGTGCCGGATCGGCGTAAAGGCGCCAGCCGGTGATCGCCGTATAGGCGCCACCGCAAGATCGCCGTAAAGGCGCCAGGAGGCGGCGCCGAGAGGAAGAAGTCAGCGTTTCGAACGTCCACCCACCGGGCTTAACCTGCCGAGTTTTTTCGGCCGGAAGAGTCCATGAGCAAACGGAGGTTCGAGATGTATCAATACCGACAGGTCCTGGTGCGCATGCGCCAGGGAGACGCCGACCGCGACATCGAGCGCTCGGGGCTGATGGGGCGCAAGAAGCTCTCACGACTACGCAAGACCGCGCAGGATCACGACTGGCTGGCGGCGGAGCGTCCGCTCCCCGAGGACGCCGAGCTGGCGGCGGTGTTCCAGGAACGGCCGCTACCGGCGAGCTGCGTATCGAGTCTGGTCGATCACCGCGAGCGGATCACCGCATGGGTCGAGGCTGGCGTTGCCGGCACTGCGATTCATGCCGCATTGGTCAGGAACCACGGTTACGCGGGGAGCTACTCCTCGGTCCGCCGCCTGCTTCAGTCGATCGACGCGAGCACGCCGCCGGCCTCGACTTGTCGCCTCGATTTCGAAGCGGGTGAGGCCGGCCAGGTCGATTTCGGCGCCGGCCCGGTGATGACCGACGTGATGACTGGGGCCAGCTTCAAGACCTGGTTCTTCGTCATGACACTTGCCTGGAGTCGCCACCAGTACGTCGAGTTCGTCCGCGACCAGACGGTCGAGACCTGGCTGGCCTGCCACCGCAATGCGTTCCAGTGGTTCAACGGCGTCGTCAGAGCGGGCCCCGGAAATTCGGACAGCCGGATAGGTGGTAGCCTTGCCCCAGCGATGGCCGCGTGAGCGGCCCTGAAATGGAGCAAGAGCATGACGAGAAGGAAACGGCGAAACCACTCGCCGGCGTTCAAGGCGCAAGTGGCGGTGGCCGCGCTCAAAGGAGACAAGACGCTGGCCGAGCTGGCGCAGCAGTTCGACGTCCATCCGAACCAGATCGCCGACTGGAAGAGCCAGTTGATGGAGCGCGCCGCGCACGTGTTCGGTGACGCCTCGGCGACCGCGACCGCCGCACCGGATCTGACGAAGCTGCACGCCAAGATCGGGCAGCTGACGCTGGAGAATGATTTTTTAGAAAGCGCGCTCACCAAGGCGGGCCTGCTGAGCGCAAGAAAATGATCGACCGCACCCATGAACTGCCGCTGACGCAGCAATGCCGGATTCTGCGTCTGGCGCGCTCGTCGATGTACTACACGCCGCGAGAAGTGTCGGCGCACGATCTGGCGCTGATGCGCCGGATGGACGAACTGCATCTCGAGCACCCGTTTGCCGGAGCGCGGATGCTGCGGGATTTGCTGCGCGCCGAGGGGCATGCGATCGGGCGCAAGCACGTCGGCACGCTGATGCGCCGCATGGGCATCGAGGCGCTCTATCGCAAGCCCAACACGTCCCGGCGCCGCCGCGGTGACGAGATCTATCCGTACCTGCTGCGGGATCTGAAGATCGAACGCCCCAACCAGGCGTGGGCCGCCGACATCACCTACATCCCGATGCGCAAGGGTTTCGTGTATCTGTTCGCCATCATCGATTGGTCCTCGCGCCGAGTGCTGGCGTGGCGGCTGTCGAACACGCTGACCACCGACTTCTGCCCATGTCGTTATACACAACTCAGGCCGCCTCATCGCGTAGCGCCTGTATGGTGGCGGCGGCATCCATGACGCGCTGCAAGCCCAGCCAGATGGTCTTCACACCCGGCTCGCCGTCGCCCTTGCGCGCCAGGAAGCCGCCGAGGGTGGCGATCAGGCGCAGCACTTCGTTGATGGTGGGCGGGGTGGCGGGCGGTTTCTTCTTCGTGAGCAGATACGCGCCGCGGATCTCGTCGGGGTCGAAGAAGAGCGTGGCATCCAGCTCGGGGCAGGTTCGGCCGGTGCGCATCAGATGCGCGATGCGCCAGGCGACGACCATGAACAACGCCAGCGCGCGCTCCAGGCGCTCGATGGCGGACAGTTGCAGCGCTTCGATCCGACAGCCGTTCTTGAGCACGTGAAAGAAAGTCTCGATCTCCCAGCGCGCCCGATACCAGTCGATCAGCTCGACCACGTCGGCAGCCGTCGCAGCTTCCCGGTTGGTGAGCAGGCGCCACTCCACGGGCTTGGTGCCGGCCGGCGCGCCGATCTCGCGCGCCACGATGCAGGTGGCCGATACCGTGCCCGCCTTGCCCGCAGGCAGGCTGACCCGTCGGGCCCACAGTTGCTGGCGCACCTCGCGCGCCTTCTGGCCGTGGCGCGAGCCCATCGTGAACACGATCTCGCCCAGCGGCTCGCCTGCGCAGGTGTGCGACCACAGCTTCGCGCCCTCTGGCAAGCAACGGTTGTGCTTGGCCCGCACCAGCCAGTCGGCCGGCGTGCCCAGCGTCTGGGCGCGCAGCATCATTTCCATCAGATCCGCTTCGCGGTCGGCTACATACACCAGGCGGGTGGTCGCCATCCCCGTGGCCAACTCCGCGACCCGCTCGTAGCCTTCGGGCCAGCGCGCGCTCTCCTTGATGCTGGTGCGCTCGCCTGGTTCATCGACATCCTCGCGCGCCCACATCCACGCATCGAGCACGCCCAGCGGTTCGCGCTCGGGCGTCACCGCATAGGTCGGGTGCAGGTACATGCCGCGGCGCGCCTCGTAGTTCAGCCGCCCCAGACCCGCGATGCCCTGCCCGTTGAAGTCCAGCTCGGTCGTGTCCTGCAGGCACAACACCACCGGATGGGCACGCATGCGGCTGCGGGTGCGCTCCCAATGCGGCGCCAGGATCGCCTGCCAGTCGACCTCGTCGTTGCCCAGGAAGCGGTACGCGCCAACCGTCTCGCCCCAGCCCCGGCACGCCATCGGAATGCCCGCCGTCGGCTTCGCCGACAACCGCTCCATCAGCACCTTCGCCCGCTTGTTCAGTCTCTCGTCGCCCAGCGCCATCCCCGCAAACTCCTCCACCACCCAGCTCTTCGTCGCCAACAGGTCACCCAAATTGCAAAAGTAGACGCGTTTTTATATGGGTTTACAAGCACTTCGTGTAAGTCATTGAAGGTCAACGATTATTCAGATCGGCGTGCCGGCGGTGCGGAGTTGTGTATAACGAGATGACTTCTGCCTCGATGCGGTGCGCGAAGCGCTGCATCGCTACGGCCGCCCGGAGATCTTCAACACCGATCAGGGATGCCAGTTCACCAGCACCGATTTCACCGACCTGCTCAAAGACAACGGCATCCAGATCAGCATGGACGGCAAGGGCTGCTGGCGCGACAACGTCTTCGTCGAGCGGCTGTGGAAGAGCGTGAAATACGAAGAGGTGTACCTCAAGGCCTATGACAGCGTCGCCGAGGCCAAGGCCCACCTGGGCGCCTACCTGCGCTTCTACAACGAACGCCGGCCGCACCGCGCTCACGACGGGCGCACCCCCGACCAGGCGTACTTCGGCGCGCTCCGCGATGAGACGCCGCTGGCGGCATGACGGCACAAAGGCTGGCTCCGTGGATTTATGGACGATGCGCTTCGCGCACCGGGCCGCTTGCCGTGGAAAAGTCTGACGACTTTCCCACCGCGCAGCCCTTCGCCCACAAGCTCCACCGAGCTCGAACCGATTTTTATAAAATATGAGAAAGTCAAAACCAACCCAGACCTCGGGCCCCCGGCCCTAACCGGCAAGGCTCCACTTATCGAACCGGATTCCCTGTCCAGACAATCGGGGCCACCTCTGTCGCCCGGGTCATCATCGACAACCCCAAGTGCGCGATCACCCGCGCCTGCACCCGCGACCCGCAGGTGCAGCGCGCCTACGCCGAGTGTGCCGAAGGATTCGGTTTCAGGATCTCCCCGTGTCCGCCGGCCGATCCCCGTAAAAAAGGGATCGTCGAGTCGGGAGTAAAATATGTCAAACGCAACTTTTTGCCGCTGCGCGAGTTCAGGAGCCTCGCCGACGCCAACCGGCAGGTGGCCGACTGGGTCATGGGCGAGGCCGGCAACCGCTGCCACGGGACGACGCGCGAGAAGCCGCTGACGCGCTTTGCCTCGGTCGAGAAGGCGCTCCTGCTGCCGCTGCCGACGGTGCCGCCGGTCCTGGCCACTTGGGTGAAGGTGACGGTCCATCCCGATACGCACGTCAAATTCGGACTCTGCCTCTACTCGGTGCCGTTCCGCCTCGTCGGGCAGGAACTGTGGCTACGGGCGACGCACACCTCGGTACAGGTGTTCCACGAGCACCAGCTCATCGCCAGTCATCCGCGGCTCAAGGATCCGGGGCGCCGCTCGACGGTGCGCGACCATCAGCCGCTCGAGGCGCAGGCCTATCAGCTGCGCGATCCGCAGTGGTGCCTCGAGGCCGCGACCCGGATCGGTTCGGCCTGCGCGGCGCTGATCGAGGCGCTCTTCGCCGACCGCGTCCTCGACAACCTGCGGGCCGCCCAGGGCATCGTCCGCCTGGCCAAGACCTACGGCAGCGCGCGCCTGGAGGCCGCCTGTGTCCGGGCGCTGTCCTTCGGCAGCCCGCGCTACCGCACGGTCAAGACGATCCTTGCCAAGGGGCTCGACCAACAGGCGGCGCAGAGCTCGTTCGATGCGCTGGCCGAGACCTATACCCGCGGCGGGCGCTTCTGCCGCGATACCAAATCCCTGCTGACCCACTAAAGGCGCATCATCATGAATCCGATTCCCGAACTCACTGCGTTCCTCAAGCAACTGCGCCTGTCCGGCATCCTCGATTCGCTCGATCTGCGGAACCGCCAGGCGATCGAGGGCAAACTCGCCTACACCGAATTCCTCTCCATCCTGATCGGCGACGAGGTCGCCCGGCGCGACCAGAAGAAGGTGGCGATGCGCCTGCGGCGCGCCAATTTCCGCGGCGAGAAGACGATCGAGGCGTTCGACTTCGACCGCCTGCCGAACCTCAATCGCAGCCTGATCCAGGATCTGGCGACCGGCCGCTACCTGAGCGAGAAGGTGGCCATCCTGATCGCCGGCCCGTGCGGCACGGGCAAGAGCCATCTGGCGCAGGCGCTCGGCCATTGCGCCGTGCGCCAGGGGCATGACGTCGTGTTCACGATGCAGACGCAACTCGTCGGCTCGCTGCACGCCGCGCGCGCCATCGGCAGCTTCGAGCGGCGCTTCCAGCAATTGGCTCGTGTGCCACTCCTGGTGATCGACGATTTTGGTCTGAAACCCCTTCGTCCACCGCACGACGAAGATTTCCACGACCTCGTCGCCGAGCGCTACGAGCGCGCATCAACGATCGTGACGAGCAACCTGGACTATGACGAATGGGGCGATGCCTTCCCGGCCAACCGCATGCTCGGCGCCGCCACCCTCGATCGGCTGCGGCATGGCGCCTACCGCGTCGTCCTCGACGGTGAGAGCTACCGCGCGCCGAAGCCATCGCCGGACTCGACCAGGGCGCCCGCGCGCTCGCCGGCGGCGGCCAAGGCGCGCTGAGGACGCCAGCCGTTTGCAGCGCCGTCCTCGGCGCTGCAAACCCCTTCAGCGGCGATCCCGCGGCCTCAACCCCCTGGGGCTCCGCCCCACACCCCGCGCTCGCCGCGGGGCAGCCGCCGGGGATGAAAAACATCCCCGGCACCTCCCCGGAGCATTGGCCACCCTCCACGGCGTCAAGGGGCTTTCGCGGCATAAACGGGCCGATGAAACCGGCCCATTTATTCCACGGTCCCCGTGACCCCGTTCCAGGCGAAAAGCCGGCCCCGCATCGTCCCGCTTTCGCCGGCGTCCGCCGGGTCCGTCCGCCCCTTTCTGAGCCTTCCATAACGCATATTTCGGTCCAATTCGACCCTTGCGCTTATGAGCGTTTTACCCCATCCTCCGCACCGTTCGAAACGCCACTTTCAAACCCCTCCAAGTGGCGCCATTACGCCGATCATGCCCGGCGCCTTTATGCCGATCCGTGACAGGTAGTGCACGCTGCAGAGGTCCTTGCAGTACACGGGGCGGTCACAGCCCGGTTCCGAGCAGGTGCGGGTCATTCGTCCACCTCACGCAGCCAAGGGTGGCGTGGGTCCAGGGGGAAGCCCTCAAGGGAGCTGCCGCGCAGGTGGCCCGACTTCTCGTAGGCTTGTTTACAAGACGAATGGCATGTAGCACAGAGAGACTGCAAGGCTCCCGTCCAGAAGCTGCGAATCGGGTCCTCGGCCTTGCGCCAGGGCTCGACGTGATCGGCGACAGTCGCAGGCTCGATACGTCCGGCAGCGCGGCAAAACGCGCACAGCGGGTGCAGCGCTAGCTGCGCTGCTCGTCGGCGTTGCCAGGCTCTGCTCGCGTAAAAGGCCACGTGGTCTCTCAAATGCAACTAAGTTGCACTAAGAATACCTGATATACGGTAGATGTCAAGCGCAAGGGCTTGAAATTGCTGATTATTTTGCTTGGGGTGGGGTCGAGGTCGAGGTCGAGGGCACACTCCCGCAGCGTTCCCAGCGTTCCCAGCGTTCCCAGCGTTCCCAGCGTTCCCAGCGTTCCCAGCGTTCCCGCAGCGTTCCGGGAACGCTCAAACCCGCGCCAGCAAAGGGATTCAGCCCGATTTTGCCCAGCGTTCCGGGGGAGACACGTGTACACAAGGAATTGCCCACAAGGGTGCTCTAACAAGGTGTGCTTTTGTTGGGAGGGTGTGTGTGTCTATATATATAGGTAAAAACAGCCTAGAACCCTTGTGGCTACTGGGGTTGAGCGTTCCCGGAACGCTCGGGAACGCTAGAGGGCAAATCGGCCTGAAACCCTTGTGGTTACTGGGTTTCAGCGTTCCCGTGAATTCCGGGAACGCTCGGAACGCTGGATGCGACCCCTCAAAGAAAAAGCGCCCCGAAGGGCGCCTTGTTGGGCTCGGACTCGATCAGAGCAGGTGTAACAGGCGGATGGACTTGTTCGGACCGGGCACGTCGTCCACCTCGTGGGCCAGCTCATCGAGAGCGACAAGGTGCTCGACAGCAGCATCGAACTCGCGTGCGGCCAACTTCGTGCGACGCAGCGCGGCGCTGCGTGTTACGCGGCTGGCAGGCTGGTACTTCGCCTCCTGCTTGCTCAGCGTGGCGGCGGGGCGCTCCAGCAACTCGGCGAGGGCCCTGCGCACCTTGGCAGCATTGGCCTGAACCTCGCCCTCGTGCATGTGCTCGCTCACGAACGCGAGCATCGTGCGGTCGGACGCTTCAACGAGCTTGTTTGCCCATAGTACGTGCTCGGCGCGAATTTCGGGCGCTTCAGGGTGATCCCACACTGCCAGGACGCCCGCCACGCGGAACGTCTTCTCGAAGCTGCGAACGAGCAGCGCCTTGCCGGTCGGGTCCGCTGCATCCGCCTTGTGGGAGCAGGCGATCTGACGCTCCTTGAGCATCGCCACCGCCTTGTGATGAATCGCGATGCCCATCGGGTTGCGGCCCGCTTCGCTGATGCGCTCGGCTCGGCGCTCCACCTCCCACGGCATGTCGGGTGCGCTCATTGTCCACTGCGGCACGACGTTGTCCCGGCCTCGGGCCATCAGGAAGCGCCCCAGCAGGCCGTCCGTGATGTTGCCCGCCTTGAGCTTTTCGCCGAGCGTGTGCGGGGTGCTGAACCCGATGATGTTCATGCACGGGTTCTGCAGGCTTCGCGCCTCGCGCCCCTTCACCCGGGCAAGTGCTCTGGTTGTGTATTCGCGTGCGGACGCCGAGAAGAGGCGCAGCAGGTTGCCGGCAAGGCTCACGAGGTAGGGCGGGGCTTTGCTGCCATTGACGGCGGCGAGCAGGTGCGCGACTTCGTCCACGTCGGTCAGCATCGCGCCAACATCGGGCAGCGCGTCTTCCAGTCCCTCGCCCGAGCCCGGCAGGCCGATGCAGGCCGTCCCGGCGTGGCGGGCAATGGAGCGGGCCACGCCGAGCGGAACATCCTTGCCTGCGCCCGTTTCAGCGATCCCAGCAGCATACAGATTCAAGCGCATGCCGTTGGGTAAGCTGTACGTTCCCGGAATGCTTGCGGCCATGCCGATGAGTGCGGCCAGCGTCGTTAGCTCGGGCTGGGGCTTGGTCGCCGATCCGAGCGCAGCGTTGACCGCTTCGGCCATCAGGCCTGGGTAGGGGTGCGGGAAGTCGGGCTCGGTCGTGGGCTCGATCTCGGTCGTGGGCTCTACTTCGGCCAGCGTTGCAATGTCGCCCTCGTTCTCGTCCTCAGCCGCACCGAAGGCTTGGATGGAGAGCAGGGCTTGTGCGCCGTGCAGGTCGTGGGCGGGGGCGTCCAGCAGGCCAATGATGCCGGGGATGCTCGGCGCATAGGCGGGGTTGCCGTCCAGGTAGCGGTACTGCACGCGCAGTTCCCGTGCTCGCTTCTCGGCGCTGCCGTAGCGGCTCGAATCACCCTTGTGGACGGCGATCAGGCCTGCGGCCTTGTGCAGGGTCTCGGCCTCGCTCCAGCCCCTAGCAAGGGCCAGCAAGGCGATCTGCATGCAGGCTTGGTTCCACCCTGTGCCATCCTTGAGCGACGCACTCCCGTCCAGCAGCGCGTCGAGGCTGGGGAGCGGGATACCGTCCAGGCGCTTGAAGTGCGATGCGGCCTGCTTGGTGCGCTTGCGCTTGGCCTGTGCGTCGGCGACCTTGGCCTGTGCCGTGGTGAACAGCACGCCGAATTTCGCCGAGAAGCACGGGCCCATCAGGGCGGGATGCGGACGCGGTTGGCTGCACAGTTCCGCGTAGCTCTCGGGCGTGAGGTTCAGCGCCTCATCGGGCGTGATCGCGACCTTGTACTGGGTAAGCGTCCGCCGCTTCCACGCCCTCTTACGCTTGCGCAGACTCTTTCTTTCTGATCGGCAGCAATTCGTCGATGCGGCTGTTGGGCCAGGCCGGCAGCTTCTCGAGGGTGTCGGAGAGCCACGCCAGGGGCTCGAAGCCATTGGCGCGTGCGGTGGCGAGCAGCGACTGAATCACCGCGGCCCGCTTGCCGGCGGCTTCGGAACCCGCAAACATCCAATTTTTCTTGCCCAGAGCGATCGGGCGGATGGCGTTCTCGATTGGATTATTGTCGATCGGCCAGTCGCCACGGCTCGCGTAACGCGCGAGCGCCGGCCAGCGCTTCAAGCTGTAGTCGATGGCGCGCGCCAGCGCCGCGCCATCGGCCACGGTCTTGCGGGTCTGCACGAGCCACAGGTACATCGCCTCCAGACGCGGGCGGGCGTACTGCGCGCGCAGTTCGGCGCGCGCCTCGATCGAGACGTCGCGCGCCTGCTCTTCGAGCGCATACAATTCGCCGATGCGCCGCAACGCCTCGGCCGCCACCGGGCTCTTGTTGGCCTGATGCAGTTCGAAGTACTTGCGTCTTGCATGGGCCATGCAGGCCAACTCGCCGATGTCGCCCCCCAGCAGCGCCTTGTACCCCGCGTAGTCATCGACCATGAGCATGCCCTTCCAGCCTTTCAGGAAGGCCTGGGGATATTGCCCGCCGCGCCCGGGCTGGTAATCGAAGAGGATGATGGGCGGGTCGGCGCCGAGCGTATTGCTGCGGTAGGCCCACAGATACGCCCGCTTCGTCTTGCCGCGCCCCGGATCGAGTTGCTCGACGGGGGTTTCGTCCGCATGCAGCACCGTACCCGCCAACAGATGCTCGACCAGTCGAGCGTAGAGGGGCGACAGCGCCACCCCGATACGCCCGATCCACTCGGACTGTGTCGAGCGCGGTAGCGCCACCTCGCTGCGCCGGGCAATCTGTTCGAGCCGGTACAGCGGCAGATGATCGACGAACTTGCTCACCGTCACCCACGCCAGCAGCCCCGGCGCGGCCAGGCCGCCGTCGATGACCGCCGCCGGCACGGGGGCGGTCGAGACCGTCTCGCAGTGCCGGCAGGCGTACTGCGGACGGATGTGGCGATGCACGAAGAACTTGGCCGGGATGATGTCGAGCTGCTCGGAGACGTCCTCGCCGATCTTGACCAGATCCTGCCCGCACGCGGCGCAGCTGCAGGATTCGGGCTCGTGGCGGTGTTCGATGCGCTCGAGGTGTGCCGGCAACGGCGGGCGGCCGGCGCGGGGGCGCTCGGGCGGGGCCTTCGGAGACGCTTCGGCTTCGGATGCCGCGGCGTCGCGCAGCGCCTCGAGCCGGGCTTCGCACGCGGCCAGATCGGCCGCGAGCGTCTCGTCGAACAAGTCCTTCATGCCCGCCGGCAGCGTCTCGCTGCGCGCGCCAAAGCGCAGGCGCTTGAGGGTGGCGATCTCGTGGACCAGGGCCTCGATCTTGAGCTTGCTCAGCTTGAGCTCGGCTTCCAGGCGGGCCACGTCGGCCGCCTGCGCGACCCACCGCTGAACCTGCTGCGCGAGCGCGGGCGGCAGGTCGAAAGCGGTCAGTTCGGCGGCGAAATCCATGCCGGAATTATACCCGATGAAGGCGCTGAATCCCAGCATCCACAAGGGTTTCAGGAATTTTTACGTGGCGGATCGTCGACGCTGCCGGCACACCGGTCACACCCGCCAGTGAGCCGGTGCGGCGGCACTCAGGCGCTGCCACTCGACCCCCGCCACGAGCCACTGCCACTGCTCGGCCGACAGCGCGAACACCGCCGTGTCGGCAGCGGGCCAGCTGAAGCTGCCCCGATGCAGACGCCGCTGACTCAGCCACACTCCGGTGCCATCCCACCGCAGCACCTTCACGCGCGTGCGGGCCCGGTTGATGAAGGCGTACGCACTGCCATCGCACGGCGCGCGGCCCAGGCTGTTCTGCAGCCGTGCCGACAGGCCGTCGATGCCCAGACGCATGTCGATCGGCTCGACCGCGAGCCAGATCTGCTCCGGCGCAATCATCACGTCGCCCCGTGCGCGAGCACCTCGGCGAGCCACGGCGCCGGCGGCAGCGCACCGAACTGCAGGCGCCAGCCCGACGGGCTGCACAGCGACAGCACATCCCCCGCTTGCCGTGGCGGCGCAACGCCGACAGGACGCGCCGCCACCAGCGTCAGGACCGAATCCGCCTCGCGCGCTGACTCGTGGCGCGACCGCCGAATCCAGTACCCCAGTGACTTCTTGCTCACGCCATGCGCGGCGCTGTAGGCCGCCTGCGTCTGACCGCTGCGGCGCCACCGCTCCACGTGCTCGCGCCAGCGCGCAACGCGCTCCGATTGTGTGCTCATCACGACCTCCGGGTGAAAATCAGGAGTGTCGGCAAAACCGGGGGGCTGTTACAGGTGGGAGCGGCGGACGCTTACTGTACTGGTCGTTGCTGCGCTTGACGTTCGGCGTGCGCCACATACGCTTGACGGTGTACACGCGCATGTCGAGCGTGTCGACGTAGAGGCTCATCGCCATCTCGCGATAGGCGAGGTGCAGATCGACGTAGCCGCTTGTCGAGGGCGTCGGGATGAAGCACTGCATCGGAACTTCGATGTGCGTGCCACGCCCGCCCGTCAAGTAGATGCGGACCATGTTGAGGTCCACGCCGTGGTCCTCGATCTTGCGCAAGAAGCGTTGGAACGCGGGGATGACTTCGTCCAGGTCGCCGTCAAAATCGGCGTAGAGATTGCCGTGCAGGCGGGCGGGGGTGCGAACTTCCTTGCCATCCGTGCCGGTCGTGACGGCCCATTCCGTGACGCCCAGTGCCGTTCGGAAGGCGGGCGGGTCCTCACTTGCGAGCGCGGCGAGAAGTTCCTCGCGCGTGCGGGGAATCCATCGCTCGGTGCCCCCGTGCTGTTGGCTGAAGTGGTCGCCGTGGGGGATTTCGTGGGTGGGTTGTGCTGCGGTGCTTGCGTTCATTTGGTGATACCTCGTGGCGGAGTGATGTGTCCGCCGCGAGCCTCGCCAAAGGTCCCGCAGCGGGTAGTACAGGCATCACTATAAACAGAATCTATTAGACCAGCAATCAAAATCATGGTATTATCGCGCGCGAATGCGGTATCCATGTACTCGAAATACAGTAGAAAAACGGTGATGTATCGATTCTGCCGATATGGCTTGCGTTATCCCGTTCTCGGGGCGATAATTCAGTCACCTCGCCAAAGGTCCCGAGCAGCATGTTTCAAAAGCAAACCCGCCGTGAGGCGGGTTTGTTGTTTCTGCTGCTGGCTCTACCCGAAAATCATCCCGAGCAGGCCAGCGAGCGCGACGATAGCGCCCAGGACGAACGCGTCGACGTTCACAGCGCTCTCCCGAAAACCATGGCGCGCCAGCGCGGCTCACTGATGAACCCGCAGTGCTCTCGCTGCTCGTCCTCACGGAACTTGCGGCGCAGCACTTGCAGTTCTCGTGCTCGATCTACGGCGGCGGCTTCGGCGGCGACGAGCCTTGCGAGCGTGAGCAAGTCCAGGCCGTCGCCCTCGCTGGCCTCGGCGCCAAGCTCGGCCCGGAGCATCAGTGCGGCGAGGAGCGGGTCGAGCGCGGTGCGGCGCGGCCAGCCAGGGGCGGGGACCAGGACGAGCCCATGCACTTGATCAAGTTCGACCTTGCGGCCGAGCAACAGCAGGTGCAACGCAACCTCACTTGAAATGATCATTTGGAATTCTCCTTGGAACGGCGCCCGAGCACGAAGCCGAGCACGAAGGCGCCGCGCAGTGCAGCGTCGCCGTGCGTCACTTCGCGGGGTAGGGGCGGGATCTTCAGCCTCGCGCGACGCTCAGCCTCGGCGATCATCTGCTCCACGTCACAGCCGCGCAGGGATTCGGCGATGGTGGTGTCGCGCAGCATGGCGGCGATTTGGGCGGGGCTCATTGCTGCACCTCCACACGTCCGGCGATCCACGCACGAACGGCGTTGAGGTCCCAGCGCGAGCACGCTGAGGAGAGGCGAATTTGACGAGGAAAGGTGTCGTCCTCGCGCATCCAGCGCCAGACGGTTTTCTCGTGGATGGTGAGGATTGCGGCAACGTCTTTGACGGTACCGAGTTCAATTGCGTGTGTAGTGGCCGATGAGGACATGGCGACTTCTCCCTTGGAGAGTTCGCGCAAGTCGGGTTTGGCTCGACCCTTGGCAGCTATTTCCTGAATCCTCAGCGGGTAGCGCCCCTCTGCTCGGTTCCCTCGGATTTCAGAGGGTCAGCTTTCCGGGCGTGTCGCGAACCTTGCGAAAAATTCGGTCCCCGCCCTTGTGCTGCCTCAGAGCATTGCGCTCCGATAGCCGAATACTACCGGCTACCGAATGTCATTGCAAGAGACTACCCAAAATAATTTACGCGCTGCGTTGGAATGGCAAGACTTTTGCGCCCGTTCGCAACTCGTCCAGCAGGTCGGCCCATTCCTGCAGCATCTTGCGTCGCTCGGGCAGGTACTGCATGTGGTTGTACGACGCTCGAACGCGATTTCCTTCGTCGTGCGCGAGCTGTCGCTCGATCCAGTCGGAGTTGTAGCCCCGTCCGTTCAGCATCGTGCTGAACGTTCCGCGTGCTCCGTGTGGGCTGAACTTGTCGGCGTATCCGAGCTTGACCACGGCGTTCCTAATGGACTGGGTCGGCATCGTCTGCGTCTTCGTACCTTGGCTCGGGAACAGGAATGCCGTGTCCCCGGTGATCGGTTCGAGTTCCTTCAGGAGGTCGACCGCTTGGTTCGACAGCGGAACGATATGGGGCTTCCGTGTCTTCATGCGTTCTTTCGGAATCGTCCAGTTCTGCCCGTCGATATCGAACTCGGCCCATCGTGCGCCGCAAACCTCGCCCGGTCGAACGGCCGTGAGCATCAGCAGTTGCAGCGCAATCCGCGTCGTTGCGTGCCCGGTGTAGTCGGACAGCTTGCGCAGGAAGTCGCCCACATCGCGCTCCTCAAGATGGCGATGGTGCTCAGTGACGCAGCGGGCGATCTGGCGCTTCAGCGGTTCGGCAGGGTTCGTGTCCGCGCGGTGCGTCAGGATCGCAAGGTTGAACACGGAGCCCATGATCTGGCGCGCGAGGATTGCACGGGTAGTTGCCCCACGGGCCACAATCTTCTTCATCACATCATGCAGAAGCGGCGATGTGATCGACCGGATCGGCAGCTTTCCGATGCGCGGCAAAATGTCTTTGTCGAGGATTGTGCGGACGTGGTGCCTGTGTCCCTTCGACCAGGAATCGACCTTGGACTGATACCATTCGTCAGCGACGGGAGCGAAGGTGTTCAGGTTCTCGTCGATAACGGCTTGCTTTGCCTGCTGCCGGTAGTGGCTCGGGTTGAACCCCTGCTTGACGAGGTCGCGGGCTTCGTCCCGTGCCTTGCGAGCATCGGCGAGACTTACCCGCGGGTATGCGCCAATCGCGAACACGTTCTCCTTGCCCGCAAGGCGGAAGCGGTAGCGCCAGAGCTTGCCCCCGGCCGGTGTGACTTCAAGGTACAATCCGCCCCCGTCCGCCATCTTGACCGGCTTTGCGCCGCCCTTGACGCCACGGATTGCTTTATCAGTTAGTTGCATGGCATACCTCTTTGTCGTTTTTGAGGGTATCGGGTAGCAGCCTCATTGTCTCATACCCGCTTTTCTACCCTCAATATCGTGCGATGCGATGCTACTGAATGCGACTCGCTGCTACAGGAAATTGAAGGAAATAGAGGTTTTTCAGTGGGTTACGCTACTTTCTGCGACACTGAGAGACTGTTAGCTACTGCGGAAGCCACTTTGCAACATATCCGAAATTTTTCGATTATCGCTCACATCGATCACGGCAAGTCCACGCTGGCGGATCGGCTCATCCATTTCTGCGGGGGCCTGTCCGATCGCGAGATGGAGGCGCAGGTTCTCGATTCGATGGATCTCGAGCGAGAGCGCGGAATCACGATCAAGGCCCAGACGGCGGCGCTGCATTACAAGGCCAAGGACGGGCAGGTTTATAACCTCAACCTGATCGATACGCCGGGCCACGTGGACTTCTCGTACGAGGTCAGCCGCTCGCTGTCGGCGTGCGAAGGCGCGCTGCTCGTCGTGGATGCCTCGCAAGGCGTCGAGGCGCAGACCGTGGCGAACTGCTATACCGCGATCGAGCAGAACGTCGAAGTGGTTCCGGTCCTGAACAAGATCGATCTGCCGGCCGCCGATCCCGAGAGCGCGCGCAAGGAGATCGAGGACGTGATCGGCGTCGATGCGTCCGAAGCGGTGCTGTGTTCGGCGAAGACCGGACTCGGCATCGAGGATGTGCTGGAGACCGTCGTGCGCCGCGTGCCGCCGCCGAAAGGCGATCCGGACGCGCCGCTGAAGGCGCTGATCATCGACTCGTGGTTCGACAATTACGTCGGCGTCGTGATGCTCGTGCGCGTCGTCGATGGCGTGCTCAAGCCGAAGGACCGCATCCTGCTGATGGCCAATGGCGCGCAATACCCGTGCGACCAGGTCGGCGTGTTTACGCCGCGCTCCGTGGCGCGTCCCCAACTGTCGGCCGGCGAGGTCGGATTCATCATCGCCGGGATCAAGGAACTGCAGGCGGCGAAAGTTGGCGACACGGTGACGCTCGCGATGCGCCCGGCGAGCGAACCACTGCCCGGCTTCAAGGAAATCAAGCCGCAGGTGTTCGCCGGACTTTACCCGGTCGAATCGAGCGAATACGACCAGCTGCGCGATTCGCTCGAAAAGCTCCGACTCAACGACGCTTCGCTGCAGTACGAGCCGGAAGTGTCGCAGGCGCTCGGCTTCGGGTTCCGCTGCGGTTTTCTCGGCCTGCTGCACATGGACATCGTGCAGGAGCGGCTCGAGCGTGAATTCGACATGAACCTCATCACCACCGCGCCCACGGTGGTGTACGAAGTCGTCATGAACAGCGGCGAGGTGATCCGCGTCGAGAACCCGGCCAAGCTCCCGGATCAGTCGAAGATTGCCGAGATCCGCGAGCCGATCATCACCGCGACGATCTTCCTGCCCCAGGACTACGTCGGGCCGGTCATCACGCTGTGCAACCTCAAGCGCGGCGCGCAGGTGGACATGCGCTACCACGGTCGCCAAGTCCAGCTGATCTACGACCTGCCGATGAACGAAGTCGTGATGGACTTCTTCGACAAGCTGAAGTCTGTTTCACGCGGCTACGCGTCGCTCGACTACGAGTTCAAGGAGTACCGCGCAGCCGATCTCGTCAAGCTCGACCTGCTGGTCGGCGGCGAGAAAGTCGACGCGTTATCGGTGATCGTCCATCGCGCCTCGGCCCAGTACCGTGGGCGTGAAGTCGCGGCGAAACTGCGCGGACTGATCCCGCGCCAGATGTTCGATGTTGCGATCCAGTCGGCGATCGGCTCCCACATCGTCGCCCGTGAAACGATCAAGGCGCTGCGCAAGAACGTGCTCGCCAAGTGCTATGGCGGGGACATCTCGCGCAAGAAGAAGCTGCTCGAAAAGCAGAAGGAGGGCAAGAAGCGGATGAAGCAGGTGGGCAACGTGGAGATCCCGCAGGAAGCTTTCCTCGCCGTGCTACGAGTCGATGAAGGCAAATGATGCGCAGACCGGCGTGATGGCGCCGGAACGCTTCGATACGGAGTCCGTGTGAATTTCGCCCTGGTATTGTTTCTGCTGCTTGTCGCCACCGGAGTGCTGTGGCTGATCGACCGCTTTATCGCGCGCAAACGGCGCGCACCCGGCTCCCCTCCGCCTTGGTGGGTCGAGTACGGGGCGAGCTTTTTCCCGGTCATCCTGATCGTGTTCGCGCTGCGATCCTTTCTCGTCGAGCCGTTCAAGATTCCGTCGGGCTCGATGATTCCGACGCTGCTCGTCGGGGACTTCATCCTCGTCAATAAATGGGTCTATGGCATTCGCGTGCCGGTGATCAACAAGAAGATCATCGACGTCGAGGAGCCGAAACGCGGCGATGTGATGGTGTTCCGCTATCCGGCCGATCCTTCCCTCGACTACATCAAGCGTGTGGTCGGCCTGCCCGGCGACAAGGTCGAATACCTGAACAAGCGACTACGGATCAACGGTCAAGTGGTCGAACTGGTACCCCAGCCCGACTACCTCCATCCGGACCGGCTCTACTATTCTCCCCGCTTCGCCGAGAAGCTCGGGGACGCCAATCATTCGGTGCTGATCGAGCGGGACACGCCGGCATTCGTTCCGCATGTGCTGGACTTCCCCTACCGTGAAAACTGCACCTACACGACGGCCGGTGTAACCTGCACTGTGCCGGAAGGGCATTATTTCGTCATGGGCGACAACCGCGACGCAAGCAGCGACAGCCGCGTGTGGGGTTTCGTGCCCGACGAGAACATCGTCGGGCGTGCATTTTTCATCTGGTTCAACTTCAGTGACATGAAGCGCATCGGTGGTTTCCATTGATACGGAGAACTTAATCGCATGAGAGGCAGACAACTGGGTCTCAGCCTGATGGGCGTGCTGATCGTCGGGGCGCTGCTGGGCTCGGCGCTGCTGGTCGCGTTCCGCACCGTGCCGGCGATCAACGAATACCTGGCCATCAAGCGCAACGTGAAGCTGGTTGCGGAAGAAGGCGACAACGGCGTGGCGACGCCGGAACTGCGCCGCAGCTTCGACAGGCGCCGCCAGATCGACGACGTCGTCACGGTGAGCGGGGCAGACCTCGATATCTCGAGGCCGGGCGGGAAGACGGTCGTCGAAGTCGTTTACGAACGCAAGGTGCCGGTGGCGGGGAACGTCAGCCTGCTGTTCGACTTCCAGGCCACGTCGGCCGAGCAATAGTGGCAGGCAAGCTCGACCGCCTGCAGCGCAGCCTCGGACACCGGTTCGACAATCCGGCGCTGCTCGAGCAGGCACTCACGCATCGCAGTTTCGGACAGCCGAACAACGAGCGCCTGGAGTTCCTCGGCGACAGCATCCTCAACTGCGTCGTCGCGATTGCGCTGTTCGAGCGTTTCGCGAGCCTGCGCGAAGGCGAGATGTCGCGCCTGCGTGCATCGCTGGTGTGCCAGGATGGCTTGCACCGGGTCGCGCTGGAACTCGATCTCGGCGAATATCTCCGCCTGGGCGAAGGCGAGATGAAGAGCGGCGGCTTTCGTCGCCCGTCGATTCTCGCGGATGCGCTCGAGGCGGTGTTCGCGGCGACATTTCTCGATCAGGGCTTCGCCGCCGCGAAAGCGGTGATCGATCGCCTCTACGACCCGATGATCGCCGCGATCGATCCGGGCGTTGCCGCGAAAGACCCGAAAACGGCGCTGCAGGAACTGCTGCAGGGGCGCAAGCTGCCGCTGCCGACCTATGTGATGGCCAAGGTCCACGGCGAAGCCCATGCGCAGGAATTCGAGGTGGTGTGCGAGGTCAACGCACTGAACCTTCGCACCACCGGCCGCGGCACCAACCGTCGTGCCGCAGAACAGCAAGCAGCGGAACTCGCGCTGGCCCAGTTGAGGAAGCCATGAACCAGGAAGACACGCCGCAAGCCGATGACAAGGCGCTGTTTCGCACCGGCTTCGTCGCCATCGTCGGGCGTCCCAACGTGGGCAAGTCGACTTTGCTGAACCGGCTGATCGGGCAGAAGATCAGCATCGTCTCCCGCAAGGCCCAGACCACGCGGCATCGCGTCACCGGCATTCTGACGAGCGACAACGCGCAGTTCGTGTTCGTCGATACGCCCGGTTTCCAGACACGCCATCGCAACGCGCTGAATCGCTCGATGAATCGCACCGTGTCGCAGGTGCTCGGCGACGTCGATCTGGTGTTCCTGGTGATCGAGGCCGGGCGCTTCGGCGACGACGACCGCAAGGTCGTCTCGGTGTTGCCGGGCGACGCGAAAGTGGTGCTGGTCATCAACAAGGTCGACCGGCTGGGCGACAAGAGCCAGCTCCTGCCGTTCATCGCGAAGATGGCGGAAGTCTATCCCTTCACCGAAATCGTGCCGTTGAGTGCCGAACGCGGCACGAACGTCGAAGCTCTCGTGAAAACGGCCACGCCGTTGCTGCCAGAAGGCGAGCCGATGTACGGCGCCGACGAGATCACCGATCGCAGCGAACGTTTCCTGGCGGCTGAATTCCTGCGCGAGAAGCTGTTCCGCCTGCTCGGCGACGAA
This sequence comes from Aromatoleum aromaticum EbN1, assembly GCF_000025965.1. Taxonomy (NCBI): domain Bacteria; kingdom Pseudomonadati; phylum Pseudomonadota; class Betaproteobacteria; order Rhodocyclales; family Rhodocyclaceae; genus Aromatoleum; species Aromatoleum aromaticum. The sequence goes on from NC_006513.1 coordinate 3,299,229, forward strand.
CTGCCCTACGGCGTGGCCGTCGAGATCGAGAAGTTCGAGACGGAAGGCAACCTGCGTCGAATTTATGCAGCTGTCGTGGTCGACAGGTCCAGCCACAAGGGCATCGTCATCGGCAAGGGGGGCGAGCAACTGAAGCGTATCGCCTCCGAGGCGCGTGTCGAACTCGAGAAGCTTTTCGACGGCAAGGTGTTCCTCGAAGTGTGGGTCAAGGTGAAGAGCGGCTGGGCCGATGACGAACGGGCGCTCAAGAGTCTCGGCTACGAATAACCCGACCATGCGCGTGGGGCCGTGAGCCAGAAGCAGCGCATCGACCAGCAACCTGCGTTCGTCCTGCACACTTATCCGTGGCGCGAAACCAGCTTGGTCGTCGAGATTTTCTCGCGCGACCACGGCCGAGTCGCGCTGGTCGCCAAGGGCGCGCGCCGGCCGATGTCAGCGCTGCGCGGCGTGATCATGGCGTTCCAGCCGCTGCTGATGGACTGGTCCGGCGGGGGCGAGGTCAAGACCCTGGTGCGTGCCGAGTGGCGCGGCGGGCAGCCGCTGCTCACCGGTCGGGCATTGATGTGCGGTTACTACCTCAATGAACTGCTGGTGCGGCTCACCGCACGCGAGGATGCGCACCCGGCGCTGTTCGAGGCCTATGCGGACGCGCTTTCGCAACTCGGACGCGGCGACGTGGCACCGATCCTGCGGCGCTTCGAACTCACGCTGCTGCGCGAACTCGGTTACGGCATCGGCCTGGACCTCGAAGGCGACTCGAACCGGCCCGTTGATCCCGTGCAGCAGTACGTCTATATAATCGAGAAAGGTCCGGTACGGCTCGCCGGCGACGACGAAGGCCTGCCGGGCGTGAGCGGCCAGACGCTGCTCGACATGGCGCACGGGGATTTTTCCCGCGCCGAAACCCTTTTCCAGAGCAAGGCGCTGCTGCGCCTGCTGATCAACCACTATCTCGGCGGACAGCCGCTGCAGTCGCGCCGGGTGCTGAAGGAGTTGCAGGAACTGTGATCGAACTCGGCGTCAACATCGACCACGTCGCGACGCTGCGTCAGGCGCGCCGCACGTGGGAACCGGATCCCGCCTGGGCGGCGATGGAAGCTCATCTGGGCGGAGCGGACGGCATCACCGTGCATCTGCGCGAAGACCGCCGCCACATTCAGGACGAGGACGTGCGCAGGCTGCGCGAACTCACGCAGGTCAAGCTGAACCTCGAGATGGCCGCGACCGACGAGATGGTCGGCATCGCATGCGCGCTCAGGCCCGAGATGGCGATGCTGGTGCCCGAAGGGCGCCACGAGGTGACCACCGAGGGCGGACTCGACGTGCTGGCGCAGGAAGGGCGGCTGAAGGACGTCGTCGCACGGCTCGCCGATGCCGGAATCGTCACGAGCGTGTTCATCGATGCCGAACTCGGGCAGGTCGAAGCGGCGGCCCGCATCGGCGCCCGGGTCTGCGAAATCCATACCGGCCCCTACGCCCATGCATTCCACGCCGCCGGCCGCGATCCGCAGAGTGCTGCGGTCGTGGACGAGATCGACAAGGTCCGCCGCGCCGGCGAGGCGATCCGGGCGCTTGGCATGCGCTTCAATGCCGGCCATGCGCTGAACTACTACAACGTGCAGCCGATCGCGCGTTTGCCGGAGGTGCGCGAACTGCATATCGGCCACGCGATCGTCAGCCGTTCGGTGTTCACCGGCCTGCGCGACGCGGTGCGCGAAATGAAGCGGCTGATGCGCGAGGCCGCCGGCGTCGGGCGATGAGCCGAGGCGCATGATCCACGGCATCGGCACCGACATCGTGCAAATCGAACGCGTGCAGCGCTCGCTGGATCGTCATGGGGCGCGCTTCGCCGCGCGCATTCTTGCTGCGTCCGAGCGCGACGGTTTTGCGGCGAGCCGCGACCCCGCGCGCTTCCTCGCCAAGCGCTTCGCCGCCAAGGAAGCGTTCGGCAAGGCGCTCGGAACAGGCGTCGCGATTCCGGCAACGCTGCACGCGGTGGCGGTTGACCACGACGAGCGCGGCAAGCCGCTGTATTGCTACGGTACGGCACTGGCCGGCTTTCTGGCCGAGCGCGGCCTCAGTGCACATTTGAGCCTCACCGACGAAGTGGACTACGTCGTCGCCTTCGCCCTGATCGAGAAACGATGACTTTGCAATCCGATTTGCCCGCCACTGTCCGGCCGCTGGGGCCGGTGATGCTCGATGTCGCAGGCTTTGCGCTGACGGAGGAGGAGCGCGAGCGGCTGCTCGACCCGCTGGTCGGCGGCGTGATCCTGTTCGCCCGCAACTTCCGCGACTCGGAACAGTTGCAGGCGTTGACCGCCGAGATTCATGCGCTGCGCAGCCCGGCGCTGATCATCGCCGTCGATCACGAAGGCGGTCGGGTGCAGCGTTTTCGCACCGACGGCTTCACGCGCATTCCGTCGATGCGCTGCCTGGGACGCCTCTGGGAGCGCGACCATGTCGCTGCGCTCGAATCCGCCCGCTGTGCGGGCTACGTGCTTGCCGCCGAGCTCCTCGCGCATGGCGTCGATCTGAGCTTCACGCCGGTGCTCGATCTCGACTACGGTTGCAGCCGCGTCGTCGGCGACCGGGCTTTCCACCGCGACCCGCTCGTCGTCGCGGCGCTGGCGCAGTCGCTGGTGTCCGGCATGGCGGACGCCGGTATGGGGTGCGTCGGCAAGCATTTTCCGGGTCACGGCTATGCCGAAGCCGATTCTCACGTCGAGATCCCGGTCGATGAACGCGAGTTCGACGCGATCTGGACCGAGGACATCGCCCCGTACCGCCATCGGCTCGGGCGCCAGCTCGCCGGGGTGATGCCTGCGCACGTCATCTATCCGCGTGTCGATCCGAATCCGGCCGGTTTCTCGCGCTTCTGGTTGCAGGACATCCTGCGCGGGCGCGTCGGCTTCGGCGGGGTGATTTTCAGCGACGACCTGACGATGGAAGGCGCGACCGTCGTCGGCGACATCCTGGCACGCGCGCGCGCCGCGTTCGGCGCCGGATGCGACGTGGTGCTGGTATGCAACCGCCCCGACCTCGCAGTCGACCTGCTCGACCGCTGGGCGCCCGACATCGCCCCGGAGAGCCGGGCGCGCATTGAAGCGTTGCGCTCGCGTCCGCAGGCTGCCGATCCGTTCGCACTGGAACTGCATCCGGTCTATCGGCAGGCGCGTGACGTCGTCGCGGGCCTCGTCGAGGACACGGCCTAGATCGCGCTCGCGGGGTCCTCACGATGACTGCTCCCGACGCCCCGTTCGACGCGCGGGCCTTCCTCAGGACAGTGCCCGAGGAGCCTGGTGTCTATCGCATGATCGGCGCCGACGAGCGGGTGCTCTACGTCGGCAAGGCGAAGAATCTCAAGCGCCGCGTGTCGAGCTATTTCCAGCGTACCCAGCCCAGCCCGCGGATCGCGATGATGGTCGCGCAGATCCTGCGTGTCGACATCACGCCGACGCGCTCCGAAGCCGAAGCGCTGCTGCTCGAGAACAACCTCATCAAGAGTCTCGCGCCGCGCTACAACATCCTGTTTCGTGACGACAAAACCTATCCGTACATCGAGCTGTCCGGTGACGAATTCCCGCGCCTGGCCTATCACCGCGGCGCGTTCACCAAAGGCGCCCGCTATTTCGGCCCGTTTCCGAACGTGTGGGCGGTGCGCGAAAGCATCCACCTGCTGCAGAAGACGTTCCGTCTGCGCACCTGCGAAAACCCGGTGTTCCAGAATCGCTCGCGTCCCTGCCTGCTGCACCAGATCAAGCGCTGTACCGCGCCGTGCGTCGGCCTGATCGACAAGGAGGCCTACGCCGCCGATGTCAGGCTCGCGGCGCGTTTCCTCGAGGGTCGGGCCTCGGAAGTCATCGACGACCTCACGGCCCGCATGCACGCGGCGGCCGAGCGCCTGGCGTTCGAGGAAGCCGCGGCGTGCCGTGACCAGGTGCGCGTGCTGCAGGCGGTGCTCGCGCGCCAGTTCGTCGACAGCCGCAAGGACGAGGATGTCGATATCATCGCCGCGGTCGAGGAGGGCAGCGTGACCTGCGTGAACATCGCCATGGTGCGCGGCGGCAGGCATCTCGGCGACCGCCCGCAATTCCCCAGTGCGACGGCCGGCATCGGCATGCTGGACGCTGCGCTCGCGTTCATCGAGCAGCACTACCGCGAACACGAGCTGCCGGCGAAACTCCTCGTGGATGTGCCGCTCGCCCCGGTAAGGGTGCTGATGGACGAGATCTGCGACAAGCCCTGCACGTTGCTCGTGCCGCGTCTGCAGGCTGAAAAAGTGTGGATGGGGATGGCGGAGAACAACGCGCGCCTCGCGATCATCGCCCGCGCGCGGGACACCGGCCGCGCCGAAATGCGCCTCGAAGCGCTGCGCGAGACGCTCGACCTGGCTGAGGCGCCGCGGCGAATCGAGTGCTTCGACATCAGCCACACGATGGGCGAAGCGACCGTCGCATCGTGCGTCGTGAGCGTCGACGGGGCGATGAAGAACTCCGAATACCGCCGCTACAACATCACCGGAATCACTCCCGGCGATGATTTCGCCGCGATGCGCCAGGTCCTCGAGCGCCGCTACGGCAAGGTCGCAGCCGGCGAGGGCGTGTGTCCCGACCTGATACTGATCGATGGCGGCAAGGGGCAGGTCAGTTCGGCACGTTCGGTGCTGGCCGATGTCGGGCTGGAGTCGATTGCGATGGTCGGGGTGGCGAAAGGCGAGGAGCGCAAGCCCGGCCTGGAGACGCTGGTTTTCCCGGATGGCCGCATGCAGAACCTCGCGATCGACCATCCGGCACTGCACCTGATCCAGGAAATCCGCGACGAGGCCCACCGCTTCGCAATCACGGGCCACCGTGCCCGGCGGGCGAAAGCGCGTATCGGTTCACGGCTCGAGGACATTCCCGGCATCGGTCCAATGCGCCGGCGCAACCTGCTCGCGAGCTTCGGCGGACTCGACGGCGTGCGCGCCGCAACCGTCGAGGACCTGTGCCGCGTCGGCGGGGTCAGCCGAAAGACTGCGGAAGCGATATACAATGCCCTGCATTGACGCGCTCGCCTCGGCCCGAAAGGCCTCATTCAATGTTATTCAACGTTCCAAATTCGCTGACCTGGGCGCGCATTGCGCTGATCCCGCTGTTCGTCGGCGTGTTTTATCTTCCCGACAGCTGGCTCGACGCCGAAGAGAAAAATTTCGCCGCAACGATCATTTTCATCATCGCAGCCGCCACCGACTGGTTCGACGGTTATCTTGCCCGCGCACTCAACCAGACTTCGGCTTTCGGCGCGTTTCTCGACCCGGTCGCGGACAAGCTGATGGTTGCAGCAGCGCTGATCCTGCTCGTGCAGCTCGCGCGCGTCGATTCCATCATCGCTGTCGTCATCATCGGCCGGGAGATCACGATTTCGGCACTCCGCGAATGGATGGCGCGGGTCGGCCAGTCGGCCGGTGTTGCGGTCGCTTTTGTCGGGAAGTTGAAAACCGCGGCGCAGATGACGGCCATTCCCCTGCTGCTCTATAATGCCCCGCTACTGTCGCTGGACCTGCGCGTGATCGGCAACGTCCTGATTTACATCGCCGCAGCCCTGACGTTGTGGTCGATGGGCTATTACCTTCACCGGGCGATGCCACAGCTTGCCCGCTACGACCGGGATATTCGAAACAAAAGCGGTTGACAAGCGAAAATACGAACCTATAATGGCGGTCTTTCAGCGGGAATAGCTCAGTTGGTAGAGCGCAACCTTGCCAAGGTTGAGGTCGCGAGTTCGAGACTCGTTTCCCGCTCCAGAATTTCCGGGAAATTCCGTTTGGATTTTCCCCCCGATGAAGGCGCGTCGGGAAGGCAGGCCAGCAAGCTGGCGCGATGGCAGAGTGGTTATGCAGCGGCCTGCAAAGCCGTGTACATCGGTTCGATTCCGGTTCGCGCCTCCAATAGAATCAATGACTTAAGCCCGCTATAGCGGGCTTTTTTTCGTCCAAAAACGAGTGGCAGAGTGGTTTTGCCACTCCGGAATAAAGCGGTACGTCAGCGGGCAAGTTGGCCGTGGACGCGAGTTCATCATGCCCAGGCAGCGACAGCGTGGCGATACGCGGGAGCTAGTAGTTCGGGGCGAGGGCCACGAGCCTTGAGGGACCGGGTCCGGCCAACTGCTACCGCTCGCCGATTCCACAAACTGTCGTTCAAGCGGCTGATCCGCTCAGTAAGCTGCCGGAAGACGGCCAGAATGCGGTAACCAGCGGCGGCAGTGCAGTCTACACGGGCTGCCCCGGGATCACTCAGATTGAACGACAGGTCTGGATTCCACCGAACTCACCCTCTCGGCCCGGAACAGTCGCTCGTTGTTTGGGTGTGGCTGCCGCCCGATAGGCAACTTCCCTGAGAAATGCGCCCGAGCCGACGCGCGCAACCGGCCGTATGCGGCGCTCGCGTACTCCACCTGGGATATCGCAAAGTCAACGGCAACGGCAACGGCAACGGCAACGGCAACGACAGAGTCATCCTGAAAGAGCGCGCCCGAAGTCGGTCGGGCGTATGATTCGCTCCCGAAGTGCGGTATCCGCCGCACTGCATCATGACCTCGAGATATCTTGAGTTGAGAATTCGAGAGATCCAGCATCCGGCTCGCGTCGTCCCACTGGCATTCCTGATCACCATCCTGATCGGGACTGGGTTGCTCATGTTGCCGATCTCCCGTCCCGATGCGGTAAGCGCTCCATGGATCGTGGCCCTGTTCACGTCCGTCTCGGCCGTGTGCGTCACAGGTTTGATCACCGTGGACACCGGCACCTACTGGTCGCCGTTTGGGCAGTGGGTGATCATGGCGCTGTTCCAGGTAGGCGGGTTCGGCATGATGACAGCTGCCACGCTGCTCGGGCTGATGGTGAACCGCTCCTTCCGGCTGCGTACGCGGCTCACCGCTCAGGCCGAAACGCACACGCTGGGCATCGGGGAGGTCTCCAGCGTGGCCAGGCTGGTGCTGTTCGTGACACTGATCGTTGAGGGGATCGCAGCGCTGGCGCTGATCGTGCGGCTGCGTACGGGTTATGAACTGCCTTGGGCCGAGGCGGCCTGGAGCGGTCTCTTTCACGCCGTTTCCGCCTTCAACAACGCTGGTTTCTCCATCCATGCGGACAGCTTGATGCGCTACGCGTCCGATGGCTTCCTGCTGACGCCAATCATGCTGGCGATTTTGATCGGTGGACTGGGCTTCCCGGTCCTGCATGATTTGCGCAGAAAACTTCGGAGTCCGCACCACTGGTCGGTACACACCAAGCTGACGCTGGTCGGCACCGGCGTGCTGCTGGCAGGTGGCACGATCATTCTGCTCGCCTTCGAGTGGTCGAACCCGCGCACGCTCGGTCCGATGGCGGTGGCCGACAAGGTGCTGTCGGCGATCTTCGCGTCCGTGTCTGCACGCACGGCCGGGTTCAATTCAGTCGACATCGGCGCTCTGACGCATGAAAGCCTTGGCCTGCACTACTTACTGATGTTCATCGGTGGCGGTAGCGCAGGCACGGCGGGTGGCGTCAAGGTGGGAACCGCGATGATTCTGGTGATGCTGGTCATTGCCGAGATCAGAGGCCGGATGGATACCGAGGCGTTTGGCCGGCGTATCAGCCATTCGGCCCAGCGCCAGGCCATCACCGTGCTTGTCCTCGGCAGCGCCGTAGTCGTTCTGGGTACGGTGTTCATCCTGCACACTACTCGAATCGCCACGGATAGAGTCATCTTCGAGGTGGTCTCAGCCTTTGGAACCGTCGGTTTGTCCACTGGCATCACGGCCGAGCTGCCCGCCTCCGCACAACTCATTCTGGCCCTACTCATGTATATCGGCCGGGTTGGCACCATCACCCTCGCGGCGTCGCTTGCGCTGGGAGAGCACCGCATGCCGTTCCGCTATCCAGAGGAGCATCCCGTTGTTGGCTAGGCTATTTACAGAGCAGTTCGCCTTTTCGAAGGGCGACAGTGTGGTCGTGATCGGCCTGGGCCGCTTCGGCGGGGCCGTCGCCAACTCCCTGATGCAACTGGGTCACGACGTGATGGGGATCGACCGCGATGCGGAGCCGGTTCACGAGTGGGCCGATCTGCTCACCCATGCGGTGCAGGCCGATTCGACCAACGCGATGACTATGCGCCAACTCGGCGTGGCCGATTTCGCGCACGCCATCGTGGGTATCGGCGGCGACCTCGCAGCCAGTCTGATGACGGTAATGGCGCTGACCGAACTGGAGATTCCCGACATCTGGGTCAAAGCCATGACGCCCCAGCACGGCAAGATCGCCGAGCGTATCGGCGCGCACCACATCGTCTATCCGGAAGCCGACATGGGCGAGCGCGTCGCCCATCTGATCAGCGGGCGGATGATGGACTATATTGAGTTCGAAGATGGCTTCGCAATCGCGAAGATCCACGCGCCCGCCGCCACCCACGACCTCACGCTCGCCGCGTCGGCCGTGCGCGAGAAGTTCGGTGTCACGGTCGTCGGCATCAAGCGTGCCCATGAAGATTTCCAGCACGGAAAGCCGAACAGTATCGTGCGCCCGGGTGATCTGTTGATCGTTTCCGGCCCCACCAAGAAGGTCGAGGCTTTTGCGGCCAGCGGCCGCCGCCGTTAGCCAGCCCGGTAACCTGCGGATGAGAACGGAGCTGTGCTCCGACCGGCGGGTTCCTGCTTCTACTTCTGAAAGGGCTTTCGGTACATGCTCAACTGGATCCTGAGTCAATTCAAGCGGCAGCGGACTGAAGATCTCGAGCGGGCGCGAGAAATGGTCAGGGCTGCCAAAAGTGGCAGGCAACATATCGACCCCGTCAAGGCACGCGAGCTGGCCCGCGCACTCGGGATCGAAGTCGATGCCCATCAGAGCATTGATCAGGTAATTGACAAAATCCGACGCTATCTCACACGCATTGGCGAGAGGTGAAACTGACCGCCTGGAAGCACTGAACGAGAGTCAGGCAAGGTGAGCGCGGCCTCTGCTAGTGAGCCCTTTCGAATGACCGTAGTGCCTCGACAACAGGCATCAATCCGAGCGCGAACGAAGGGCAGCAACGGGTCGAGGTTGAAGCGGCGTGTCGCCGGCCCGACCGGGCGACGCGGGTAGCGCGGTCGCTCGCCATCGCCCCCGAACGTGCGGTACCCGATCCTTTCATCGATGTGCGCGCGCAGATGCGAGCGATCACGCGCCGCCTCCATCGGTCCAGTGGCGCACCTGCTCGGCGACCCATGCGCCGTCGTCGAGTGGAAGGTCGTGGCCTGCGTAGGGGTGGATCCGCAGCGAGCAGTTCCACGCCGCGGCGATCGCCTTCGAGCACGCGACGTGCACCAGCCGGTCGTTCCGGCTCGCGAGGACGAGCACCGGCGGGGCAGGGCGGTCGCGCGGCGGGCGATAGCGCGCCGCGGCGAAAAGCTGGCGCACCGCGTTCGCGAGCGTCACCGGATGACGAACGCGCAGCGTGACCCATTCGTCGACCAGCCGCTCATCGCGCTGCCCGCTCGTCAGCCGGAGGATCATCGTCTCGCACGCGCGCGCGTCGTCGCGCAGCGCGAGGTACAGCAGCCGCGCATAGCTGCGCGGGCGAAGGCGGCGGTAGAACGGGCTGTAGGTGCGAAGGCTCGTGTTGATCAGCACGCATTCGGCGATCTCCGCGGGATGCCGGTCGGCCCAAGCGAGCGCGACCATCGCGCCGAGCGACAGCGCGAGCAGGCGGTACGGCGGGTCGACCCCGAGCCGAAACAGCGTACTCCTGCAGTCTTCGGCAATCCGCGGCACGTCGCCCGGACTCGTCTCGCGATGCCGCGCGCCGGTTCCCGGCAGGTCGAGCGCGACGATTGTCAATGCCGATTTAAAACTGACACGCTTTCCCGGCGGTTGCCGATTTAAAACTGATACACCTCTATCCCATTGACATGTGCGACGGAGCGCCCCGAAGGGAGGGCCGAAGGCCCGACCGCAGGGGCGCTCCGTCGCGCGGCCCTCAGCCGGCGACCGCCAGCGCTTGCACCATCCCGGCCTTGCGCTGGTGTTTCAGCCGGTAGCTCTCGCCGCTGATCGGCACGATGTGCGCGTGATGCAGCAGCCGATCCAGTAGCGCCGCCGTGAGCGTCGCATCCTGGGCGAAGGTGCTGTCCCACTGCCCGAACGACAGATTGCTGGTCACGATCAGGCTGCCCCGCTCGTAGCGCGCCGCGATCACCTGGAAGAACAGGTTGGCCTGCTCGCGCGTCATCGGCAGGTAGCCGATCTCGTCGACGATCAACAGCCGGTAGGCGTTGATCGCCCGCTGCATCACGTTCTTGAGCTGGTTGCGCTCATGCGCCAGGACCAGCGTCAGCAGCAGGTCGGCGGCGGTGGTGAAGCGCGTCTTGATGCCGGCCTGCGTGGCGCGGTAGCCCAGCGCGATGGCCAGATGGGTCTTGCCCACCCCGCTGGGGCCCACCAGCACAACGTTCTCGGCACGCTCGACGAAGGCGAGGCTGGCCAACTCCTCGATCTGGCTGCGCTTGAGCCCGCTGGCAAAGCCATAGTCGAAATCCTCCAGCGTCTTGATCGCGGGGAAGCCCGCCAGGCGCGTGAGCATGCTTTGCTTGCGGCTCTGACGACCGGCCGCCTCGGCCCGCAGCAACTGTTCGAGGAAGTCGCTGTAGGCCAGTTGATCGGTGGCCGCCTGCTGGGCCGCTGCGGCATAGCCTTGGGCGGTGAGCGGCAGGCTCAGCGTCTGGCACAGCGCCTGGATCCGTTCGTATTGCAGGTTCATGCGCCGATCTCCTGCGCCTGTTGCAGCGTCTGCAGCAACGCGTCGTAGACGGCCAGCGGATGCTGGGCGGGTTGCGCCGTTTCGAGGTGCGCACGCACGGCGGGCGGGCGCACGGGGCCCTCGTCGTGTGCCGCCTCAGCCTGCGGCCGGGCGCCCTCGATGTCGCCCCGCCACGGCGGTGCCAGCGCCTGCAGCGCAGCCCGTTCGGCCGCCAGCCGCGCTACCGGTTGCTCGCCGGTGGTGCCATGCACGCGCACGTTGGCGACTTCGTCGAGCCAGCGGCGCACCTGCACCGTGGCCGTGGCGGCGTCGAGCACCAGACCGGCCTGCTTGAACTGCGCCACCAGCGGCACGTAGAACGAGCGCCGCAGATAGCCGTTGAAGCGCTCCACCTTGCCCTTGGTCCGTGCCCGATAGGGGCGGCACAGCTTGATCACGAACCCGGCGTGACGGGCGTAGTCCAGAAAGCCGGCGTGGTAGCGGTGCGCGCCTTCGCCGTCGACATCGCGCTCGAGCACCACGGTCTTCATGTTGTCGTACAGCACCTGGCGCACCACGCCCCCGAACGCCGCGAAGCTGCGCTCGTGGCAGCCGATCAGCGTCGTCACCTTCATGTCGGTGACAAACTCGACGTAGCTCATGCGGCTGTAGCCGAGCGTGGCGCAGAACGCGTACAGCGGCTGCGCGCCCTTGCGAAACTCCACCCAGTCGACCTGCATCTGGTGGCCCGGCGCCGTCTCGAAGCGCACCACCGGCTCCGATGGCTGCGCCGGCTTGAGCATGTGCATGAACGCGCGCAGCTGGCTGGCGCCACCCTGATAGCCCTGCGCCACGATCTCACGCATCAGGACCGAGGCCGGAATCCAGTGCGGATGCGCCGCCGCCTGGCGTTCGCGCAAGTACGCCTCGAAGGGCGCCAGCTTCGTCACCCGCTGGACCTTGCGCGCGTAGCGCGGCAGCCCCGGCGACGCCAGGTGCGCACGCACCGTGTTCACCGCACACCCCACCTCGGCGGCGATCCGCCGAAGGCTCAACCCGTGACGCCTCAACAGTTCGATTTCCACATACACCTCGTCTGTGATCACCCGGGCTCCAAATGGCCCGATCTTCTCAACTCGGTGTATCAACTTTCAATCGGCAGCCCGTATCAACTTACATCCGGCAGTGACAACGATGCGCGAATCGGGAACGATGCATGCAAACGTCTCGAGGAAGCCACCCCAGTGACCGCTTTCGCGCGTGAGCCCGCGCAGGAAGACCCAGGTCTTCATCCGCTCACCGGTACCAGCGGTCGAGCGCGCGCGCCGCATGCACCGCCCGCGCATTCCCCCGCGGGATCCATGCAGCGAAGCTCGCTGCCGCGCGCGACAGAAAGTCGAGCAGCGACAGGTGCCGGCGCAGCACGCGCTGCTGCCGGTGTGCGAGCCGCGGATTGAAGATCCCGTGCTTCGAGAACATCTGCCGCGGGTTCTTCTTGACCCACAGCCACGCGCCCATCTCGAGCGTCAGCGGCAGAAAGATGCGGCCCGGCGCACGGGCCGCGCGCAGATGGAGGTAATCCCACAGATCGCCGTGCGCGAGGTACTGGAGGCTTTGCGGCTCGAAGATGTAGGGGTGGTGCGGGTGCGTCCGCCGGAATATCTCCTCGAGCGCATGGACCTCGGCGAGGTGGGAGAACGGCTCGCGCGTGTGCGCGTACGGAAACCAGATACGGTCGCTGAGGCCGAAACCCGAGTGGCAGTCGAGCGCGATGCTGAATTCCCGCGCGAGCAGCTCAGCCGCGACGGTTTTGCACAGCGCCGCGCTCTCGACCTCCATCGCGTCGCCGAGATGGCCGCGGAACCACGGCAGGTGTGCGCTGATCCGGTGCCCGCCGATCAGTGGGGGCACGCGCTCGTGCGCCTCGAGCGGCGCGTTGCGCATCAGGTCGACCCCGTTCGGGTTCGCGCGCGTCGCGCGCCACATGCCGCCGGGATTGACGAGCGGCATGAACAGGAGCCGCACCGATTCGAGCTGGCGATGAAGGGTCGCGTCCCACCGCAGGCGCATCACGAGGTGCCTCAGGTACGCGACGACGACGTCCGTGCCGATGCGCTCGAGCCCATGCACACCGCCGACGAATCCGACCGCGGGCGCGTTGGTGTCGGGGTTGCCGAGCGCGATCGCGTAGATCGGGAATCTCGCTGCCGCACCCGCCTCGACCTCACGGACGACCCGCACGTCAAGAACCCCGTGTCCCGCGTCGATGACGCGTTCGAGCTCGACGAGCTCCGGAAGCGCGGCGTCGGGCATCGGGCGGCTCCGCGTCACGTCCGCGCAGCGGCCCCTCGCGAGCGCGGCAGCGGAAACGGCTGCGCGGGGCGGCGGCGCGGATCGGGTCGTTGAAACGAGAATGCCATGTTGACTTGATAAGGTGCGGCCAAGCGTTCGAACCGGAAACGAAGATGAACCGGAAATCCTTTCGGCGTATCCGCCTGCTGCCGGCGCTCGCGCTCGGCCGCGCGATCCTTTGCGGAGTGCTCGAGTTCGTTGCGCTGCAGCGCGCTCGACCGGGTCGAGCCGGCACGCGACGGGCTGCGGGAATCGACAGGGCGCAGTCCTGAAATCAAAGACGACCGCACGCGGCTTTGCAACGGCAACGACGGAAGGTCCGGCGGCGAGCGAGATCGTGAGCCGGCCCTGCCGGCCCTGCCGGCTCACGCGGCGTGGCGGATCGCATCCGCTTCGCCGACGAACAGCGCGTCGGCGATGACCGTGCGCGCACGCCGCGCAACGGCCTTGCGATCCGCTCCCGCGGTCGTGAGCGGCGCCCCGCTGGCGAGCTTCAGCGTGAGGTCGGATGTACGCACGATCGACTGGAGGCTCTGCCAGAGCGTCGTGTCGCCGGCGTATGCGGCCGCCGCGCTGCGCGACCCTCGCGCGTCCTCGTAGCGCAGCGCGAGCGGCACGACCGGGCGCCGGGCGGCGACCGCGCCCTGCAGCAGCGCGGCGTGAAAATGCAGAAGTCGCGAGCCGTCGGTCGTCGTGCCTTCTGGGAATACCGCGACGCACGCGCCGGCGGCGATTGCCGCGGTGATCGCCTGCTCGGTTCGTCGCGCGTCTGCGGCGCTGCCGCGGCGCAGGAACAGCGTGTCGTGGCGCGCCGCGAGCCAGCCAACCAGCGGCCAGGTGCGCACCTCGGCTTTCGCGACGAAGGCAGCGGGCGCAAGGGCGTTGATCGCGAAAACATCGACCCATGACACGTGGTTCGCGACGATCAGGCTGTGTGGCGGTGGCGCCGGGCCGTCGAGCTCGACCCGGATCCCGAGCACGCGCAGCAGGCGCTGCGACCAGATCTGCCGGACGCGACGCCGTGCGGGTGCGGGGAGCGCCGGGACGACGAGCAGCGTCGCCGCAGCGCCCAGCAGCAGATGGTGCGCGAGCCGCAACAGCCGCCAACAGCGCCGCGCGGCGGACACCTCGGCTGCGACCGTCACCTGCCGTCGCCGCCGAAATGCCTGAGGTACTTCTGGTCGAGCCGGTTCATCGGCAACAGGATCGGCAGATCCGCAGTGTTGAAGTCGGGGTCCCACGCGGGCGCGCCGCAGATCCACGCGCCCGCGCGCAGATAGCCCTTGATCAGCGGCGGGGGCTCGGCGGCGACGTCCCCGCGCAGCGCGTCGAGCGGCAGCGCGCAGCGCGGGGTCACGCGGTATTCGGGTGGGCTTTCATGCTTCTCGCGCAGGCGCGCGTAGAGGCTAGCGGCGGTGTGGCCGCCGTCGGCGATGCTGATCGACGCGCAGCCGAGCAGGTAATCGTGGCCGTTGTCGCGCATGTAGCGCGCAAGCGCGGACCACAGCAGCGCGATCGCTGCGCCGCTGCGGTAGTCGGGATCCACGCACGAGCGGCCGATCTCGACGATGCGCGGGCGCAGATGCTGCAGCCGCGTCAGGTCGAATTCGGTCTCGGAATAATAGCTGCCGACGCGCCGCGCGGCGTGCGGCGACAGGATGCGGTACGTGCCGACGATCCGGCCGGCGACGTCGTCGCGCACGACGAGGTGCTCGCAAAACGGGTCGTAGAGGTCATGATCGACGCCCGGGCTCCGCGTCGGCAGCCGCGCGCCCATTTCTTCGGCGAACACGCGGTAGCGCAGCTTCTTCGCTTCGTGGATCTCGCTCGGGCAGGTGGCGATGCCGGCGTGCAGCGCGCGGCAGCCGGCGCGCTGCAGCTGTGTGGTCTGTAGCATGCGGTTCAATCCTCGGGTTGGCTCGAGCCAATCTAAGTGGCGCTTGTTTCAGGTCGATGACTCGGAAATGTCCGCCGTGTTACGCCCGCCGCCGCTCGCCCGACCGTTTCCGCCGGTCCCGGCGGTGTTATAAATCTGTCCACTCGGATTCATACACTTCGTGATCCGACCGGAGGATTACGATGCCCGTGAATATTCTGCTCGGTTGAGCAGGCCGCGGTACTGCCGGTGCCGAGCGTTCGGGTCGTAGCCGCGCAAAATGCGCCGCTGGCGCGCGCGGGTCGCGGGCGGCAGCGCGTCGAGGATTGCGTCGCGCTCGCACAGGATCTGCGCATCCGCTCGTTGACGAACACGAAGCGGAGCGGCCCGTCATCGAACTGTCACCGCGGGGTCACGGAGCTTTCATCGTCGGTGGGTAACGTGGCTGCATGCCAACGGTCAAATCGGTCTTTCTTTCCGACATCCATCTCGGCACGCCGGCGTGCCAGGCGGAACGGGTCGTCGAATTCCTCCGCGAGTATCCCGCCGACAACACGTTCCTGATCGGCGACATCGTCGACTTCTGGGCGATGAATCGCAGCATCTGCTGGCGCCAGTCCCACAACACGGTCGTGCAGAAGCTGTTGCGGCGCGCGCGCCACGGCGGACGCGTCGTGCTGATACCCGGAAACCACGATGAGGCGCTGCGCGATTACTGCGGCACCGTGTTCGGGGACATCGAGGTGCTCGAAGAGGTCGTGCATGAAACCGCGGACGGCAAGCGCCACCTGCTGATCCACGGCGACCAATTTGACCAGGTGACGCGCCACCACCGCTGGGTCGCCGTGCTCGGCGACCGCGCCTATACGGTGCTCGTGCGCCTGAACGTCCTGCTGTCGTGGGTGCGCCGCAGGTTGAACCTCCCCGGCTACTGGTCGCTAGCCGGCTATGCGAAGCGCAAGGTCAAGAAGGCGCTCGATTTCATTTTCGATTTCGAGGAGTCGGCGATTCATCACGTGCGCGAGCGCGGCCTCGACGGCGTGATCTGCGGCCACATCCACTGGGCTGCGATACGCGAGGTCGACGGCCTCAGTTACGTCAATTGCGGCGACTGGGTTGATTCGTGCACCGCGATCGTCGAGCATCCCGACGGCCGCCTCGAGTTGATCGCGTGGGGCGCACGCGAAGCCGCGACGAACCGCACGGTGCTTGAAGCGGCGGAGGCTTCCGAATGCGCGTACTGATGGTGTCAGACGTCTATTTTCCGCGCGTGAACGGTGTATCGACGTCGATCGAGACTTTTCGCCGCGCGCTGTCTCCGCGCGGCGTCGCGACCCGCCTCGTCGTGCCCCGATATGCGGACGAGGCCGAAGAGGAGGGGATCGTTCGCGTGGGGGGCCGCGCAGTCCCGGGCGACGGCGAAGACCGGCTGCCACGCTGGCGCGCGATGCACGCGGCGGTGCGAGAGGCCGCGCGGGATTGCGACCTGATCCACATCCAGACGCCGTTCGTCGCGCACTATGCCGGCGTCACCGCCGCACGCAGCCTCGGTCTCCCGGTCCTCGCGACGTATCACACGCTGTTCGAAGAGTATCTGCAGCACTACGTCCCGCTGCTGCCCGCGCGCTGGCTTCGGCACGGCGCGCGGGCGCTATCGCGCCGGCAGTGCAACGACCTCGACGCGGTGATCGTGCCGTCCACCGCGATGCAGCAGCGACTGCAGCAGTACGGCGTGACCGCGCCGACGCACACATTGCCGACCGGCGTGCCGTTCGAGCGCCTGGCCGCCGGTGCACCGGGCGAGTTCCGCAGGCGCTGCGGAATTCCGTCGGATCGGCCCGTCGCGCTCTACGTCGGGCGCGTCGCCCATGAAAAGAACATCGGATTCCTGCTCGATGCGATGCACCATACGCTCGCGCGGCGCCCGGACCTGCTGCTCATGATCGCCGGCGAGGGACCGGTCGAGCGCGAGCTCCGGGATCGGGTGAGGCGCGAGGGGCTCGGCGAGTCGGTGCTGTTCGTCGGTTATCTCGAGCGCGTGAACGCGCTGCCGGCCTGTTACGCAGCGGCCGACGTCTTCGTCTTTGCGTCCCAGACCGAAACGCAGGGACTCGTGCTGCTCGAGGCGATGGCGGCCGGCCTGCCGGTCGTTGCGTTGTCGGACATGGGCACGCACGACATCCTCGCGCCGGGGCGCGGTGCGCTTTCGCCGCCGGACGACCCGCGGCTCTTCGGCGACGCGCTCGTGGACCTCTTCGCGCGTCCGCACGAGCGTCAAAAGCTCGCAGACGACGCGCGGCGGTACGCCGCGGAGTGGTCCGACGTCGCGATGGCGGGGAGACTCGCGACGCTCTACGGCACGCTGTGCCGGGGGCCGGCGGCCTGCACCGATGTGGCGCGTCGTTCGTCGGGCATGACCCGTCCGTTCCTGCGCTCGTTCGACGAACGGTGACGCACGAGCGCATGCCGCCGCGGCCGGCCGATAGCGCGGTCGAGCGCGAGTCGCCGTTCAAGGGCAAGACCGGCCTGCGCGGGATCTGGAACGCGCTCCGCTATTCGCTCGCTGGGCTCAAGGCCGCCTATGTCCACGAAGACGCGTTCCGGCAGGAAGTCCGGCTCGCGGCGCTGCTCGTGCCGATCGCGCTGATCATGCCGGTCGCGGCCGCCGAGCGCGCGCTGATGGTCGCGAGCGTGCTGCTCGTGCTCGTCGTCGAGCTGCTCAACTCGGCGATCGAAGCGGTCGTCGATCGCGTCGGTCTCGAGAGCCACCGCCTCGCAAAGCGCGCGAAGGACATCGGCAGTGCGGCGGTGCTGGTTTCGCTGGTCCTGGGCGCGTTCGTCTGGGGCAGCATTTTGCTGGACAGGATATGAGCTGCCTCGATATTGCCGTCGTTACCGAAACCTTTCCGCCCGAGGTCAACGGCGTCGCGATGACGCTTGGGCGGCTCGTGCACGGCATGCGCGAGCGTGGCCATCGCGTTAGCATAGTGCGGCCCCGCCAACGCCGGGACGACCGAGGGAGCGAGTACGACTTGACGATCGCAGGCGTGCCGATGCCCGGCTATGCCGGCCTGCGCTTCGGCCTGCCGTCGGGCGGCGCACTCGCGCGGCAGTGGCGCAGGCACCGCCCCGATCTCGTCCACGTCGTGACCGAAGGGCCGCTCGGATGGTCCGCCGTGAGCACGGCGCGCCGCCTCGGCATTCCGGTGACGTCCGGTTTTCACACGAACTTCGACCATTACAGCGTGCATTACGGCCTCGGCTGGCTGCGCCCGGCGGTGTCGGCCTACTTGCGGGCACTTCACCGCAGGACGCGCGCGACACTCGTCCCGACGACGGCGCTCGCAGCCGATCTCGCCGGCGAGGGGGTGCCGGGCGTCCGCGTCGTGGGTCGTGGCGTCGATACCCGTCTGTTCAACCCGCGTCGCCGCAGCACGGATCTGCGCGCGGAATGGGGCGCCGCGCCCGAGGATTTCGTCTGTCTCTATGTCGGGCGTCTCGCCCCCGAGAAGAATCTTGTCCTCGCCGAGCGCGCCTTCGCGGCGATTCGCGGGCAACATTCAAACGCGCGGATGATCTGGATCGGCGACGGCCCGTCCGCTTCGCGCCTGAAACTTGAGCGTCCCGACCACCACTTCGCGGGCGTGCGGCTGCACGAAGCGCTCGCGGAGCACTACGCGAGCGCCGATCTGTTTCTGTTTCCGAGTCTCACCGAGACGTACGGCAACGTCGTCGCCGAGGCGATGGCGAGCGGCACGCCGGTCGTCGCGTATCGCAGCGCGGCGGCCGCCGAACTGGTCGAGGACGGCGAAAACGGCGCGCTGGCGCCGCCAGGGGACGACGCGGGTTTCGTCGCCGCGGCGCTGTCGACGCTCGCCGACCGGACGCGGCTCGGTCGATTGTCACGCGCGGCCCGTGTGAGCATGTTGCCAGCGCAGCTGGGATGGTGTCGTCCTCGCGTTCGAGCGGGTCGCGCGGGACGTGATTCGAGACGCTTGTCCCTGCTCGGAAAGACGCCGCGATTGCGAAGATGCACGCTCCTGGGCCGATCCCTGACCGCGCCGGCGTCGAGTCGGGGGTGCGGACGAAGTTCGGCCGCCCCCTTGGACGTTCTGGCGCTGCCGGCGTGAAAAAATGCACACTCGGTGCCAATCGCCGTCTTACACGCCGTGCGTGTAACGGCACCGACATAACTGCCGAGTAGCCTCCGGTGTTCCTGCTCACCAAAGGATCGATCGTCCGCCATGAGGCAATCCGAACAGCCCGCCCTCCGCCCGACCCGGAATCCGAACGGTCCTACGAGTCATCTTGACGAATTGCACGCGCTAGTCGACGAGCGGGCGCTTGAGTTCGCGTTCCAGCCGATTGCCGACGTCAGCCACGCGTCTGTCTACGGATATGAGGCGTTGATGCGGGGCCCAGCAGGTTCTCGACTGCGCAGTCCGGACGAGATCCTGCGCGCAGCGCGCGCCGCGGGGCGGCTCGCCGAACTCGAACGCATCGCGTGCCTCACGGCAATCGACGCATTCGCGCGCCAGCGCCTGAAGGGGAAACTTTTTCTGAACCTTTCCGCGCCGCTGATCGAACACTTCGCGCGCGACAATGGCGCGGAGCTCGTGGGTCGTGCCGAGGCCGCAGGCATCGCGCCCGTTCGGCTCGTACTGGAGCTCACCGAACACGAGCGGGTCGAGGACGTCGACGGGCTGCACGCGGCAATGACGACGCTCTGCGCGGCGGGGATCACGCTGGCGCTCGACGATTTCGGAGATGGCCGATCGAGTCTGCGTTTGTGGGTGCAACTCAGACCGCAAATCGTCAAGCTCGACAAGTTCTTCGTCCAGGGCCTCGATTCGGACATCCGGAAAGTCGAGGTGATTCGAGGCGTGTTGCGTCTGGCCGAGGTGTTGGGTACGCCCCTCGTCGCCGAAGGCATCGAAGATCCAGTACAGCTCGCGGTGCTGCGCGACCTCGGGTGTCATTACGCGCAGGGTTACTGTCTCGGGCGGCCGGCGCAGTTCCCCGAACCCGGTCTGCTTCCGGCCGCGCTGGCAGTGCTGCGTTCGGACAAGGTCTCAGTCCTCCCCGCGTCGTCGCCACAGCCGAGATTCGACCACTCGGTCGACAGGCTCCGCGTAGCAGCGCCGAGTGTCGTGCCGCAGACAGCCAGCTCCGAGCTGATGCGCCTCTTCATCGCGAATCCGGACCTGCATGCGATCGGCGTCGTCGATCGCGACCGGCCGGTGGGGCTCGTGAACCGCCGCGATTTCATCGAGGCGTATGCGCAGCCGTACCACCGCGAGCTCTACGGCAAGCGTCCGGTAGCGGAGTTCATGAACGCGGACCCGTTGTGCGCGGAGCGCTCGGCGCCGCTCCAGTCGCTGGTCAACGTGCTGGCTGGCGAGGATCAGCGCTACCTACAGGACGGCTTCATCGTCACTGACGAGGGTCGGTATGCCGGGGTCGCGACAGGCGAGAGTCTCGTACGCGCCGTCACCGAACTGCGAATCGAGGCCGCCCGCCACGCGAACCCCCTGACGTTGCTGCCCGGCAACATTCCGGTGACCGAGCACATCGGCCGGCTGCTCGACGCGCGCGTGCCGTTTGCGGCCTGCTATTTCGATCTCAACAACTTCAAGCCGTACAACGACCTCTATGGCTACTGGCGGGGCGACGAGATGATCAAGCTTGCCGCGAAGCTCGTGCTCGCGCACAGCGATCGAAAACATGATTTCGTCGGCCACGTCGGCGGGGACGACTTCGTCGTGCTGTTCCAGAGTGAAGACTGGGCGGCGCGCTGCCGAGCGATCGTCCACGAGTTCAATCGCGATGCGCACGCGCTGTTCGACACCCGTGAGCTGGAGTCGGGCGGCTTCAACAGCGAGGACCGGCGCGGTTTCGCGGCGTTCTTTCCGCTGACGACAATTGCCGTCGGCCAGGTCCACGTGGTTTCCGGGCAGTTCCGCGACGCCGAGGACGTCGCGTCCGCCGCTGCTGAGGCGAAGAAGATAGCGAAGCGCTCACGAACAGGCATCCACCTCGCGCCCACGGCGCAGGTGATACCGAGGCTGCATGTTGTAAGGAGCTGACGGCCTTGCGCCGAACTTGAACGTCAGCCACGTTTCGCACAGGCGGCCGAGATCTAACCCGATGTGGTATTCAAGCGAGAGGTTGGCCCCTCGAGTTCGTCGAGAAGGAGCGTGAAATGCGTGACACCCCGTATAACGTGCTGTTCATATCTACCGGAAATGCAGCCCGCAGCATCATCGCTGAGGTAGTCCTTAACCATGTTGGGGACGGTCGCTTCCGGGCCTTCAGCGCTGGCAGTCGGCCCCTGGGGCACGTGCATCCGCGGACGCTCGAAGTCCTTTCGAGCGAGGGGTACGACGTTGCAGGTGTGCGCAGCAAGAGCTGGTCGGAGTTCGCTACGGACGAGGCGCCCCAAATGGACTTCATTTTCACGGTTTGCGACAAGGCGGCCGGGGAGGTGTGCCCGGTATGGCCCGGCCAGCCGATCACCGCCCATTGGAGCTTTCCAGACCCCGCTGCGGTCGAAGGCGACGGCGACAAGCTGGCCCGCGCGTTCACGAACGCAGTCGCCCAGATCGCCCGCCGCATCCGCCTTTTCCTGAGCCTTCCGATGGAGACGATCGAGCGCATGTCGCTGCAATCAATGCTTCGCGAGTTTGGCCACGAGTGACGGGAGCGATGGTTTGTGCGCAGTTGTTCTTCGGGCGATGCGTCGGCGGGACGAGCAAAGGGCCCGCGTCCGTCACGCGCGCCCTTTGGCGTGAAGAGGCTCACTCAACGTGGCGCGCGCGCTTCGCATGCCGCGGTCGTCGCGCGCCAACTTGAGACGGTCTGTCTCGTGGGACGCGAAAACCTCGTCATCGACGAGGACGGTAGCGGGGTACAGTTGGGCGGACTGACGCTGAGGCAGGGCGACAGGCTCACACTCGACGGCAACGATGGCGCGGGTTTACGCCGGCGCAATGCGGGTGCAGGAGCACGTGCCACACGAACTCGTCGAGCGCCTCAACCGGCTGCGCGGGACTTTGCACTTGAAGCAGGCATGAATGTTTCACGGCATGCTCGTGTCCGGAATCGAGGCCTCTAATGTCAAAAATGGACCGAATCGCCGCTATCCAGACGTGATTCAAAGCAGAAACGGGGCGACACTGCCGGATAATGATGTGATTCCCCAGAGAAATTGAACCGGATTCGGCTGAGATCATCGTGTCGAAGCAGGATTCACTGAAAACCGGGGCCATTCGCGCCATCCAAAAGCAATTTTATTCCCATATCAGTCATGTTGATACAACACAATTTTAGGAAAAAAAGGTTTTGATCGCGTTCCGATGCCCGTCTAAACTTCGCACTGCGCCGATTGTGCAGGGGCACCTGGAGCGATGGGGCGTGCAGTAATTTAGACGGTTGTCTGCAGGCACCCCCGGCAAACGACTGGAATCGATATCTTTTTCGCACGAAAAATTGTTTCGCGAATAGTTCCTGCGAAGTGAAGCGCGCTGGCTGTTTCGAATCCGCACGTTAATTTCTGTCAGAGGTCCTCATGAATCTCGAAAAGCCTGACCAATCGTACCTTGAGGCGGCGAAAGCGCTGAATGAACACGACATCGAGCAGCTCGATTCAAGACTGAGGCCCTGGCGCCCGTCGGGCAGCAAGTTGTGGCGCTTGCAACATGTCGAACGGGCAGCGCTTCAGCTTCAGTATGAAGCGGAATCACTCGCACAATGGCGTGCCGCTCTGGCACGACTGCGAGCGAACACATGGCAGTGATTCAGGTTTTCCTGCAGGACTGTCCGAATGAGGTGCAGCACTCATGCCCGAAGGCCGACAAATGTGATCGGAAGACAGGCCCCTGGGATTCATGAGCACCCAGAGCATGCGAGGCGCCGTTGCTGGCACGTCGCATCTTCGCTGTCGTCGGTGTTCGTGATCGCTCCCGTCGGGATCGCCGGACCCAGCTCGTAGAAATCCCCGACGTTGTAATCCTTCCCCACCGGAGTTTCTCGGACTTGATCGACATGCCCTCCAAAGAAGTTCCACCTTCAGCCGTTATTCACTGCTCCGGAACGTTTACCAGGCAGAAACTTGTGCTAATCGGAAAGCGAGGCACTCGTCGATGCCGCCGCCGCGGCTGACGACGATGTGCGAAGGAACCGCGGTGGATGGCACGCCGCCTGTGCTTCGTCCGAATGAATGCGGGTCGCCTCATCAAGAATGTCGTCCAGTATCTCCGGTACTTCGAACAGGGCGCGGTTGTCGATGCTGCGCACGCTGACGCGAAATTTCTCGAACTGGCTCAACAATTGAGCGACGGCACGGTCGATCGTGCGGAAGCTGCCGTGGACGATGCCGAGGTGGTTATCGCGAACCCATGCGGCGTTATAACGCTCCTGCGGCATAGTCCAGGCGTTTTCCACGACGATGACAGGCAGGCCTTGCTGCACGGCTTCGCTGATACTTCCGGGGCCGGGTTTTCCGATGAAAAAATCCGCGAGTCGCATGTAGCAGGGGATATCCAGGCTGAATTCGATGACGAGCCTGGGAGCCCGTTGCGGCAATGCACGCAGTTGCCTGGCCAGCGCCTTGTTGTGGCCACAGAACAGGATCAGCTGGGTCGACTCGGCGAGCTTCTTGGCGATGCCCAGCATCGCTTTCGATCCATGCCCTCCGAAAAGGACGACGCCCGTTGGCCGCAAAGGATCGAGCCCGTAGCGGTGCCGCTCCCGCGCCCGGTCGAGACGGATCACGTCGTAGAAATCGGGCCGGATGATCATCCCCGATGTCGCATGGATGCGCTCTTCGGCATGCCCGAGCGCGCGTGCCTGCTCGACCGCCTTGGGGGTACCGCAGATGAAGTGTTGGTCTTGATCCGGTTCGATCCAGAAATTGGGTGGAACGTCGGCGAGATCAGTCAGCATCGTCACGTGGGGCACGCCGGGTAGTGCCGATGCGAGGCTTTCGAACAAAGCGCGGTTGAAGTTGGGTACCAGCGAGACGACGAGGTCGGGCTCCGTTTGCGCCCAGTGCTGCTGGAACTGCTTTACGAGCGGGCGGTGCGCAAGGCGAATGACGGTTTGCAGGAGTTTGAGTTCCGGCGCCATTCCGATCGTCCATCCACGCGCCAGGCGTTTGTTGTACCAGTCTTCAGGCGCGCTTCCGGTGATACTGCGGTACCTGTTCTGCGGATCGAGGACTTCGAAGAGATTGACGAGGCGTACCTGCCATTCCGGCTTGCGCTGCCGCAGCACCGCGCCGAGGGCGACGGCCGTAGCCCGATGCCCGCCTCCGGCGTTGAAATAGATCAGGTCTACGATCTTCATCCTTTCTCCGGTGTGCCCGGTATCGGGAGGTTCAGGGTATGCAGCAGGCAGCTGCAAAATTCTTCGGGCGACGACAGGATGCACTCCTCCGGGACGCTGAAGACGTTCGTCAGGCGCTGCCGGTCTTCGGCGCCGTAGGCCACGACGAACGGACGCATGGCGGCTCCGATCGCCGCGCGGTAGTCGCTGTACTCGTCGCCGCACGCGTACGCCCGGGCCGGGTTGATTGCAAAGTGTTCCCGAATACGCCTGAAGTGCAGCGTCTTGTCCTCGCGCAAAGGAAGGCAAGTGAAAAAATCAAATTCGCGTGAGTCGATCCCGTGCCGGCGGAACAGGCAGGTCAGCGTTTCCTGCGGCTCGAAGGTGACGTTACGGGTCACCACGCCGACGCGGACGTTCGGGGTTGCCAGAAGCGTGCGCAGCAACGAGTCGATTCCGGGATACAGGCACGCCTCGTGGCGATAGAACTCGGTCAGCGTCGATAGCAGGCGCGTGCGGTTCTGTTTGCCGAACTGGCGCCGCAGGTTGTTCGGAAATTCGCGCAGGCCGCCCAGGTACTTGAATAGCTTGCGGCGCTTCTGGAAGCGCTCGAGGTGACCGAGAGCCATGCCGTGGCGCTGGAAACTTCGTTCGACCGCATGAAAGGCGTCGATGGTCGTGCCATCGGCATCGAAGATCACCAAACGATCGTCATTGGGATAAATCCTCACACGCTCACGCTAACCAACCTGTGTGACAGCAGGATGTCGCAGCAGCCGTTCCGCGAAGTGGGGCGGCTCGCGCCTGCAAGCGCCTGTGGTTTCCGGCGCATGAAGCTGGCGCCGTGTCTTGTGACGTCGGGTAACTCCACATAAACTGTTTATACGGTGTGAATGGTTTCTCCGCGAGGTGTTTCATGAAGACTTCCAGCAAGGCACGGGTCCGTGGCCCTGCCAACTCGTCCGCGCCCCCCAGAATGCTCGCAAGCCGCGATCTGGCGGCGGGGGAGACGACGGCGGAAGGTGCTTCGCCGGGACGGACTTTCGAAGGGCTCGTGTCACCCCCCGAGGTGCAAAGGGAGGCGGTGGCGGCTGGCGCGAGCGGAGCCTCTGCAAAAGATGCGAAAGGCAAAAGGAATGGTGTCAGGAAACCGAAGCTGGTGCGCGACAGCTTCACTTTCCCGGAGCGGGATCACGCCCGACTCGGCGAACTCAAGCAGCGCGCCTTGAAAGGCGGACGGGAAATCAAGAAGAGTGAACTGCTGCGAGCGGGGCTGGCTGCCTTGGCGGCGATGCCCGATGCGGCTTTTCATGCGGCGGTCGACGGCGTCGAGCGAATCAAGACGGGGCGTCCGGCCAAATAGCGCGAGCGATGCCGGCAGTCCCCGGCCAGCGCCCGGCGCGCTACAGGGCGAGGACTCTTACAAGGACGTCTTCCCCGAAGCCGTTGCGGAACATCCTCTCGGTGACGAAGGCTCGTTCGATCGGAGTGAGTGCCTTCGCAAGGGATTGCCCCACGCTGAAGTGTCCTGCGAGAACATGATGTTCGATGCGGTGAGCCGTTTCGAGGATCTTCTTGTGCCGGTTGACAGGCCGCGCGCCGACTCCGTTGCCTTCGATTACAGTGAGCATGATGTGCGTGTGAAACCGCGGTCGGTCGACCGGGGAGGTGGGGCCACAACGAGAAGCCGTCGAAGCCTTCGCAGACACCTCTTCACATCCTCCTTTTCTGTCTGCGTCTGGTTGCAGTCATCCGATCTGATTGGCGCCCCGATTGGTTTCCGACAGCAAGGCGCGCTCAACATCAGTTTATCGTTAAAACAGTTTATACGATTTTTGGACCAGATCAAGGATGACTGTGGCGGACTTGCGGCGTCCGCTATCAAGCACCAGAACCAGGGAGAGAAAGTAAAAAAATCCCTGTGCAACGTGATTCGTTGCGCAGGGATCGGGGCGCGACAGGGGAAGGTCAGACGCTGGCTGGTCGGCTCCGGATGGCTCCCGCCACAGTGGCTGAGGTTAGGCCAAACCTTGTGTCAGGCAGATTTCCTTGCCGGACGGGAAGTTTCTTCCTGCGATTCCGTCGAGCCTCCCTTGGCGGATTCGCCGCTCCCTGTAGCACGCTTGGCCACCTGGAGCGCGGATATCACTGCGGCGAAGGCGAGCTCCGATCCCGCCGGCACAGACTTGGCAGCCGTGTCGAGGTTTCTCGTGATCTCCCGATTGAACTCTGCGATCTGCGGCTCGACGAGTTGCAGAATCGCCTGGTGCCCTTCGGCGACGATCTCGTTCGCGCTACGGATGTACGCGAGTACAGTGTCGATGACGGACTGGCTCAGCGATGTTTCGGGCGTGAGGATCTCCCCGGTGTTCGTGGCGTCCGGCATCGCACTGGCACGGCTGACCCCGTCGTGCAACATGGACCGCGACGTACTAAAGTTCAGCGCCGTCAGACGCGCGGCACTGTCGAAGGCTACCTCGAGTACGGCCGTCATCGTGTCGAGGCTGGCGATGCTGGTTTCGGCGAATTTTTCAGCTGCGGCGATCATCGAAAACTCCATTGGCAAGTGGTTGCAATCAGTGGGCGACCCCGGCGCGATCCTGCGTGGCAGGAGCACGTCGCTATTCGTAGCAGATTGATGTTATGGAATTGTTGTCGTCGGCCGGGCGCAGGGCGGAGTTCGTGGTCGACCACGACAGGGTATTCGTTGCCTTCGGCTGATTGCGCGAAGATCAGCCCAGTGTCGATTCACCCGTCACTTGGGGCTTCAGGGCAATAATCGCCTTTCCTCGAGGGTCAGAAATAGCCGTTTCGCTCTCAGGCGCGAAAGATCACGATTGATTTCGGTTTGCTGCCTGCCGAACGCGTCACGTTCGGCGATGCTGCCCTGCGCGGCCTCGATCGAGCGCCGGCAGCGCCACCGATAACCGTGCCGGGTGAGATAGCGGCTCATCTCGTCGCGTGAGTGATGAATGCGGCAGCAGTGGCAAAACAGCATCTCCGACATCGAATTCAGGCTTTTCATGCGTTCGAATGGGTATCCGCAATAATTGGGTTCAATGTTCGCCGTATGGTGACGATTCGCCTTTGTTCCGGGGAGGACCGCGTGGAGCGCGGTCGTTCCGTCCAATTGGGGAGCGACTACCTCGACTCGCCTGGCGTGCGCGCTGCAATGCGAGGAGTAGCAACGCACCCCACCCGAGCCGGCTGCCAAGAGAGGGCCAAAACACGCGCACGCTCTGGCGTATCAGGCCACTCCTTGCGCGGTCGCGATACGGGCGGCATCCGGCTGCCCCGGATAAATCCAGCCATCGACGAACACCTCATCGATGGTTCGTTGCAGACCGAAGAATCTCCACCTCATTGGCGCTCCCGGCTGTCTGCAATGACTGACTTTGCCCACCCTATCAGCAGAACATGGCAATCTCGTTTCAGTAGTTGGTCATCGGGCGGGCCCGTCCCCGACGCATGAAGCGGGCAACGGGCCTGGTCGGCGGTGGGGTGCAGTTGTACGATGCGTCGGGGCGTCGTGGACAAGGTCGGCTTTTCCTTGGTGCAGTGAGCCCGTTCAGCGGATTGGGCGGGACCACCGGCACGAAGCCCTGTTGCTGCGCCAGCTCTCGCGTGGCGTTGTCCACGTAGGCATTGTCCATCAGCAGCGCCACTTCGCCGGCCTCTTGCTGCCCCATCGCCTGGATCAACTGCCGACCTTCAGGAGCGTCGCCCGCCTGCCCCGGGCGTGAGCCCCTTCACGCCCGACATGAACGGCGGCCACATCCCGAGGCCCGACACGCGAACTTGAAATGCAGCTGCCCGATCGGTGGATCGCGTGACCAGCGAGGAGGCGCCCCAAATCGACACTGCAGATCGAGGGTCTGCTGGCGATGGCATACAGCCATCGGGACGAACTGGGCGCCTCCGGTGAGCCAAGCCCCGGCCAGAGGGGTGCGATCGCTCCTCGGCTTCCCGCGTCAGCCCAATCACGACGTGGCGCAGCAGCGCAGGCGCCCGATCTATCCGTGGGATGACCTTAGGGCGCGGCCCAAGGCGAGACTGCTCTTTGGGTGCGCTGCCTCACACCTTCCCCTCCATCTGGCGTTCATGTTCGTGAAACCTGATTTGCTCAGAATGCGCTCGCCTACAAAAAACCCAACGGAGAGCAACACGTGGACCAAGACCGTCATGACGACCTGCCGGACAACCTGTCCGACAACCAGCACTTCCAGGATGTGGTCGAGCGCGTGGTGTCGCGCCGCGGCTTCTTGAAAAACGGCATCGGCCTGGGCGCCGCCGCTTTTCCCGCCGGGCCTCTCAGCGCCTTCGCCAAACCCGCTGGTACCCCTGCCCTCCACCAGAAGACCCCGACGATCGGCTTCACCCCGATGGCTGTGTCCTCCGGAGACGCAGTCGTCGTCCCGTCGGGCTACCGCGCGCAGGTTCTCGCACGCTGGGGCGAAGCGCTCTTCGCCGACTCGCCGGAATGGCTGCCCGACGGGTCCAATACCGGCGAGGATCAGGCCCGCCAGATCGGCGACAACCATGATGGCATGCATTTCTTCCCCCTCAACGGTCAGTCGAGCAAGGAAGGCCTGCTTGTCGTGAACCACGAGTACACCAACTACGAGTACCTGTTCGCGCCTGAACCCGGCCAGCCTTATCTCGAGCCCTGGACGCTGGACAAGGTGCGTAAGGCGCAGCACGCGCACGGCGTGTCGGTGCTACACATCGACCAAAAGAGCGGCAAATGGGAAATCGTCAGGGACTCGAAGTACAACCGGCGCATCACGGGCAACACGCCGATGGCGATTTCCGGGCCCGCGTCCGGCCACCCGCTGATGCGCACGAGCGCCGATCCGGAGGGCGTGGAGGTATTGGGCACACTGAACAACTGTGCCAACGGGTTCACGCCCTGGGGCACCTATCTGGCCTGTGAGGAGAACTTCCAGGGATACTTCGGCACGACGTCGGGCATCGACGCCCGCGACGACGTGATGAGGCGCTATGGGGTCTCGCCGCTCGGTTCAGGCTACCGCTGGGAAGAACACGACGACCGCTTCGACTACGTGAAGGAGCCCAACGAGAGCAATTGCTTCGGATGGATCGTGGAAATCGACCCGTTCGATCCCGACTCCGTGCCGGTCAAGCACACCGCGCTCGGCCGCATCAAGCACGAGAACGCCGCACTGACCGTGGCCGGCACTGGCCGCGTGGTGGTGTATATGGGTGACGACCAGACCAATGACTATATCTACAAGTACGTTTCGGATGATCGCTTCATCCCCGGCAGGAAGACCGCCAACAGCGAGTTGCTCGACCACGGCAGGCTGTACGTGGCGAAATTCTCCGACGGTGCTGTCTCGGGCGACTTCATCGGCACGGGGGAGTGGATACTGCTCGACAAGCACGCGAACCCGATTCTCGCCGCCGACCCGCGCTTCGTCGACCAGGGCGAGCTGCTGATCAAGACCCGTCTGGCCGCGGACGCGGTAGGTGCCACCAAGATGGATCGCCCCGAGTGGATCACCGTTCATCCCGGCAGTGGCGAGGTTTATTGCACGCTCACCAACAACAGCGGACGTGCAGCCGCCAACATCGACGACGCCAATCCCCGTGCGGCCAATTCCTGGGGACAGATCGTGCGCTGGCGCGAAGACGGTGACGCGGCGGAGGCCACTACTTTCGAATGGGATCTATTCGTCGTCGCGGGAAACCCGATCGCCTTCCCCGAGCGCGCCGACCTGCGCTCCGGTTCGGAGCAGATCACCGCCGACAACACTTTCAACAGTCCGGACGGACTCGGCTTCGACAGCGAGGGTCGCCTGTGGATCCAGACCGACGGGAACTTCAGCAACACGGGCAACTATCTCGGCCAGGGTAACAACCAGATGCTGTGCGCCGATCCTCAGAGCGGCGAAATCAGACGGTTTCTCGTGGGCCCGTCCGGCTGCGAAATCACCGGTATCGCCTGGACTCCGGACCTCAAGACGATGTTCGTCAACGTCCAGCATCCTGGTGAAGTGGGCAACCATCCGAATCGTCCGGTCCTCCCGACCGGCGTGTCCATGGATGAATACATGGCCGCCAATCCGCTGGCGTTCAGCCAGTGGCCTGAAGCTGCCGGCGGTCGCCCGCGTTCCGCGACCGTTGTGATCACCAAGGAAGACGGCGGGGTGATCGGTACCTGATACGACGTCGTCCCGGTCATCGCGCTCGTCGAGGCGGTTCGGGCACGAAATCGGCCGGCGCATTGCGCATTGATTCGAATGATGCGCCGGCCATTCCTCCGGGGGTCCTGTCGCCGCCCGCTCCACGTTCGTCACCTTCTCGCGCGCTCGCCATTACTCGATCAGGTCGAGTTGACCGTTGTGGGGTTGCGTACGGAAGCGCGCTGAGCAAAATGTCGTTAGGACATTTCGCGGTCCGCCGTTTCAATTCGCCGTGTTGTTCGAGCCCGAAAGAGTAGGCTAGAGTGGCCGAGCAAGACGCAGCGGCCGGTGAAATCGTTCTCGTGTCCGCTTGCACGCTAGCCGCCGAAGTAGGAGAGCGCGTAGCGATGGCCCAGGCTCGACACAACACCTGCACAAAGCGGAGATACGCGGCATCAAGAGGCGCCGAAAAGTGGCAGCCCGAGTGGCAACGGCCCTGAAACCCGCGCCAATACTGGCAATCCCACGGCCTGCAAAGCCGTGTACATCGGTTCGATTACGGTTCGCGCCTCCAAAAGAATCAAAGACTTAAACCCGCTGCGGCGGGTTTTTTTATTACTTCGGCATGAGTGGCAAAGCGGTTTTGCCACTCCGGAGTAAAGCGGAATAAAGCGGTATGTCAGCGGCCAAGTTGGCCGTGGACGCGAGTTCATCATGCCCACGCAGCGACCGCGTTGTGAGGCTCAGAAGTTCGTCGCTCGGCGCAAGGGCACGCTGTCGCCGACGCGCGACGTTGATGTCTGTACATTTCCTTGGTCGGCGCGTCGACCTGGGGTTGGTGGTGACGCTGGATTCTGCTCGGCATGTCGATGCGGGGGGGCGACGCCTGGGGGCATTCGGCTGCGCATGCTTCGAGCCGCCGCTGGCGACCGAGCGGATCTCCGCCAGCCTGCTCGAACCCTTTTTCGGCGATCCCGAAGCCGTGATGATGTGCCTTCTGGTGTTCCTGAGCCTGCTCACGGTGGGGGCAAGCGCGTTGCGTAAGGGGCGTCGATCTCAAGCCGAAGATGCGCATAGCCGACTCGTCCGAGGGTTCGCAGTCTTCACTCCCCGTCGCGGTGCCGGCGACGCTGCCCGTCCGGGATATCTTTTTGAGCGCTCATGTCGATTCGCCCCAGGGTGGTCACTGGGCGCGCTTGGGCTTCTCGATCATCGGCCTCTTGCAGGGGGCGCTGACCGGGGCGAAATCGTATGGGCGCCCCGTCGATGACCTGCTCTATGGCGTGCTTGCGATACGGTGGTGGGCGCGCCTCCCTTCCGCCGACGGGCAAACTCCTTAAACTGGCCGCCCGTATCGACCCCAGCATGTGTGATGATTCCGAAATGTCCCGTGCCGAGTTGCTCGGAGCGGCCGGTTGCAGAGGCGATCGCCTGCTCAGGGCCGGCTGGCGGCTTCGCTGACGATACGCCGGGCATTGGGCCAGGAGCCGTTGTCGAGCAGCAGTTCCAGCTCCTGCTTGACGATTTCGTTGACTCGATCGATAGCCGCTGCCCCGCTGTTCTTGCGCGCCCGCACCAAATACATCTTCCAATTGACCAGCGGCGACGCGAACGGAATCGCGACGACGTGCTCCGATTCGACCGCTTCGCTCCAGGTCGTGCTCCGGCTGAAAACCGTCACCCCCATGCCGCGCTTGAGCAGGCCGTAGATCACGTTGATGCCGTCGGTCTCGTAGATGATGTTCGGCCGCAGGCCCTGACCCGCCGCGAGGCGGTCGATCAGCACGCGTACGACGTCGGGCTTGCGCGGCAGGATCAGCGGCAGCGTCGCCAGGTCGGCCAGCGCGCAGCACTCGGGCACCGGGCGCCCGAACTGCGCTTCCACGACATCGGCCGAGGCGAACAGGTACAGCGGTTCGACCAGAAACGGCTCGACCGAAAACCCCGCTCCGAGATCGGCGTTGTAGGTCATCGCCAGGTCCGCCTCGCCGCGCATCAGCCAGCCATGCACATTGGCGTTGGTGCCTTCGAGCACCTGCACGTCGACCAGCGGCAGCTCCCTGCGGCAACGTTCGATGACCGGTGGCGCGAGCAGACCGCAGGTGCGCTGCGGCAGTGCGACGCACACCTTGCCGGTCGGCAGCTGCACGAAGGACGACAGGTTGCGCTCGAGGTCGAGCAGCTCATCGACGAGCCGCTGGGCGCGCACGAGGAAGGCCTGGCCGACCGCGGTCAGCACCACGCCGCGTGCGCGTCGTTCCAGCAGCGCCGTGCCGAGCCGCGTCTCCAGCCGGCGCACACGCTTGCTCAGCGCCGACTGGGCGACGCACAGGTCCGCTGCCGCCCGCGCGAAGCTGCCATTTCGGGCAACGGCGACGAATGTCTTCAAATCCTCGAAAACCAAGATGATCCCCTTCCGGTGAGCTTCCGCTTCCGCCCGATATCGGGCAGTGGCGGGGCCGCCACGGCCCGCGCGGGCCAGGAGGCTTGCGGGCAGTGCGGGAACGGGGAAATCATCGCATCAAAACAAGATAATCCCCACATCCCGACGGAAGGCTTCGTCCTCGCCACGGCACGGTGGTCTTACCGCCTGTCGTCCTTCGACTCGCAGACGATCAGCGCGTCGAGTGCGAGCACGCTCCCCGGGTAGGCCACCAGCGGGTTGATGTCGATCTCGCGGATCTCGGGCATCGTGCGCATCAGCGCGCCGACCGTCGCGACCGCACGGGCGAGCGCGCGCTTATCGACCGGCGGCTGGCCGCGCAAACCGTCGAGCATCGCGGCGGCCTTCAGTTTGCCCAGTTCACGCACGATGTGGGCCTCGTCGGCGTCGGCCGGCAGCAGGCGCACGTCCTTCAGCACCTCGATCCAGATGCCGCCGAGGCCGACCAGCACGATCGGGCCCCACTGCGGGTCGCGCCGCGCACCGACCACGAGTTCGAGGCCACGGGCGCCCATCTTCTCGACCAGGATGCCGTCGAGCACGAGATCGGGCCGCGCGCGTGCGACATCGTCCTGCATGCGTGTCCACGCCGCGCGCAGGCCCGCTTCATCGCCGATGTTGACGATCACTCCGCCGACATCGCTCTTGTGCGGCAACGCGCTGGCCTGCGCCTTCAGCACCACTGGCCAGCCCAGCCCGGTGGCGATGCGCACCGCTTCGTCGACGTCGCGCGCGAGCGCGCCCGGCGGCGTGGGCAGTCCGGCCTGCGCGAGCCATGCCTTGCCGCGGTATTCGGCGATCACGCCGCCTTCGGGGAAAGCGCTCGGGGGATGAGACAGTGCCGGCAGCACTGCCGGTGCCGCGGCCTCGCGGCGCTGCTCGAGCGCCAAGCCATAGCGGTTGACGAGTGCCATCGCGCGCATCGCGCGATCCGGCGAGCGGAAGAACGGCACGCCGCTCGTCCGTACGGCGTCGGCGAGCACCGGGTGCAGCGGGCCGTCGTCGCCCATGATCACCAGCGCCGCGGGTTTGTCCGCCCGCGCCACCGCCGGCACCATGTGCTCGGCCTTGTCGCGCTGGCCGAGCGCGGAGCCCGCCATCTGGGCGACGATGACGCCGCCGCAGTTCGGGTCCGCGACGACGACGTCGATCACCGTGCCCATCAGCGCCGGGTCGCGCATCGACACCGTCGTGTAATCGAGCGGGTTCTCGCTGACTGCGTAGCCGGGCAGGATCGTCTGCAGTTTCTCCACCGTGCCGTGGGTGAACGCGGGGAATTCGAGGCCGAGGTCCTGGCCGAGGTCGAGCGCAACGTTCTTCATTGCCCCCGAGCCGGTGACGAAGGCAAGCCCCGCAGCCGACGGTTGCGGGTGGCGCAGCAGCAGCGGGATGACGTCGAACAGTTCGTCGAGCGTCGTCGCGACGATCACCGCCTCGGCGCCGAGCAGGGCGCTGGCGGTCGCGTAGTCGCCGGTGAGCGCGCCGGTGTGCGACTGCGCCGCTTCGCGCGCCCGTTCGCTGCGGCCGATCATCGTCAGCACGATCGGTTTGCCGGCGGCCCGCGCGCGGCCCGCCAGCTCGAGGAAGCGCAGCGGCTGGCGCACCTGTTCGGCATAGACGGCGATGACGCATGTATTGACGTCGGCGATGAAGTACTCGACGTAGTCTTCGAGGCTCAGCACCGCCTCGTTGCCGGTCGACACCGAATGGGTGATCGGCAGGCCGCGGCCGATCATCGCCTCGCGGATGTTGTTGGCCATCGCGCCGCTCTGCGCGACGATCGACACGCCGGGCACGTCCGACGACGGATATGGCTCGATCGATTCGAAGGTCAGCGGGATGCCGGCGCGAAAATTGGTCAACCCCATGCAGTTGGGGCCGGCTAGTGCGATGCCGGCGGCCCGTGCCGCCGCTGCGAGCGCCTCCTGCCGGGCCTCGCCTTCCGGCCCCGCTTCGGCGTAGCCGGACGCGAACACGACCACGGCGCCGACCCCGCGCGCACCGCAAGCCTGCACTGTGCCGAGCACGGCGGCCTCGGGCACCGTCAGCACCGCGACATCGATGCCGTGCGGCAGCTGGTCGACAGTTTGCACGCACGCGCGGCCGTTCACTTCGGGGCTGTTACGGCTGACGAGGTGGATGTCGCCGCGGTAGCCGAAGCGTTCGAGATTGCCGAGCACGACACCGCCGAGCGAACGCGCGTCCGCCGACACGCCGATAATGGCGATCGAAGCGGGCTGGAGCAGACGCGCGACGAGAGCAGGGCTGGGATGGTTCACTGAGACACCTCTGGCAGGAAGGAGGGACGTGTTTCCATGAAGCGTATGTCAGATCTCGACGCCAGCGGCGTCGTAGGTGAACAGCCAGTCGTAGCGGTCGCTGATCGCCTGCGACTGCCATTCGCGCGACACGAAGACCTCGGCGCCTTGCGGCGTTGCGAGCTCCGGATTGTGGAAGCGCGAAGTGTTCTCCGCTGCGCCGCGCACCATGCGGTGGGCGCGCGGCCGGCGCACCTCGTCGTAGCGGCGCAGCGCGTCCGGCACGTCGGCGTATTTCTCGAGGCAGCGGGCGAGCACCACCGCGTCCTCGATCGCATGGACCGCCCCCTGGGCGAGGAACGGCAGCGTCGGGTGGCACGCGTCGCCGAGCAGCGTCGCGCGCCCCCGCGTCCACGTGTCGAGGAAGCGGCGTCCGCACAGCGCCCACTTCGTTACCGAAGGCGCCTGGCGCAGCATCGTGTGGATGTCGTCATGCCAGCCGGCGAAGGCGGCGGCGCATTCCTCGCGCGAGGCCGGCGCGCTCCACGGCGGCGCAGCCCACGTGTTGCCTTCCGTCGTGCCGACGAAGTTCATGATCCTCCCGCCCTGCACCGGGTAATGCACGAGGTGCCCGCCGGGCCCGACCCAGTTGACGGCGACGCTGCGGCTGAAGTGTTCCGGCAGCGCCTCCATCGGGATCAGCGCCCGCCACGCGACCATGCCGGAGAACAGCGTCTCGTCGGCGCCGAACAGCGCGGGCCGGATCCGCGTGTGCACGCCGTCGGCACCGATCATCACATCGCCGCGGATCTTGCGGCCGTCGGCCAGCTCCAGCACCACGCCGTCGGCGGTCTCGCCCACGCCGATGCTGCGCGCGCCGAGGTGGAGCGCATCGGGTTTCAGGCGCCGCACTTCGTCGCCGAGTACGCGCAACAGGTCGGGGCGGAATACCGTCATGTACGGGAAGCCGTACTTGCGCACCGCCTCGTCCCCGAGATCGAACAGCTTCCAGGTCTTGCCGGTGTTCCACAGGCGGATCTCCTTGCCGTCGGCACCGCACGACAGCGCCTGCAGCGCTTCGAACACGCCGAGCGCGTCCAGCGCGCGGTTGCCGTTCGGGCTGATCTGGATGCCCGCGCCGATCTCGCGCAGTTCGCCCGCCTGTTCGTAGATCTCGACGTCGAAGCCGCGCTGGAGCAGCGCGATGGCCGCCGCCAGTCCGCCGATGCCGCCACCGGCGATCAATACCTTGGATTTGCTCATGACTCGAATGCCTCGTCCGATGGATGGGAATGTTCCGGGGCTTCCGGCCGTGCTCCTTCCCGGTAGAAACCGAGCTTGCGCAGCACCGGCTCGTCGCAGACTTCGAGCAACACCGCGTCCTCGTGTGCGCGGATCTCGTAAGGGCTCCAGCTCGGCACCGCGATCACGTCGCCGCGCGCCCATTGCGCAGTCAGTTCGCCGATGCGCGCCGTGCCTCGCCCGGCGACGACGGCGAAGACGCGGCTCGCGGTGTTGCGCCCGAAATCGCGGCCGGTGCCTGCGGCGAACTTCAACAGGCTGATGTCGACGGTCGGAATGTGCTGCGCGGTCTCCAGCGTCAGCCGCTGCACGCCATCGTCGCCCGGCGCTGCCGCGAGCGCCGGCAGCGTGCGCTGCGGCGGGAAGTAGAACGGATGCCCGGCGGGTTCGGCGACGACTTTCTGGCTGCGGTCGGGATGATCTTCGAAGAACATCGGTTCGAGCAGGTGTACCAGCGGCACATCGAGCACGTCGATCCAGTACGCGCTCGCTTCGCCCTCGTTGTAATGGCTGTGCCAGCAGCCGCCGGGAGTCAGCAGGAAGTCGCCGGTGCGCATCGGCAGCTTGATGCCGTCGACGACCGTGTAGCAACCCGGCCCGGCGTCGAGGATCAGGCGCATCGCGTTCGGCGTGTGGCGGTGGGCGCGGGCATATTCGCCCGGCTTGATCATCTGGAAGGCCACCACGAGCGTGCGCACCGTGTCGTAGTCGTTGTCGCCGACCGGGTTGAACAGCAGGTAGTTGCGCCGCTCGGCCAGATCGGTGCCGATCCAGCGCCCGGCCTGATCGAGCGCGGCACGGCCGACGTCGTAGCGCCAGTGCAGCGGGCGGAATTCCGTGCGCGGCTCCTTCCACAGCGAGGGCCGCTTCTTGTGCCAGCCCGGCGTCATGCGCAATGACGCGACAACCGGATAGAGCTCGTCGAGGCCGGTGGTCGCCAGCAGCTGTTCAATGACAGGTTCGCTCATCGTCTCCTCCTTGTCCGTCATTGTGCGCGAACGAATTCGTAAGGCTGCGCGAACACGACATTGGCCCCGCGCGTGCCTTGTACGACCGGGATCGACATGCGCCCGACGCGGGCGACCTCGATCGTCACCACGTCGCCGGCGACCACGCGCCCGACCCCGGCGGGAGTGCCGGTGGCGATCAGGTCCCCGGGGTACAGCGTCGAGGCCGACGAGGCGATCGACACCATCTGCGGGATGTCGACGATCAGGTCGCGCGTATTTGCCTGCTGGCGCAATTCGTCATTGACCCACAGCTTCATGTCGATGTCGGCGGGGTCGGGTACCTCGTCGGCGGTGACGATCCAGGGCCCCACCGGCGTGAAGGTGTCATAGGACTTGCGGAACACGCGTTCTTCCTTGCCGCGCACCGTCATGTCGAGCAGGCAGGCGTAGCCGAGCACGTGCTCCAGCGCGCGCTCAGGCGGGATCTGGCGTCCCTCCTTGCCGATCACCAGCGCGATCTCGCATTCGTGGTGGATCTCCCGGCCGGGCAGTGCGGGCAGTTCGATGACGTCGGCGGCGCCGACGAGCGAGGAATTGGATTTGAGGAAATAGCCCTGGATGCTGGCGAGCCCGCGCGAGGCCATTTCCTTCGCATGGTCGTGATAATTCACCGGATAGGCCATCAGCTTGTTCGGCCACGGCACGGGGGTTTCGAGCCGCACCGTCTCGATCGGCTCGCCCGGTTCGGTATCGAGCAGCGCCTGCAGACGCGGCCTGAGTGCCTCGAAATCGCGGATCAGGCGGTTGATGCCGACCGGCGGCCAATCGGCCGGCGAGGAGGTGCACAGATCGCTGACGTCGACGACCTTGCGCCCGTCGCTGATCCCGACATGACCGCCATTGAATCGAAGGATCTTCATAGCTCTCCTTGTTTGCGCTGGGTGGTGGAAGCGGCAAGCCGTCGTGGGGCACGCCGTCATTGTTTGTAGCCGTAGTTAAACATCTGGCGCGGCGCCCGGAAATGCGCATCCGGAGATCCGAGCCATCTCGAAAAGTGAACGCACTTGGCGACCTTCGCCCGGAACAATCCGAGGTGAGGCATGCCGGGCCTGTGGAAACCGAAACCAGCGTTCTCAATGCGAGATCGGAGCAGTCTCGACATGCCTCTATGTGCAACGGTCGCCGGAGTGATGTGATGAAACAGGCGAACTGCGGTGACGGCAATGCGGGCAATGCGTCCGTGCCCGCCTCGGATCACCCGGCACCGAAATGGATGTCACTTACGGAGAGGCCCCATTCATGACTGAAGATTACGTCACCTACCGGCTCGAAGGCGCGATTGCGCTGGTCGGGTTGAACCGTCCGGAAAAGCGCAATGCGATCAACGAAACGGTGATTTCCCAACTGCGTGACGCCGTGCTGCGCGCGCACGAGGAGGCCGATGTCGGCGTGCTCCACGCACACGGTCCGAATTTCTCCGCCGGCCTCGATCTCGCGGAGGCGCTCGCGCGTGCGACCGGACAACCGCCGCGCAAGCGCCGGCGGCATTCGTGGCATGAGGTCTTCGACCTCGTCGCACGCGGCCCGATTCCGTGGGTGGCGGCGCTGCAGGGGGCGGTCGTCGGCGGCGGGCTGGAGCTCGCGACCGCGGCCCACGTGCGCGTGTGTGACGAGTCCGCGTTCTTCGGCCTGCCCGAGGGTCAGCGCGGCATCTTCGTCGGCGGCGGCGGCACCGTGCGCATCCAGCGTGTCGTCGGCTACAGCGCGATGACCGACATGATGCTGACCGGCCGCCTGCTCGATGCGGCCGAGGCCGAGCGGGCGAATCTCGTGCGCTACGTCGTGCCCGCCGGCCAGGCGCTGGACAAGGCGATGGAACTCGCGGCGAAGGTCGCGTCGAACACGCCCGACACCAACTGGAAGATCGTCAACGTGCTGCCACGCGTCAATGATCTGTCGCACGACGACGGCCTGTTCATGGAGTACCTGACCTTGAGCATGCCCCGTCCGCCCGAAGCGGCCCAGCGCCTGCGCGACTTTCTCGAGGCCCGCGCGACGCCGCTCGTTCCGTCGTCGCATCAATCCGGAGAGGCCTCATGACGACGATTGCTTCCGTCAGCGACGCCGCGCGTGAGCAGGCTCTGGCCTACGTCGACGGCGCGCGGCGCGACGCGGCGCGGATCCCCGACATTCCGGCCGACACGCCGCTGCGTCCAATCCGCCGCGTCGGCGTGATCGGCGCCGGCACGATGGGCGGCGGCATCGCGATGTCGTTCGCCAATGTCGGCATTCCGGTTACCGTGTGCGACACCGACGGCGCCGCGCTGGAGCGCGGCCTCGAGCGGGTGCGCAGGAATTACGAGTTCAGCGTCGCGCGCGGACGCCTCGATGCCGCGACGATGGCGGCGCGGCTCGCGCTGATCCGCGCTGCCGTCGACCTGCAGGATCTGAAGGACGCCGACCTGGTGATCGAGGCGGTGTTCGAGGACATGGCGCTGAAACAGGACATTTTTCGCAAGCTCGATGCCATCGTTCACCCCGACGCGATCCTCGCGACGAACACTTCGGGGCTGGACATCGACGAGATCGCCGTCGTCACGCGGCGGCCGCAGGACGTGGTCGGCGCGCACTTCTTCAGCCCCGCGCACGTGCAGAAGTTGCTCGAGGTGGTGCGCGGCGCGCGCACTGCGCCGGAAGTCATCGCCACGCTGATGAGCCTGGGCCGGCGCATGGGCAAGGTGTCGGTGCTGTCGCGCATTTATCCCGGCTTCATCGGCAACGCGCTGTTCCGCCAGTACGTCCGCGAGGCACACTTCCTGGTCGAGGAAGGCGCGCTGCCGCACGAGGTCGACAGCGCGCTGGGACGCTTCGGCTACGCGATGGGCGTGTTCGCGGTGCACGACATGGCCGGCAATGATGTCGGCTGGCAGATGCGTAAGGCGCAGATGGCCACCCGCCCGAGGGACCGGCGCTGGAACGACCTGATCCTGGAACTGTGCGACATGGGCCGCCTGGGACAGAAGTCCGGCAAGGGCTGGTATCGCTACGAGAACGGCGACCGTACGCCGCGGCGCGACCCGGAGATCGAGCGCTACATCGTCGAACGCTCGGCGCACCTCGGCATCGAGCGCCGGCCGATCGGCGAAGACGAAATCATCAAGCGCTGCCTCTACGGCATGATCAACGAAGGCGCGAAGCTGCTCGAACAGGGTATCGCGCTGCGCGCGAGCGACATCGACATCGTTTTCGTCACCGGTTACGGTTTTCCGGCCGAGCGCGGCGGACCGATGTACTACGCCGATCAGGTTGGACTTGCCGGAATCTTCGCTGACGTGAAGCAATTTCATACTCGCCACGGAGCTTGGTGGACGCCTTCCCCCTTGCTCGAACGCTTGGCCG
Source organism: Aromatoleum aromaticum EbN1 (assembly GCF_000025965.1). Taxonomy (NCBI): domain Bacteria; kingdom Pseudomonadati; phylum Pseudomonadota; class Betaproteobacteria; order Rhodocyclales; family Rhodocyclaceae; genus Aromatoleum; species Aromatoleum aromaticum. The sequence goes on from NC_006513.1 coordinate 3,340,012, forward strand.
CGAGCGGAAAGAAGTTCGCGGAGCTGTAACCCAGTCCTGGAAGGCAGCTGCCTTGACAGTCCGTGGAGGTGGGTGTAATTTAAATCATCATACGTCTGATGATATGGACAAAAACCGATGAATATCCGTTGGGATGCAGTGGTCGATTGCCAGTCCCGGACCGCAGAAGTACCGGGCCGTGCGGTTTCTGGCGCGGTCGTTGGAGCCGTCAGGCACGCCGCGGTCGCGACGGTCAATGTGTGGTTGTACGGGACGTTGGCGGGCAGTGCGACAGAACGCCCGCTCCGGTTGCAGATTGCGGACCGGCTGTCGACCAATGCAGTGATCCGCGAACTCGGACAGCGCTTGGGTGAGGAGTTTCTGGGGCACGTGGTCGATGCCAAGGGCCGCAAGTTCGACCACTGCCGGATTTTTGTTGACGGTTCCGAGGTGGACAACCCCGAGCTTCCGGTGCATCAGGGGCCCGGGCCGGCAACAGTGGAAATGATTCTGCTCACCGCGATCGAGGGAGGTTAAGGCGATGAATGACATGAGCGATATCGGCGGGAAAGCGTCACACAATGACAAATGGGTTCCGACATCCTGTGCGCTCTGTTACGGTTCCTGTTCGATCCTTGCCCACCGCGTCGATGGGGTGGTCGTCAAGATCGAGGGCAATCCGGAGAGTTCCGTCGGTAAGGGCCGACTGTGCGGCAAGGGCGTCAGCGGGATCATGACGCACTACGATCCGAATCGGCTCACCGTGCCGTTGCGGCGCACAAATCCGAAGAAGGGCCTCGACGAGGACCCGGGCTGGAAGGAAATCACCTGGGACGAGGCGCTTGACGAGATCACTGCCCAACTGCGCCGCGTGCGCGAGGACGACCCGCGCAAGCTCGTCGTGCAACGCACGACGACGGTGTCTGCGAGCCGCATTCCATTCGTGACCTTCATCGCCGCGTTTGGCACGCCGAACATGTCGATGGCCGGTGGCGGGCTGCACTGCGGCAATGCCGCGCACCTGCTGTCGGGGGTGATGCACGCCTCGTGGTCGATCGTGCCCGATTTCGAATATTGCAACTACGCGATCTATTTCGGCGCATCGAAAGGGCACGGCGCAGGCCATGCGTCCGGGTCGAACATGAAGCTCGCGGCCGATGCGCGCGCACGCGGCATGAAGATGGTGGTGGTTGACCCGATGTGCAACTTCGCCGCCGCGAAGGCGACCGAATGGGTGCCGCTGCGCGTCGGCACCGACGCCGCGCTGGCGCTCGCGATGGCCCACGTGATGGTCCACGAGCTCGGCATGTACGACGCGCCATACCTGCAGGCGAAGACCAACGCACCGTACCTGATCGGCCCCGACAAGCGCTACGTGCGCGACCCGGCGACCGGCAAGCCGACGGTGTGGGACCTGAAGGCCGGCGCGGCGCGGCCGTTCGGCGAGGTCGAGGCTGCCGACATGGCGCTCGACGGTGAATACGACGTCGACGGCGTGCGCGTGACGCCCGCGTTCGCGCTGCTACGGGAGCATCTGCGCAAGCACACGCCCGAGTGGGGCGAGAAGATCTCGACCGTGCCCGCGGCGAACATCCGGCGGCTCGCACGCGAGTTCGCGCAGGAAGCGCGCATCGGCAGCACGATCGTCGTCGATGGTGTGACCCTGCCGTATCGGCCGGTCGCGGCGATCGCCTTCCGCGGCTCGCAGGGGCATATGAATTCGCTCTACAACTTCTTCGCGATCGACCTGCTGAACCATCTCGTCGGCGCGGCCGACGTCGTCGGCTCGTGCCTCGGCTTCAACCCCGCGAGCAACGGCTTCCCCGAGAACGACCGTCTTGCGTACATGCCGTATCCGGACGATGATGGGTTGATGATCCCGGGCACTTGGATGGGCTACCACATGCCGTATCCGGTCGCCGAGCCTCGCCTGCCGCAGAAGGCTGGCCTGCAGGACTTCTTCGTCATGAGTCTGAACACCCCGTATCTGGACTCGGATGACCGCGAGGAACTGTGGGACAAGTTCGAGCTGCCGTACCGGCCCGAGGTGATGCTCAATTTCGGCGCGAATTCGCTGATGAGCGTCGGCAACCGCGATGCGGTCGCCAAGGCGCTCGCCGACTACAAGTTCATGGTGTCGATCGATCTCTTCGAGACCGAGACGACGCGCTTTGCCGACATCGTGTTGCCCGACTGCGGCCACCTGCAGACGCTCGACTCGCGCTCGAACTACCCGTTCATCTTCAGCCTGCCGGCCGGCATGGGCAGCGAATGGTGCTGGCCGATCCGCCAGCCAGTGCTGCCGCCGGTGGGCGAGCAGCGCCGCTTCCAGGACGTGATGCTCGAGCTCGGCGACCGGCTAGGGATTCGTGCCGACATGAACGCGGCCTACAACGCGGCGATGAACCTCGAGGGGGCGTACCGCCTGCAGGGCGATCGCAAGTACAGCTTCGAGGAAATCTGCGACGCGGACCTGAAAAACAATTTTGGCCCCGAACGTGGCCTCGAGTGGTTCAAGGAGCACGGCGTCATCAAGTGGCCGAAAAAACCCGAGGAGGTGTACTGGCGGCCGTTCGCCGATGTGCGCGTGCCGGTCTACTGGGAATTCCTTGTGCCGGTGTTCGAGAAGATGGACGCGATTGCCGCACCGCGTGGCATCAAGATCCCGCCCGAGTATTACGAACCGCTGCCGGACTTCCTGCCCTGCCTGTCGCACTGCTGCCAGAAGCCGGGCTTCGACCTCTACGCCTTCTACTACCGCGACGTCCTGCACACCAACAGCTTCACGATGGAAAACCCGTGGCTCGATGAAGCCGCGCAGCTCGATCCCTTCTCCTACACCATCGCGATCAATGCCGAGACCGGTCGCAAGAAGGGGCTCAAGGACGGCGCGCGGATCTGGGTCGAGAACGAAAAAGGTCGCAAGGTCGCCGGCCGGGTCCATCTGACCGAGGCGATTCATCCCGAAGGGCTCGGGGTGGCCGCGTGTGCGGGCCACTGGGGCGACGGCATGCCGATCGCGAAAGGCAAGGGCGTGTTCTTCAATGATTTGCTCGAACTCGACTGGGAGCATTCGAGCCCGATCAACCTCAGTCTCGACCTGTGCGCCCGGGTCAAGGTGACGCTGGCGGAGGAGAACGCGAAATGAGATGGGGAATGGTGATCGACCTCAAGCGCTGCATCGCCTGTTACGGCTGCCAGCTCGCGTGCAAGGCGGAGAACGGCACGCCACCCGGGGTGTTCTTCGCCCGGCTGCTCAAGCATGAAGAGGGGCAGTTCCCGACGGTGCGACAACTGTTCCTGCCGGTGCTGTGCAACCACTGCGAGGACCCGCCGTGCGTGGAAGTGTGCCCGACCGGCGCAAGCTTCAAGTGCGACGACGGCATCGTCGATATTGATCCCGACAAGTGCGTCGGCTGTCGCACCTGCATGATGGCCTGCCCGTACGGCAATCGCTACTTCAACGACAAGCCGCAGCACTACTTCCCGCAAGGCTCGACACCGTTCGAGGAGAAGCGCACCGCGCGCCACCAGACCGACGTGGTGATGAAGTGCAACTTCTGCCGCGACCGCGTCAAGGCCGGCAAGCAGCCGGCCTGCGTCGCGAACTGCCCGACCGTGGCGCGCTACTTCGGCGACCTCGACGACCCGAACAGCGAAGTCTCGCGCCTCATCAAGGACCGCGGCGGTTTTCCGCTGCACCCGGAGTTGGGCACCGGACCTTCCGTTTATTACCTGCCGGCCTGATCGGGAGAAGATCGATGAACACGCATGCGAAGTACGAACAGCTGATCCAGGATTTGCGGATGGACCTGCGGCCGCAGCGCGAGTGGGGCGAGGGGCGCGGCATCTTTCTCGTCATCGGCCACTTCGTCGTCGGTATCGCGGCCGGGGCGTGGCTGTTCTCGCTGTTCTTCGAGCAGGCGGCGGGCCTTGTCGTGGCGTTTGTGCTCGCCGCTCTGGGAGGGATCGCGCACCTCGGGTTTCTCGGCCGGCCCGACCGCTTCTGGCGCATGGCCACCCGCGTACGCACGTCGTGGATCTCCCGCGGGTTCATCGGCTTGAGCCTGTTCCTCTCCGGCGCCGCGCTGTACCTGTTGCCGCTCCATTGGCCGGGCGCATGGTGGCAACAGGGCTCGCTGCCGGCGAGCGCGGGCTATGTGATGGCACTGCTCGGGACGCTGATCATGATGGGCTATATGGGTTTCGTGTATACGTCGGCGAAGGCGATACCGTTCTGGAACTCGCCGTTGCACCCGGCGCTGTACATTGCCTATGCGCTGCGCGGCGGCGTCGCGGCCCTTTTCGTCACGGCGTGGCTGATGGATTCGGGTCAGGCGTTGCCGGCGGGGCTGCTGCCGATCTGGGGCGGGATCACGATCATCGTGAGCCTGTTCTTCGCGCTGGAGCTTCACGGCGCGGCGACCAGCGGCAATGCGGCGGCACGGCGTTCCGTGCATGAGCTCCTGGCCGGACGGATGTCCGGCTATTTTTACGGTGGCATGCTAGCGCTCGGTGTGCTCGTGCCCGCCTGGCTGATGTTCTCGAGCCTGTCCGGGCCACTGTCCACGGGCCTGATGGCCGTGCTTGGCATCACGTCGGCGATCGGGGATTTCTTCATGAAATACGCGACGATCCGCGCCGGCGTTCGCCTGCCGGTGTGGATGCACCTCACCCCGCAGCGGTAAGGAAACACCTCCGCTCCTGCGCCGGCGCTTGAAGATCGACCTCGGCCGCCGCGAGGTCGAGCGTGTCGAACTGCATGGCGAGCAGGCCCTGCAGGCGGGGCGCTACGTGATCGCGAAGATGTTCTCGGGGCAACATCTTCGAGGCCGCCCGCCGCTTGCGTCATTCCGCTCCAGGCGGCTCGATCCGGGCGGGATATTACCGGGGCGGAGCGGGTGCTCGTCCTCCCTTGGCATCCGCATACGCCTCCGGCCTGTGCGCCTCCGCTCTCCCTTCGAGGCCGCGTGAAGCGGTCTGTGCTGCACGACAAAAAGAGCCTCGACGTCATCCCTTGGCATGGGTGACGTCGCATAAGCGCATGTTTTCATACGGGAAAGCCGGTTAGAAGAATAGAAATTCAAATGTTTAAAACTCATGTTGACGGTTTTGGTATTCACAGATACGATTGATGTATACCAAGACGCCAGTTGAATACCACGTGAGGTCATTATGAAGATAACGAAAGTGGAAGTGATTCCGATCTCGACGCCGATGAAGCGTGCGCAGCTGATGCGGGGGGCGACGCTGGCGCGCATCGACGGGGTGCTGCTGAAGCTCCACAGCGACGAAGGGCTGGTGGGGATTGCCGATGCGGGCGACACCTCGTCGTGGTATCGCGGCGAGACGCAGGATTCGATCACGTCGATGATCTGCGACTTTTTCGCGCCCAAAGTGCTGCTCGGCGAGGACCCGACGAAGATCGAGAAGATCGTCGGGCGGATGGACATCCTGACGCGCGACAACAACCAGGCGAAGGCGACGGTGGACTTTGCGCTGCACGACCTGGTGGGCAAGCGCTTCGGGGTGCCGGTGTACCAGCTGCTCGGGGGCAAGACGATCGAGCGCATTCCGCTGGGGCTGGTGCTCGGGGCGGGCGAGCCCGAAGCGGTGGCCGAAGAGGCGCTGGCGGTGCTGCGGGAAGGCTTTCACTTCGTCAAGCTCAAGGCGGGCGGGCCGCTGAAGGCCGACATCGCGATGGTGGCCGAAGTGCGTCGCGCGGTCGGCGACGACGTGGATCTGTTTATCGACATCAATGGCGCGTGGACCTACGACCAGGCGCTCACGACGATCCGCGCGCTGGAGAAGTACAACCTGTCGAAGATCGAGCAGCCGCTGCCGGCGTGGGACCTGGACGGGATGGCGCGGCTGCGCGGCAAGGTCGCCACGCCGATCTACGCCGACGAGTCGGCGCAGGAGCTGCACGACCTGTTGGCGATCATCAACAAGGGCGCGGCCGACGGGCTGATGATCAAGACGCAGAAGGCGGGCGGGCTCTTGAAGGCGCAGCGCTGGCTGACGCTGGCGCGGCTGGCGAACCTGCCGGTGATCTGCGGCTGCATGGTGGGCTCGGGGCTCGAGGCGAGCCCGGCGGCGCACCTGCTGGCGGCCAACGACTGGATTGCGCAGTTCCCGCAGGAGAACGCCGGTCCGCTGCACATCCACGACTGCCTCAACAGCCGCGACATCGACAACGACATCGCGCTCAACGTGCCGCGCTTCGAAGGCGGCTACCTGTACCCGAACGACGGCCCGGGGCTGGGCATCGAGCTCAACGAGGACCTCGTCCGGCGCCTGGTCACCCCCGGCAAGGCGGCCCGCGTCGTCACCGCCTGATCTGGCTGCGCTTCAGGGAAGCACGGCCGCGTCGAGAGTGATTGAAGCAGAACACATACAGATGGGGTGTCCATGACCAAATTTTCCACGACTGGCGGGCTGAAGGGCTTGCGGGTTCTCGACCTGGGGCACGCGCTGGCCGCGCCGTTCTGCACGCAGATGCTCGCCGACCACGGCGCGGACGTGATCAAGATCGAGCCGCCCGGAGGGGACGTGTCGCGCCGCATCGGCCCGTTCACCGAGGACGACACGACGCGCGAATACGGCGGGCTGTACCAGTGCTGCAATCGCAACAAGCGCGGCATGGTGCTGGACCTGAAAAGCACGGAAGGACGCGAGGCGTTCCTCAAGATGGTCGAGCAGGCCGACTGCGTGGTCGAGAACTTCCGCGCCGGTGTCATGGACCGGCTCGGTCTGAGCTACGAGACCCTGGCCGATCACAACCCGCGCATCGTCTATACGTCGATCCGCGGTTTCGGCGATCCGCGCGGTGGCAAGACTGCCTATACCGATTGGCCGGCGGTGGACATCATCGCCCAGGCGATGGGGGGCCTGATGAGCATTACCGGCCCCGATGCGGATTGCCCGACCAAGGTGGGTGGCGGCCCTGGCGACACAATACCGGGGCTGTTCGGCGCGTTCTCCACCATGGTCGCGCTGTGGGAGGCGCGCGCCTCGGGCAAGGGACAGTACGTCGATGTGTCGATGGTCGACAGCCTGATCGCGCTCAACGAGACGGTCACCGTCACCTATACGTATACGGGTGAGGTGCCGCGCCCCACGGGCAGCCGCCTGCCGCAGATCGCCCCCTTCGGCCGCATCTCGACCAAGGACGGCTGGGCCGTGATTGCCGTGCCGCCGGGTCGCAACTGGCCGGTGTTCTGCGAGGTGATCGGACGTCCCGAACTGATCGACGATCCGCATTTCTGCAACGAACAGGCGCGGCTCGCCAACTTCGATGCGGTCTATGAGGTCGTCGAGTCCTTCACCCGCGAACACACCCGCGCCGAACTGCTGCAGATCTTCGGTGGCAAAGTGCCGTTTGCCCCCGTCTATGACTCGGCGGACATTTTCCAGGATCCGTACTTCCAGATCCGCGAGATGCTGCCGCAGGTCGAGCAGCCGGGCTCCAAACACAAGGTGACCGTACCCGGCGTGCCGGCGAAGCTCACGCGCACGCCGGGCGGCGTGTTCCAGCGCGCACCGCTCCTCGGCGAACACACCGACGACATCCTTGACGGTTTCGGCTTCAGCGCGGAAGCGATTGCCACGCTGCGCAAATCAGGCGCGGTTGCCTGAGCCGGACTGCCTGACAAACAAGACACACGAGGAACCTGCGAATGTCCACCTACCGATCCCCCTGGATGAACGAGGAACTGGAGGCCCTGCGCACGACAGCGCGCCGCTTTTTCGAGACTGAGGTAGCGCCCCATTACGATCGCTGGGTCGAGCAGGGCAAGATCGACCGCGAAGTGTGGCGCAAGGCGGGCGAGCTGGGCTTGCTGTGCATCGGCATCCCCGAGGAATACGGCGGCCATGGCGGGACTTTCGCCCACGAAGTGGTCGTGATGGAGGAGCAGGCGCGGGTCGCCGACACCGCATTGCCCTACGTTCCGGGCAGCGCCGGCGGGCCCTACATGCTGATGAAGAACGGCACGCCGGAGCAGACGCGCAAATGGATGCCGAAGCTCGTCAGCGGGGAGCACTTCATTGCCGTGTGCGTCACCGAGCCCGGCGGCGGCAGCGACGTCGCGAACGTGCGCACCACGGCGCGCCGCGACGGCAA